>CAVKCP010000118.1:0-7566 GCA_963654815.1 Lachnospiraceae bacterium | reverse complement strand
TATAAATATATATATAATTATGCAAATTTTAATGCGTGTTTTTTCAAGTGAAGATAACAATCAAACAGCGTAATTTGAATTTAAGAACTCCGGAGAAGCACTTTTACGAAAACATTCAGTAATTTTGCACTTGCTTGCTGCGTTCTGCCGGAAACCAAGCAGAACACGGCAGACAATCGGGCAAATTTAACAACAAGAAAACAGACATGAAAATATTACAAAGTTCGCTCATGCGCGCAGTATGCGCCGTTATTGTTGGAGCGCTGCTCGTGAGATACCGCGAGCAGACGGTTACATGGATTACGATAGCCATAGGCATCTTGTTTTTTCTATCGGGCATTGCCTCGTGCGCTGCCTATTTCGCAGCCCGACGGCAGAAAGACGATCCGCAGGTGTATGCCGCCGACGGACGGCTGATAAGCGGAATGCGCCCACAGTTTCCCCTCGTCGGACTGGGAAGCATGATTCTCGGACTCATTCTTGCGCTTATGCCCGGCACGTTCACCACAAGTCTCATCTACATTCTCTCCGCCATTCTCATTCTCGGGGCCGTGGGGCAGTTTGTTACATTGGCTTCGGCAGCGCGTTTCGCCCGCATAGGCATCTTCTTCTGGATAATGCCCTCAATCATGCTGCTTGTGGGAATGCTCGCCATTGTCTATCCCAAGGCCATTGCAAGCGCACCGCTTTTGGTGATAGGGTGGAGCCTCATTGTTTATGGAGTGGTGGAGTGTGTCAATTCACTTAAAGTGCACAGTCTGCGCAAAGCCCTGCGTCAACAGACCAAGATGACAGAAACCTCGTCGGAAGAAGTGACTGACAGCGTGCAATAACCACCATTTCCCTACTTTAAATGAAAAGAATAGTCAGCATGGCAAAAAAGGCCGCCAACAAGCTTCACCGCAGTTGGCGACGCTTGCAGGTGTTCGTTGAACGGGGATTGCCCACATCGCCCGTGTCGCGCGAAATTACCACCTGTAGCCATTGCGGACACGTGTTCAGTGGCAACTACTGTCCACGCTGCGGACAGCACCGCGCTGCGGGCAAAGGCAAACCGCGTCTTCTTAAAACCTTCCGCGAGGCTTATCCGCAGTTGTCGGGCAACTTCATCAGGACGATAATAAATCTTGCGCTGCGCCCCGGCTACATGATACGCGACTATTTCCGTGGCCACCGCGTGCTCTACCAAAACCCGGTGAGCACATTTCTTATAGCCGTTTCAATTGCGGCTCTGTGCTCCGGCATCTTCGGGCGCATAGCCCACAACGGTCAGCAAAAGGAAAATGACACCGTAATGGGGCAGCTTGACAGGCTCGTGGAAAAAGAAATATTGAAGGAGGCCAGCAAAGATAAAGATGTGCGCAAGGCATACGACCGTTGGAACACGTCGCACGCTCTTGGCAATCATCGCCACACAGCAGCTGTATTGGGCGTGGTGAAGGAAAAACTCACGAGCGACACGTCGATCACCCTCTTTGCCCTGTTCCCCATATTCGGCTCAATATCCTATTTTGTGTTCCGCAAACGCAAATTCTACGGGCGGCGGCTCACGCTCATGGAGCACTATGTCATATTCGCTTATCTGTATGCCCTCTTTGCCTTCATCGACTTTCTTGAAATCATTCCCTTGTTCTATATAGCATGGGCTTATCGTGGCATCTACCGCTTGTCATGGTTCAAGGCAATGGGTTATGCCGCCCTTGTGTTCGGCATGACAACTATAGTGCTTCTCATCCTCATTTGTCTCATCATAGCATTGATGCTGGCTCCTGTGGTGTATTACTACAACGTGGCGGCACTCTGACTTTGGGTTAAACGCGCCATAGCTTGTTTGGCGGTTTAACCAAGTCTTGGTTTCTGTAAATGTTTGTTAGCGTCCGATGCAGCATCTGCAACACTTTCTGTATCAGTCTAAATTCACTTAAACGGTAGAAACTCTCTTTTCCTCTTGTTTTTCAATTGTTTCCGAGGCGCAGATTTAACGCATTTAGTTAAATTTTGGGGCTTCCCCGTTTCATGGCGCGGGCCTGGTTTGCCGCGTATGGCGGCTGCAAAGCGTGCGTGCCGCGTATGTTGCACGCGTGTATCTCGGCCGGTGCACGCACGCGGGTCATGTGCGGCACATTGCATGCGACGCTTTGGCAAACTGAAAAGAAAAACGCTTGCCCGTTTTGCCAAGCGTTTATTTTGCATTAACTTTGTAAGCATGATTACAAACGACAACGTAAACTTAGACGGAAAGCGCATTGCCGTGCTGCTCTCAGGAGGTGTTGACAGTTCGGTGGTGGTGTATGAACTTGCCCAAATGGGGCTTCATCCCGATTGCTTCTACATAAAGATTGGTCCCGAGGAAAGCGAAGAATGGGACTGCACCAGCGAGGAAGACCTCGAGATGGCCACCGCCGTGGCGGCCCGCTACGGCTGCAAGCTCGACGTGGTTGACTGCCACCGCGAGTATTGGGACAAGGTGACGCGCTACACCATGGACAAGGTGAGGGATGGTTTCACGCCCAATCCCGATGTGATGTGCAACCGACTCATAAAGTTCGGAGCCTTCGACGAGAAAATGGGGCATGACTACGACCTCATAGCCACGGGACATTATGCCCAGACCGAAACCGACGGCGACGGAAGAAAATGGCTCGTAACCAGTCCCGACCCGGTGAAAGACCAGACCGATTTCCTTGCGCAGATATACGACTGGCAGTTGCGCAAGGCTCTGTTTCCCATAGGACACTACATGAAGGATGAGGTGCGCGAGATTGCAGTGCGTGAACATCTCGTTAATGCGCGCCGCAAAGACTCGCAGGGCATCTGCTTTCTTGGCAAGATAAACTACAACGACTACATACGCCGCTATCTTGGCGAGAACCCCGGCGAGGTGCTTGAACTGGAAACGGGACGCCGGATAGGGCAGCACCGCGGACTGTGGTTTCACACCATTGGGCAGCGGCATGGGCTCGGTTTCGGCGGAGGACCGTGGTATGTGGTGCGCAAGGATGTTGCGGCCAATGTGCTCTACGTGTCGAAAGGTTTTGAGCCTGCCACTGCCTACAGGCGCGATTTCCCCATACACGATTTCCACTTTCTCACGCTCGACCCTTGGGGCGAGCCTGGCACATCGGCGCGCGTCACATTCAAGATACGCCACACGCCCGAATATCATCCTGCCGTGTTGGAACGCACTGGGCAGGGCACATTCATAGTGCATGCCGAGGAAATGATACAGGGCGTGGCTCCCGGACAGTTCTGTGTGGTCTACGATGCCGATCATCACCGCTGCTACGGTTCGGGCGAGATAACCGTGGGCTGACCGTTCATGCCGCCGTGCAAGCGCACCTTACGGCTTTTGCGGCGGCAGAATGTTATGATTTTTCTCCCGCGATTTACGACATTTTGTGTTGTTGCGCCTATTATTTGCCGCTCTCGGCAATTTCTTGTATTTTTGCATCACGATGAAACGCTTTGCTTACATATTGCTGACTCTCGCCATGTCGCTCCTGTTGGTTTGGACCGGAGTGGGCATTGCCGTGCTGCATTGCTTGCACACAGGCGACGTTGAGGCTCTTGCCACCCACGCCGATGCCGATGAAGGATGCTGCGTGGCCTCGGGATGCGAGGATGTCGAGCTGGAGCCCGACTGCTGCGGTGCCGAACACGATGTGTTTTCTGATCATTGCCGTGTGCAGAAAAGCGGCTGCATGAGCGTTGAAATCGTGAAGCTGTCGCCCACAACACGTGTGGCAGACAACGCCTACGACCTTTGCTCGGTTAGTGTTTGGGCACTGGTAGCTACCTTGTGGCTTGCCGTCGGTTTGTGGGGCAAGCCATTGAAGAGGGCCGACGCACGGCCGTGCATATTGTGGAACGGGCCGCCTTGGCGGCGTTATCTTTCGTTCATCCGCGTGTTGACAATCTGATTTTCTTCTGTTCGCTTAGCCATGACCAATGGCGAAAGGCAATTATTGCGGCTTCGCTTGTCGTGCGCCGCAATGCAAATAATTGAAAATCAAACGTATGTTTAACACGCAACAAAAACTATAATGAACATAGGAATAATCATTGCAGGCATCGTTTCGATGTCGGCAACAACCGTGTCGGCACAGACCTCCGGCACATATACAGAACAAAACGACACGATCGCGCCTTTTGCCGAGCAGCATCTGAAAGGCGTTGAGGTGACTCAGCGGCGCAAGGGTATAACACGCGCCAAGGGAGCGGTAAACGGACAGCTCATAGGCAAGGACGAACTTTTCAAGGCGGCATGCTGCAATCTCGGCGAGAGCTTCGTCACCAATCCGTCGGTAGACGTCAACTACAACGACGCGACAACCGGTGCACGGCAGATAAAGTTGCTCGGACTGAGCGGCACTTATGTGCAGATGCTCACCGAAAACCTTCCCAATTTCCGTGGCGCGTCGGCTCCCTACGCCTTGGGCTATGTGCCAGGGCCGTGGATGAAGAGCATACAGGTGTCGAAGGGCAACGCCTCGGTGCGCAACGGCTACGAGGCAATAACCGGACAGATAAACGTGGAGTATCTGAAACCCGAAGACGAACAGGGGGCTACCGTTAACCTTTACGGCGACTCCGAACGCCGCTTCGAGGCTAATGCCGATGCCAACGTGCATCTCAACCCACGGCTGAGCAGCGAGATTCTGGCGCACTTCGAGAACCGATGGGGACACCACGACGACAACGGCGACACGTTTCAGGACATGCCAGGCATAAAGCAGTATAACCTGCAGAACCGATGGGCCTATTTGGGAAACCGCTACATATTCCACGGCGGGGTGTCGCTGATCGACGAACAGCGCACTGGCGGACAGCTTACACACCACCATGCCACAACCGACAAGCTATTCAAGATAGGCATCGAAACCGACCGCTATGAGGCTTATATGAAGCATGCCTATGTGCTGAGCCGTGAGCACAACTCCAGTGTGGCGCTTATGGCATCGGCTGCAATGCACCGTCAGGATGCGGCTTACGGCCAAAAGGCATATTATGTGAACGAGAAAAATGCCTATGCACAACTGCTCTTCGAAACCGATTTCACCAAGATGCACAATCTTGCGGTGGGGCTTAGCCTAAACCACGACTATCTTGACCAGACATACCGACTGAATCACAACGCCGAAGAGGGTAGGCAGCGGCTCGTGGAAAAGGAAACTGTGCCGGGGGCTTACGCGCAATACACCTTCGACCTGAACCACCGCTTCACGGCAATGGCCGGGCTGCGTGTAGACCATAGCAGCATTTACGGCACGTTTGTAACTCCGCGCGTGCATCTGAAATGGCAGGCCAACGACATTCTCGCCTTGCGCGCGTCGGCCGGAAAGGGCTACCGCACCGTGCATGCGCTTGCCGAGAACAACTATCTCATGGCAAGCGGACGCACACTGACCGTAGGCGACAATCTGAAGCAGGAGAATGCGTGGAACTATGGGGTGAGCGCGGCTTTGGCAATACCGTTGGGCAAGCGTTCGCTCACGGTGAATGCCGAATATTATTACACGCGCTTCGGCAACCAGGTGGAGGTGGATTTCGACACCGATGTCACAAGCATAATCATCGACAACCTCGTGGGACGCAGCTATTCGCACACATTCCAAATAGATGCGAGCTATGAGCCGATCGACGGACTTACGTTTACTGCGGCCTACCGCCGCAATATTGTGAAGGCTACTTACGGCGGAGTGCTTATGGACAAACCGCTTACGGGAAAATACAAGGGACTGCTCACCGCTTCATACAAGACACCGCTCGGTCTTTGGCAGTTTGATGCCACGTTGCAGCTCAACGGTGGCGGACGCATGCCAACACCGCGTGTGGCGCAAGACGGTAGCGAGTCGTGGGAACGCACATTCCCTACTTTCGCACAACTGAGCGCACAGGCTACGCGATGGTTCCGCCATTTCTCGGTGTATGTGGGTGGCGAGAACCTTACGGGCTACCGCCAGAAACATCCCATCTACGGTTATGCCAACCCCTGGGCAGCAGGGTTTGAACCCACTATGGTGTGGGGACCGATGCACGGAGCTATGTTCTATGCAGGAGTAAGAATTAATTTCGGAAGATTATAACGTAACTTAAAATTCGCGGGATAATTTGCCGATATACAGCCGTTTGCACTATCTTTGCATAAGATAGGCTGCACTCGGCAATCGGAAAGCAAGCTTTCGTTGCGCTCGTTTGCACTATCTTTGCATAAGATAGGCTGCACTCGGCAATCGGAAAGCAAGCTTTCGTTGCGCTCGTTTGCACTATCTTTGCATAAGATAGGCTGCACTCGGCAATCGGAAAGCAAGCTTTCGTTGCGCTCGTTTGCACTATCTTTGCATAAGATAGGCTGCACTCGGCAATCAGAAAGCAAGCTTTCGTTGCGCTCGTTTTGCATTTGCATGCTGCGGGTGTTGCCGCTTTGATATTATTGAAAACAAAAGAACAACGCTAAAAAGAAAAACAGAAATGAAAAGAATTTTGCTTGTAATGGCGATGATTGGCACTGTAATGGCTGCCAACGCCAAGGACATCAAGACTGTAGTGCTCACCACTTCGCCGGTAATGCACTGCGAGAGTTGCGAAAACAAAATAAAGGGTAACTTGAAATTTGAGAAAGGCGTGAAGAAAATCGACACCGACATTGCAGATCAGAAGGTGACTGTGGAGTATGATGCCGACAAGACTTCGGAAAGCAATATCATTGCCGCTTTCTCGAAATTCGGCTACACGGCATCGAAGAAAGAGGCTGCCGCCGCATGCGGCAAGGCTTCGAAAGGCTGCTGCGCACAGAAAAAATCGTGCTGCAGAGCTAAACAGGTCAAGCAGGAATGTCCAGAAAAGGATGGTGAGTGTGCCGAGATGCAGGTGGAATGCAAGGTGGCAAAAGAAGGTTGTGGCTCTGCCGAAGGACAGTGCAAGGCTGCAAAAGAAAGCTGCAAAGCAAAGAAGGACGGCTGCAAAGCCGCTAAAAAGTCTTGCTGCCAGAACAAACAGAAATAATTGGAAGGAGGAAACGTTATGTTGCTTACAACAACTCCCACTGTCGAGGGCAGTCCGATACGCGAATATCGCGGCGTGGTGACCAGTGAGGTTATCGTTGGTGCCAATGTCATCAAGGATTTCATGGCAAATCTGCGCGACTTTTTCGGAGGCCGCAGCGGTGCTTACGAGGATGTGCTGCGCAATGCAAAGGATTCTGCACTCGACGAGTTGGCAGAGCGCGCACAGCGTGTTGGCGCCAACGCGGTGGTGGGTATCGACTTCGACTATGAAGCTATTGGCGCGTCGGGCTCCATGCTTATGGTGGCATGCAGCGGCACCGCCGTCGTCATCTGACATTGTTTTATTAAACGGAAGAAGCGTGGCTTCGCACTTGCTGGTGCAGAGCCACGCTTCTTTAGTATTGCGGAAAGCCATTGTTTTGGGGCTTTCTATACTATAATCTCGTCCATTTCCTGACTTCATCACTTTCTTACGCCATTACATAGCGCACATTGAAAATCAGCGAGTTAGATGTTTAAATTGGGTGACTCAGGGTGACGCAAACATAAAAATGCCTAC
>CAVKCP010000117.1:0-7625 GCA_963654815.1 Lachnospiraceae bacterium | reverse complement strand
GTCCCATCCGTGCTCGTCGTCGCCGATGAGCTTACGCTTCGGGTCGGTAGACAGAGTGGTCTTGCCGGTGCCAGAGAGGCCGAAGAAGATGGCGGTGTTCTCGCCGTTCATGTCGGTGTTGGCAGAGCAGTGCATCGAAGCCATGCCCTTGAGGGGGAGGAAGTAGTTCATCATCGAGAACATACCCTTCTTCATCTCGCCGCCGTACCATGTATTGATGATTACCTGCTCCTTGCTTGTAACGTTGAACACAACGGCTGTCTCAGAGTTCAGACCGAGTTCCTTGTAGTTCTCAACCTTAGCCTTTGATGCGTTGTAAACGATGAAGTCGGGCTCCTGGTCGAACTCTGCCTCGTTCTGAGGACGGATGAACATGTTGGTCACGAAGTGTGCCTGCCATGCTACCTCGACGATGAAGCGCACCTTCATGCGGGTGTCCTTGTGTGTTCCGCAGAAGCCGTCAACTACGAACAGCTTCTTGTTGGAGAGCTCCTTCTTGGCTATTTCCTTAACGGCAGCCCATGCTTCCTTAGAGGCGCGGTGGTTGTCGTTCTTGTACTCCTCTGAAGTCCACCATACAGTGTCGTGCGAATTCTCGTCGTCAACGATGAACTTGTCCTTGGGCGAACGGCCGGTGTAGATACCGGTCATTACGTTCACGGCGCCGAGCTCGGTCTCCTGACCTACCTCAAAGCCCTCGAGGCCTTCCTTGGTCTCTTCGTTGAACAACACTTCGTAAGACGGATTGTAGAGCACTTCGGTAGTACCTGTAATTCCGTACTTCTCTAAAACTGACTTATCAAACTTTGCCATTTTTATAAAAATATTTTAGAATAGTGATTAATGAATCAATTTCCGCAGGCCGTGCTCCGCTCTTGCCTAGTTGGGGCCGTTGTTTCTGCACGGCGACTTTCATTGTTCTTATTGCATAAAAATGTTGGCATGGGAGAATGCCGGGATTGCATCCTGACATCTTCGTTTACCACCGCAAAGTTAGGGAAAAACTATAAGATAACGCCATTTATGGATGATAAAATTTGCCTACACGCAATGTTTTTTATGTTAAAATATTGCAAAGTCTTGCACCTGTGGGTGGATTGCAATTTGGATGTGGCAGATTGGAACTTTTGTTTGGCGCAAAAGGAATGTCAGGCGAAGCGCCGCGTGCGGGCGGTGGCGTGCGCCCGGTGTGTTAAAACATCGCAAAAAAGCGTGCCGCCGGGTGTTTGCACTCGGGTTGTCGGCACGATTGTGGGGATTTATGTGTAAATTTGCACGGTTAAAGCAGCGCTTCGGCCACCGGGGCGCACTTTTTGTATATGTGCTGACCAACGAAAAGGCATTGCCCCGACAATCAACAATTAACAACAATACACATGGAAATTATAGATTTCAGCAAGACCAACTCCATCATCAACAAGTATATGGCTGAGATGCGTGACAAGGACTATCAGAAGAACCGTCTGCTCTTCCGCAACAACATCATGCGCGTGGGCGAAATCATGGCCTACGAGTTGAGCAAGACTTTCGGCTATGAGGAGCGTGAAGTGGAGACTCCGCTCGGCGTGGCCAAGGTGAACATCCCCACCGACAGGCTCGTTCTCGGCACCATATTCCGCGCCGGACTGCCTTTCCACCAGGGCTTCCTCAACATCTTCGACCATGCCGGCAACGCCTTCGTCTCGGCTTTCCGCGAGTATGAAGACGAGGCGCACACCAAGGTGGGCATACATGTGGAGTATCTCGCCACGCCCGACCTCGACGGTGCCACGCTCATCATTGCCGACCCGATGCTTGCCACCGGCGGTTCGATGGAAATGGGTTACAAGGCATTGCTCACCAAGGGCACGCCGCGCAAGGTGCATGTGGCCTGCGTGATGGCTGCTCCCGAGGGCATAGAACACATACGCCGCACCTTCCCCGAAGACACCACGATATGGTGTGCAGCGGTTGACCCGGGGCTGAACGAGCACAAATACATTGTGCCTGGGTTCGGCGATGCCGGCGACCTGTGCTACGGCGGAAAGATATAATGCCGCAATGTCATACGCACCGGTGCGGTGCATTTCAGTCAGGATGGCGGCGGTGCATTTCAAAGCACGCGTTGCCCCAATCGCAAACAAGGCTTCTTTGCATTGCAAGGAAGCCTTTGTTGTAAACGAAAGAAGCCTTGTTTGGCATGCAAACAAGGCTTCTTTTTAAGTCGAGTAAATAGTATATTCTTTTATTGGTGTCCGCTAAAATATGGGTCTGACATTGTAAAACGTGGAATGTCTGTTCCTTGTAAGCCTTCAGAAAACACGGGCTTACTTCCGTTCATTGCATGGATTTGCTGCCCATAGCCCCTGAAAGGGGCGCATAATATAGGATAGGGGCTTGCCCCTATCTATCAAAGCATACCATTTTTTGCCCCTGTAAGGGGCGTATATTTTAAGGTGGGTTCTATAAATTGGCTTTGTCAGATTGCGAGGCTGTTTTCGAGGACAATTTGTCTGCGAGTGAAGAAGTATAGCGGGCTATACGACTGAACGAGCAGACGGATTGGACCGAAAAGAGACCGCAAGATGACAAAACGCAACCCGTTATATTAATTCTTGTTTTGCGGTGGGAATTTATAGAACCCACCTTAATATTACAATGAATTATTCGCCCCTTACAGGGGCAAAATTCTTGAAATAAATAAACGCAGGGGCAAGCCCCTGCGCTATAATCTGTCGTCCCTACGGGACTTGCCGGTTGCAAAGTTTTTATCGGACACTAATAATATTCTTTTTGTTTATGCTTCGCGCTGGCGTGTGCCCATACGTGCCTCCACTACGTTCACCACATAGTCGCCGAGCTTTTCGCACTCCGACACGATGTCCATGTACATGGTGCCGATGGCGTAGGTGTACTTGTGGTCGTTCACGTCGTTGATGTTCTGGCTCTTGAGCTGGTTGCGGTAGTTGTTTATCTCGTTCTCGATGTTGAACGAACGGTTGGCGTCGTGGTTCTCGCGGCGGCCCTGCAGCAGCACGTTCATCTGCGTGAGCGAGTCGTCGGTGAGCTCGAACATCTGGTGCAGGTGCTCATACTGCTTCTCGGTGAAGTCTTCCTTGCCCGACAGCTTGCGGTTGATGGTGCGCGCAATGTTGTAGCACGAGTCGCCTATCGACTCTATTTCGCTTATCTCGCGCAGCATGGCGCGTATCTTGGCCTTGGTTTCGTCGGAGAGATGCGCGTCGGAAACGTTGTCGAGATAGTTGGCTATCTCTATCTCCATGTTGTCTGAAATGCTCTCGTATTTCTCTATTCTGGCGAAGAGCTTGGTGAAGGCTGCGTCGTCTTTCACGCCGAGCAGTTCGCGCACCATGCCGAACATGCGCTGTATGCGCTCGGCAAATGCCTGTATTTCCTTCTGTGCCTCGAGCACCGAAAGTTCGGGTGTCTGCATAATGCCCGACGAGATGAAGCGCAGGCGGAAATCCTCTTCCTCGTCAACGCGGCGCGGCTTTATCACGGTGCGCACGAATTTCTCTATCTGCGGAACAAACCATATGAGCAGCGTGGTGTTGCATACGTTGAACGAAGTGTGGAAGGCTGCGAGCACAACCGACAGTTTCTGCGCGTTGAGGCCGCGCACTGTGGGGTCGTAGCCCACTATGTGGCACACCATATTTATAAAGGGATAGAACAGGATGAGCACCCATATCACGCCCGTGACGTTGAACACGAGGTGAGAGAAGGCCGCGCGGCGCGCCTGGGTGTTGGCTGCGAGGGCTGCAAGGTTGGCCGTGAGCGTGGTGCCGATGTTCTCGCCCATAACCAATGCGATGCCCATATATATCGGAAGCACGCCGCTCGAGCACAGCACCATGGTTATGGCCATGAGCGCGGCCGACGACTGCAGGATGCAGGTGAGCACTGTTCCGATGAGCAGGAAGGTGATTATGGTGAGATAGCTGTTGGTGTCGAACGAACCGAAGAATTGCAGCACCGACTGGTTGTGGCTGAGGTCCATCTCATTGCCGGTCTGCGAGAGCAGCGCAATGGAGAAGAACATGAAGGCAACACCGAACAGGAAGTCGCCAATGTAGCGGTGACGGCGCGTGTAGATGAGCAGAATGGCCACGATGAAGGCCGGGAACACCGCGTCGAGAAGGTTGAACGAGAATCCGAGCGACATGATCCAGGCGGTGAACGTGGTGCCGATGTTGGCTCCCATGATTACCGATATGGCCTGGGCAAGCGTGAGCAGGCCGGCGTTGACAAACGAAACGGTCATCACCGTTGTAGCTGTGGACGACTGCACTGAGGCGGTTACGAACATACCGGTGAGTAGCCCGGTGAAGCGGTTGGTGGTCATTGCCCCGAGGATGTGCCGCAATTGCGAGCCCGCCATCTTCTGGAGCGCTTCGCTCATCACCTTCATTCCGTAGATGAGAAGGGCCAATGAGCCGACAATCTTAAAAAAAATCCAAATCGACATATTTTTATTTAATTTGTGATGCGGTGTTGCATTTCGTGTCGAAAAAAGGGCGTATCTTTACATCCGCTATTTCCATGAAAAATAGTTGAACATCCTAACGCTGTAACGAGAATGAAACAGATGATACAAATACGCTGCAAAAATAATAAAAAAATTGTAAAAGTGGAAACGGGCAGCACACTTTCTGACATTTTTAAATGCCTGGACATCGACATGCCTTACGGTCCGGTGAGCGCGAAGGTGAACAACAAGGTCGAAGGACTGCACTTCCGTGTCTACCGAAACAAAGACGTTGAGTTTCTCGACATGCACTCGGCATCGGGTTCGCGTGCCTACACCCGTTCGCTTTTCTTTGTGCTCTGCAAGGCGGTGCACGACCTCTATCCCGACGGCGAGGTGGTTATCGACATCCCGGTGAGCAACGGCTACTACTGCGACCTGCGCATAGGGCGCGCCGTAACGGCCTCCGACGTTGACAGTCTGCGCTCGCGCATGCAGCAGATAATAGATGCCCGCATACCCATACGCCGCCACGAAGCCCCCACACAGGAGGTGATCGACATGTTCCGGCAGTGCGGCACCCACTCTAAGCTGTCGCTCCTGAAGACATCGGGGCAGATGTACACCACCTACTACGACATCGACGGCTTCGCTGAATACTTCTACGGCACCCTGCTCACCAACACTTCGCAGCTGAAACTCTTCGGACTGGAACCCTACTACGACGGCATGCTGCTGCGCATTCCCTCGCTTGCCGACCCATCGCGGCTCGGCGAGATGATAAAGCAGGACAAGATGTTCGGCATATTCAAGGAACAGCACCAATGGCAGGAACTGCTCGGCGTGTCAACCGTGGGCACGTTCAATGAAGCGGTGGCCCAGGGGCACGCGAGCGATATAATTAATGTGTCGGAAGCATTGCAGGAAAAGAAGATAGCACGCATTGCCGACGAGATTGCCGCAAGGCCGAATGTGAAGATTGTGCTTATTGCCGGGCCGTCGTCGAGCGGCAAGACAACAACCTGCAAAAGGCTCTCCATACAGCTTCTGTGCAACGGAATAAGACCGGTGCCCGTGTCGCTCGACGACTATTTCGTCGACCGCGAAAAGACACCGCGCGATGCCGACGGCGAATACGACTACGAGTCGCTCTACGCGCTCAACCTCGACTTGCTCAACCGGCAGCTAAACCAGTTGTTCGCCGGCGAAGAGGTGGAATTGCCAAAATATAATTTCCAAACCGGAAAGAGCGAGCCCAGCGGCCATCGCCTGCGCCTCGCGCCCAACGATGTGCTTGTGGTGGAGGGCATACACGCGCTCAATCCCGAGCTCACGGCCAAGATTCCCGAAGAACAGAAATACCGCGTCTATGCCTCGGCACTCACCACCATTCTGCTCGACAAGCACAACTACATCCCCACAACCGACAACCGTCTGCTGCGGCGCATCATCCGCGACTACAAATACCGTGGCTGTTCGGCTGCCGACACCATACGCCGGTGGCCCTCGGTGCGCAAGGGCGAGAACAAGTGGATATTCCCCTACCAGGAAAACGCCGACGCGATGTTCAACACGGCAATGATTTATGAGTTTGCAGTGATAAAGGCCCAGGCCGTGCCCTTGCTCGAACAGGTGCCCGAAAACTGCGCCGAATATGCCGAAGCCTACCGTCTGCGCAAGTTCCTGAAATATTTCACCACGCTCGACTACGACAAACTCCCGCCCACGTCGCTGCTGCGCGAGTTCCTCGGCGGAAGTTCGTTCAAGTATTGAGAAAAACTGCATGGAAAACAACGAGAAACAAATAAATGGCAATAGCGTGCAACAAGCGGCTGCAGCCAAGGCAGAATGCTGCGGCAAACCGGGCGCTGACGCGCTGCAACAACCTTCGAAAATGAATGAAGAACAGGAACAATCGAGACTGACCGACGAGATGTATATGCGCCGGTGTCTGCAACTCGCCGCCTCGGGCATGCGCCGCGCCAAGCCCAATCCCATGGTGGGGGCGGTGATAGTGGCACGCGGGCGCATAATAGGCGAGGGCTATCATGTGCGCTGCGGCGAGGGACATGCCGAGGTGAACGCCTTTGCCTCGGTGAAGAAATGCGACGAACCGCTGATGGCCGAAGCCACCATTTATGTGAGTCTTGAACCCTGTTCGCACTACGGCAAGACTCCGCCCTGCGCCGACCTCATCGTGAGCAAGGGCGTGCGGCGTGCCGTGGTGGGCTGCATCGACCCCTTTGCCAAGGTGCAGGGACGCGGCATAAAGAAGCTGCGCGATGCCGGAATAGAGGTGACGGTGGGGGTGCTCGAGGAAGAGTGCCGCCAACTCAACCGCCGTTTCATAACCTGCAACGAGCGGCACCGGCCCTATGTGATACTGAAATGGGCGCAGACTGCCGACGGATTTCTCGACGACCACGGCCGGGCCACGGCCATATCCACCCCGTTCACGCAGATGCTTGTGCACAAACTGCGTTCGGAATGCGATGCCATAGTGGTGGGACGCACCACCGACGAGCGCGAGCATCCGCGCCTCGACGTGCGTCACTGGACTGGCGATGCGCCCCGGCGCATAGTGATTGACAGTAGCCGTCCGGCCTTCGAAGGGCTTGACTTCACGCGCCCCGTGGTGCCGCAGCTGCTCGGTTGGCTGCACGGCGAGGGCTGCCAGTCGCTTCTTGTGGAGGGTGGGGCTGCCACTCTCGCCTCGTTTATAGCCTCGGGCGAATGGGACGAGATACGTGTTGAGGAGTCGTGCACCACTACTGGCGGCGGAACTAAGGCTCCGCAACTGCCCGTCGGCACGCGCGTGGCATGGCGCAAGGTGTATGACGGCAACGTGACGACGCTCTACCGCCGCGCCTGACAAAAGAAGATTGCTGAAAAAGAACAATGAAAAAGGGACTTGAACAAACTGGTGTTGTTCAAGCCCCTGTGCTTTTGCGTTTTGCCGACTTGCTGATGTGCGGGTGCCGCGAGCGGGACTCGAACCCGCACGGCCATTTCTGGCCAAGGGATTTTAAGTCCCTCGTGTCTACCAATTCCACCATTGCGGCAGCCTTGTCGCGCTTTGGAGCGGCAAACGGGACTCGGACCCGCGACCTCAACCTTGGCAAGGTTGCGCTCTACCAACTGAGCTATTGCCGCATTT
>CAVKCP010000116.1:0-7711 GCA_963654815.1 Lachnospiraceae bacterium | reverse complement strand
GATAGGGGCAAGCCCCTATCCTATAATATGCGCCCCTTTCAGGGGCAATGGATTGCAAACCGCGCAAAGCGCAAAAGTAAGCCCCGAGTTTTCAGAAGTCTTATAAAGAACTGACATTTCACGTTTTACAATGTTATACCAATATTTTACCGGACACTAATAATTTATTTTAACCACAAATATCACCAATCTGACGAACATTAATTTGAAATCATGCAAGTTGGGATTAGGTAAATACGTTCCGGTGTTTCATTACCTATATTGCTTGCTGCTTGTGGTTTGTGCAATACGCAATAGTAATAAAGTAAAAAACTTTTACCGCGCCAAGTTGCAATCCAGAGCCGACGGCGGCTCTCTCCCACCCTATTTTCATGCTTCGGAGAGGATTTTTTGCACGTTTTTCAATCCGGCATGTGCAAAGAAGCCTTTGTTGCACGGCAAGGAAGTCCTGTTAGCACGCCAAAACAGGCTTTGTTGCGCGGCAAACAAGGTTTCTTTGCTGCCTGTTTTGGGTGGAAAAGCGCGTAAACAGGGTGTTGATAACTTGTGGATAAGTAGGTAAAGCGTTGTTTATTAATGTTTTGTTATCCACCATACGAGAATGCCAACAAAACGCACCGGACTTTTCGCGATGCGCAATGTTGGCATTCTCGGCGATTATTGTCGTGCCCAATGTTGCCGTTCTCGTCTGCTTATGCGATCTTCATCGTGGGGCATGAGGATGCGTTCTGTGGGTGCAGGCGATGACAGTTGGTGTGCAGCGTATGCCTTTCGCCGCCTGTAAAACTGCTTCTTGCTGCCTGTGTGAATACCTGTTTCTGCGCAAACCAACACAATATCCACGGGGTTATTCGCAATTGATGTTGATAACTATATGCTGACGTTTAGTGTTTTACAGGCGTTTTCCACAATCTTATATAATTTGTTCGTGTTTTTCTCGGTGTTGGCAATTTGATTGCAGGAGTACAGGTGTTTTGCTGACAGGTGCGCAATGACAGGTGAGGCAAGGCACAGGAAAGGGAGAGAGGAGTGTTGAAATGCGCATAACCAAGGTGTGTTTTTGGGTTATAAACGGCTTTTCAACAGACTTTTCAACGGCTTATGTTGATAACTTTCGATTGTGTTGCAATGCTTTATATGTGTTTTCAACAATTTCTATTAGCATTGCTCTTTTGGGA
Organism: Lachnospiraceae bacterium; assembly: GCA_963654815.1. GTDB lineage: Bacteria > Bacteroidota > Bacteroidia > Bacteroidales > Bacteroidaceae > Prevotella. The sequence goes on along the minus strand of CAVKCP010000116.1, from coordinate 6,533 downwards.
AGGATGTGCAGAACCTGTCGGCCTGTGGCGCACTTACAGGTAGGGCGTTCGAAATTAAGAAAAAAAAGTAGTAGCAATTTTGTGTGGGAGTACATACTAAGCCCTGCAAGGGCGTAACAATCCCAGCCCAGGGTGAACCGCGTAACGTAGTGAAGCGGTGTAACCCTGGGTATACGGTTGGTTGTCAAGGCTGGCCTGTAAGGTCAGCACAATCACTTAGGTATGTGTTGACCTTACAGGCCAACCGGCTCCGCCGTACATTAAACCCAGGGTTACGGATGTAGCTTCGCTCCATCCTCACCCTGGGCTAGGATTGTTACGCCCTTACAGGGCTTTATTTGCTGTGTTTCTTTTGAGAATCAAATAATTGCACATTTATAACAATATTAAAACCGTGCATTTTATTTAGTATTTTGAAAACCCTACCTTACAGGGCTATGCAATGTGCCGACAGGAGGGTAGGGCGGCCTTGTCTGCTGCCGTTGGTTGCGTGTGTTGTCAACACTTCATTTATATTATTCTTATTATTTATTTAAAGAAAAGAATAAATGATGAGTATGATGTGGCGTTTATATATGGAAAACTGTCGTCCTGTGAGTGTTGTTTTTGCATGGATGAAGCGGTTTTCAACAGGTTTATGCACCGTTTTTAATAATATCTTTCTGTTGACAGGCAATGCTTTATAGAGTTATCCACATAAACGACCGTGTTTACAGGCGTTTGCATGCGAAGCCGCCAGTCAAGGTGTTGGCAGCGTGTGGGGATGATGTTGGCGAGGGTGCGGGTTTTCAACACGCTTGGGGTGGGGCAGGGCGGAGCGGTGAATAACCCGCACGTTATGCACCGTAGGTGTTGATAAGATGTTGATAAATGTGTTTAGGTGGGTTCTATAAATTAGCTTTGTTAGATTGCGAGACTATTTTCGAAGACAATTTGTCTGCGAGCGAAGGAGTATAGCGGGCTATACGACTGAACGAGCAGATGAATTGGGCCGAAAAGAGGCCGCAAGATGACAAAACGTAACCCGTGTTTTATTTGATTATTTACGGTGGAAATTTATAGAACCCACCTTTATTAAAAGGTGATGCCGCCGCGCACGGGGCCTTGCCGAATTTTTTTTAAGGAAAAAATAAAAAAATATTGCGCAACTATTGACATGGCTTGCGCGGCGCAATACCTTTGCAACCGCAATCAGACGCAGAAGCGCCGATGCAACTCCGTTCGGCCGACGTGAGAAGAGAGTATTTTTAAAAAACCATGAAAAACAAATTTTAAAAGAAAGGAAAACTGATTATGGCAGTAAGTTACAAAGTTTACAAGAGCAACCGCAAGGGCACCGGAGCAGGTATGTATTACGCTCGCGCCGCCCACCGCGACACCGTTACCGTGAAGGATCTGGCACAGACCATGGAGGCCAACAGCACCGTGAAGCGTTCGGACATTCTGGCAGTGCTTGCCGAACTGTCGGAGACGATGAAGGCCGAGCTGCAACGTTCGAACCGCGTGCGCATCGACGGGCTCGGAACGTTCAAGATAGGTCTCACCACCAAGCCCGCCAAGACGGCGAAGGATTTCACGGCCAACAAGAACGTGAGCGGCGTGCACATAGTGTTCCTGCCCGAGATAACGAGCGACTCAGCCGGAAAGCGCGTAAAGACTCTGCTCGCCGGAGTGCGCGTGCAGGAGGCAGGGGTGTATACTCCGGCCGAGGATGAGGCCGCCGACACCGCACAGGCTACCGCCTCGACTGACGACATGCCCGAGGTGGACGGCCAGGCGATAAGCTGAGCCAAATGACGGTAGAAAACCCACTTGATGCTATTTGCGGCTTGTTTTTTCACCGTCACAAAGTGCCGGGGGCGGCAGCCGCAGCCGCACGGCTCCGCCCCACGGCATCGCCAAAGAGAAAAAAGTGCGGCACCAACCTTAAACAAACCATGAAAAACAAAACTATGAGCAAGATAAACCGCAACGACTGGCAAGTGATACTGAAAGTAATCATAGCCATAGCCACCACCCTCTTCGGCGCACTCGGCGCCAAGGAGGCTGCCGACAACGAATGAATGCTGCACCACCAACCGCATATATGCCTGCCGCCCGGATGGAGGGTGAGGCACAGTGAGGCCGACAGCATAGTGATTTATTTCATCAACGACTGAATCCCCGTCCCACCACAGCCGGATGCGCACCGGCAGAGGGACGGGGATTTTCTGTATTTTTACAGGCATCGTCTGTGAAAGATTTGATATTCGTAGGAATTCGTGAGATTAGTGAAATTCGTGTTTAAAAAACTCCAATTGGTATGATGAACCACAAATCCTACTAATTTGCACGAATGTGCCTGTGCCGGAGAATTCGTGAGATTAGTGAAATTCGTGTTTAAAATAACTCCAATTGGTATGATGAACCACAAATTCGACGAATTAGCACGAATGTGCCTGTGCAAGAAAATTCGTGAGATTAGTAAAATTAGTGGTTAAAAAAATCCAAGTGGTTAAAGAAAAGCTATTAAAGAAAATAGGTTAAAGAAAGCAGGTTGAAACAAAAAGCGGTTGTTTAAAATGAAAAAAACTTCAGACCGCGTAGCGGAAAAAGCGAATAGTTTTGTGGAATTTATGAATAAAGGGCGCAATATTTAAATAATTTTAAAATTAATGTTTGTTTAATTGCAGCGATTGAGGTTTTTTGGTTATATTTGCAGCCTATTGTAAACCTAAACTTACCCGTAGCGGTGTGTGCCGAAAGGCACGAGTGGCCGGGTGGGGTATAGGATGATGGATAATTAGAGAGAATAGAGAAAAGGCTGTGCCTGCGGGTGCAATTGAGAGAAGACAGTGAAATACGCATGTCTTGTGTGCCGCGTGCACGCGGAAATGCCATTGAAAAAGCATTCTTGATTTTCAATTAATATAAACTTACAAACATTTTTTTATGAGAAAACGGCAAACCTATTTGAAACCCACAACAACGGTGATGCAGATGGACGTGTCGCACGCACTGCTTGCCGGAAGCGGCAAGATTAACAAGTTCGGAATAAAGGTTGACGAAAATGAGACTGTATCAGAATCGGGAGCGAAAAACGAAAACCCCGATGACATCGACGCCAACAAGAATTCCGAGACATGGAACGACGATATATGGAATTAAGAAGAAAACTAACAACAATAAAAAAATGAAAAAACTTTTTACTCTGACGCTCCTGCTTGCAGGCATGTGCGCCGCCACCGTGGCGCAGACCAGCGAGCCCGAGGGCAAGACGCCCACCGCCGGAACGGCCTACTACCTCTACAATGTAGACCAGAAAGGCTATCTGAGCGCGGGCAGCGACGGCAAGCTCACGATAGGGTCGCCCTATCTGGCCGTGACCCTCGAGCAGCCCACAACGTCGACCACCGCCGACAAGGATTTCTACACCCTCACCTCCGACGGTAAGAAGGTGGTGGCATCGCTTTTCCAGACACCCGAACTGGGCGAAAATGCCTCGGGCAAGTACGACCAGTGGAAGTTCACCGCCGTGAGCGGCAAGACAAACGTCTACACCCTCGGCGTGCGCACGCGCGATGCGGGTGCGCTTTATTATATGTATTGGAGCGACCTTTTCGGTCGTCTCTCCACCGAACCGTTCTCGCCTTGGAGCATTTTCACCTCCGCACAGTGGAAACTCGTGCTGCCAACAGACATAGAGACGCAGGTGATAACGCTCGACGAAACCTCCGACACCTACACCACACAAGCCATTGCCAACGTGGCCACAGTGCAGATCAAGCGCACGCTCACACAAAACGCATGGAACTCGTTCTGCGTGCCGTTTGACATCGACGCCACACAGCTCAAGGCACAGTTTGGCGACAACGTGAAGGTGGCCGAATTCACCGGGCTTGATGCCACAACACTCAAGTTCACATCAGTGAGCGAGGTGAAGGCCGGCACGCCATATCTGATCTATACCGAGGCCGCCGCGCCCACCGAAGGTTATTACACATTCACCGGCGTTACCTCGCTTGTGTCGTCGCCCAGCACCGTGACGCAGAGCAACGACGACGCAACGGTGACATTCAACGCCAGCTTCTGCAAGACCACCGCGCCCGCCAAGGCCTATGTGCTGCGCAATAACGAGGTGTACTGCCTCGTGTCGGACATGGCGATGAAGGGCTTCCGCGCCTACTTCGTTGAGAGCAACGGCAGCAGCGCCGGAGCCAACATCTCGGCATGGAGTCTCGACGGCGAAGCCACCGCTATCAGCGACATCACCGTCAGCGGCAACACGAAGCGCGATGTCTTCAACACCGCCGGACAAAAGGTTAAGGCCAATACTGCCGACACCGACGACCTGCCGCAGGGCGTATATATCGTGAACGGAAAGAAAATCACCAAATAACAAACCACGAAACGAATTATGAGAACATCATATATCAAGACACACGCCCTCCTGCTCCTCGCCCTCCTCTTCATGGCGGTGGGCAACGCTGTGGGCGCGGAGACGAAGACCACGCTGCGGAGCAGTTACTCTCCAGCCGGATCTACGTTCAGCAACTCCACCAGCATCGACTGGACCAAGCAGAAGATATACGCCAAGATCGACCTCAGCGGTTGCGGCACGACTTACAGTCTGCAGAACATCATTTCTTATGGTGATGATATCGCCAACTGGAACACGGGAAATTACAATCTGCACATCTACTACACCAAGTCGAGCAACTTGCTTGTAATGGACTACCTCACGAATGGGGGAACGAAGAATGAAACCACCGTTACGCTTACAAGCACCACGCTCGAACTGGAACTCTCCTCCGAGGGTCTCGCGGTAAATGGTGAAACAAAGGTTTCTGCCAGCACCCTTAGCGGTCTGCTCTCACTCAGCAGCATCTCGGTGGGGTCGCAGCAGGGTGACAACCGTAGTTATGCCACATATAATGAGATTAGCGTTATTACCACAGAGGACAGCAGTTCGTCGGGCGGTTCTTCTTCCGGTGGTTCTACGAGTACTACCACCTTCGTTGTTCCCTCCTACGGCAGCAACTACTACATCTGCTACGGTGCAGACCCGACCTTGGCATTCACCGTGACAACGACGAGCAACGACGAGCAGATCACCCTTACCACCCTCACCTCTGGCACCAGCGGTCAGCAGTGGACAGTGAAGCAGGGCAACTACTCCACCACCTATCCCTACCACTTCGTCAATGTGATGTCGTCGAAGGCACTCGACCTCGCGGGCAACAACACCAGCGTAATGCCCCTGCAGTGGACGTCGGAGAATGACTACAACGGTGGACAGGCAAACGTTAACCAGGAATGGAACCTTGCAGTGGCAGATGCTACTGCCCACACCTATTATATTTATGCCTATTATAACAACACGATATACTATCTCACCTTCGACGGCACATCGGGCGGCAAACTTGGCCGTACCACTTCGCAGTCGTCAGCCACAGCCTTCGGCTTTATTTCTACAAGCGGTTCATCAAGTGGCGGTGAGTCGGGTGGCGACAGCAGCACACCCGGTTCGGGCGACCATGGTTCGTTCACTTACTCTATAGTGCATACGCCCTCTTCCTATGGTCAGTACAAGGAGGATGCCCACGCAACGTTCATCCCCTACGCCACGACTGCCGACATGCAGGCCGACGCCAACTACGACAAGCCATGGCTTGAACCTACCAAGGCCATGACCTTGAACCTCAACGGCACTTGGAAATTCAAATACCTCTCAAGCGGCGGCACCGCTGCCCCCTCTTCTTCTTACACCAGCAACACGGCTTCCACCTCGGGTTGGGACAACATCCGCGTGCCCCTCTCATGGGAGATGGCGGGCTACGACACGCCGGTCTACACCAACCAAGGCTATCCGTTCACAGCCAATTCCTCTTCTTGGACAACCAATGCGGCTTCTAATAGCAATTGCGACACCAACCCGTTGGGCATCTACCGCCGCACGTTCACCATTCCTACAGATTGGGCAGACAAGCGCATCATGGTGCACTTCGACGGTGCTTACAGTGGCATTGCGGTGTATATCAACGGCAAATACGTGGGCTACTCTGAAGGTGCGAACACCGATGCAGAGTTTGACATCACCGACTTCCTCAACGTCACCGACGGTGCTGTGAGCACTACCGATGAGAACAATATCACCGTGGCTTGCTATCGCTGGACTTCAGGCTCTTATCTTGAAGGACAAGACATGTGGCACCTCGGCGGCATCCACCGCGACGTGTATCTCGTGGCTACGCCGAAGGTATTTGTACGCGACCATATCATCTGGGCTTCAAACCAGAACAGCACAGCCACCAGCGGCACGCTCAACGTGAAGGTGAGCGTTGACAACCGTTCAAGCATCAGCACATCAAAGATCATCGAGGTGAAACTCCTCGACAAGAACGGTTCGCAGGTAGGCTCTACCGCCACCTATTCTTATAGCGGCAGCAGCACCGTCACCGACCAAGCGCTGACTATCAGCAATCTCTCGAACCTTACTGCATGGAGCAGCGAGAATCCTTACCTCTACACCGTGGCCATCAGCCAAAAGGATG
>CAVKCP010000115.1:405-7764 GCA_963654815.1 Lachnospiraceae bacterium | reverse complement strand
GATTACAAATCACGTGCTCTGGCCAACTGAGCTAAAGAGGCGGGTGGGTAAGCTACTTACATCGCGCCGCTACAACCAACTACCTTTGCTACGTTCCCGTCCTGGAGGATTCGAAGGGAGCTGGCCGTGCAAGACTTACCCGTCTTTCTTAAAGCGAGTGCAAAGGTAAACAAAAATTCTTACGCACGTCCACCATGCACCGTTTTTGTCGTGTAATTTAACGTTTTTTGTGCAGTTTGGGGTTGCAGGCATACCAGATTGCAAGACTGCAACCCCAAACATTACTAAAACGGCATCATTTCTTAATGCGAATGCATGCGTTGGCAATCATTGCAGCAATGCCGCCTGTCGTTATTCCGCTTGAAAATATGCTCTTCACCACGGGTGGCATCTGTCCCAATATCTCAGGAACAAGCTCGACACTCATGCCCATGGAGAAGCTTATGGCAAGCACAAGCACCGACTTGCGGTCGAGGCTTGTCGAGGCAATGATGCGTATTCCGGCAGCAGCGACGGTGCCGAACATGAGCAGAGTGGCCCCACCAAGCACGCAGTCGGGTATGAGCGAGAACAGTTGTCCCACCACTGGGAACAGGCCCAAGAAGAACAATGCACCGGCAACGAAATATCCTACATAGCGGCTGGCCACTCCCGTGAGCTGTATCATGCCGTTGTTCTGCGCGAAGATAGAATTTGGAAAACTGTTGAACACTGCGGCAAGCATCGAGTTCAAACCGTCGGCGAGGATTCCGCCCTGCGCCCTTTTCATAAACACCGGGCCTTCTACCGGCTCGCCGGATATGAGCGAATTGGCAGTAATGTCGCCAAATGCCTCGACGGCGGTGACAAGATAGATGAGCCCCAAGCCCACGATTGTACCTACGTCAAAGCGCAATCCGTATTTGAAAGGCACGGGAATGTTGAGACCGCCTGCACCGCTTATTCTTGAAAAGTCGATCATTCCGAGACAGTAGGCCACAACGCATCCCACCAGAAGTCCGATTACTATCGACCCCATGCGCAGATAACGGTTGCTTGAACGGTTGAAGAATATTATAGTGACAAGCACAAGAATGGCCAGACCGAGGTTCTGCGCCGACCCGAACGTGCCGTTGTCGATGGCCGACTGACCTCCACCGCACGACCTTATTCCGGCCTTTATGAGGCATAAACCTATGAGCGTGACAACAATTCCGGCCACGAGCGGAGTGATTATCTTGCGCGTATAGGGCAGCAGACGGCTCACCGCTACCTCGACGACACCACCCACAAGGCATCCGCCGAAAATGTAGCTCAATCCCAATGCCACGTCCATCTTGCCGTCAACCATGCCAAGCATGCCTGCGCCGACTATTGGACTTATGAACGAGAACGACGTGCCCTGGATGCAGAGTAGCCCCGTGCCTACGGGACCTATGCGTCGGCTCTGCACAAATGTGGCCAAGCCCGACACGAGAAGCGACATTGACACGAGGTAGCCCGTGGTGGTTAAGTCGAATTTCAAGGCCGAACTTATGATGAGCGGCGGCGTTATTATGGCCACGAAGATGGCAAGCAAATGTTGCAAGGCGGCAAAGGAGGTGTCGCGCAAGGTAGGCCGATCGTTGGGGCCGTATATCAAATCTTTCTTTCCGTCGGCAGTCATTCTTCCTTGAGTTTTATTTCGCAGTTGTCGAGAGAGTCGATTATTGCGAGGCTTTCGCAACGCACCCCTTCGTCTTCAATCACCTTACGTCCGTTCTGGAAAGCCTTTTCAATGATGAAACCCATGCCAACAAGATGGCATCCGGCCTGGCGGCAGAGGTCGATGATGCCCTTGGCGGCATTGCCGTAGGCCAGGAAATCGTCGACAAAAAGCACCTTGTCGTCAGGAGTGAGATATTCTTTTGAAATGACCACATTGTATTCGCGCTGCTTGGTGAACGAGAATACCGTTGTTGAAAGCATGTTTTCCATTGTAGACGGTTTTTTCTTCTTGGCAAACACCACGGGAAGGTCGAGCAGAAAACCCATCATTATGGCCGGGGCTATGCCGCTTGCCTCTATCGTTATAATCTTGTTGATTTCGGTAGAAGCATAACGGCGTATCAACTCAACCGCTATCTGCTTCATGAGGTTCGGGTCCATTTGGTGATTGATAAACTTGTCTACCTTGAGTATTCCGCCCGGGTAGCATCTTCCGTCTTTACGGATACGGTCAATTAATGCTTTCATTGTTGAATGTGTTAAATGACTACAAAATTAGTCAAAATTGTTCGAACAAGCGAAACGGGCGGCAGCAAAAAGGCATCGGCACGCCATTGCTGCATAAAGAAGCGGGCATAACGCCGTTTTTAGTGACGGTAAATCATACCAAGTTGTTTTTTTATCGTCACTTAACATGTACATTGTGGCGTGTGTCACAAAAAACGACTAACTTTGCAGGCATAGTTGCACTGAAGCGCAGCAACAGAAAGGAAAAACAAACGAAATGAAAACATCTACATTGAAGACTCTGCTGCTCACTGCGGCAGTAGCGGCAAGCGGCACGAGTGCCTTTGCCCAAATACCCGACGGCTACTACGACTCGCTGAAAGGCAAGAAAGGTGCCGAACTGAAAACCGCACTGCACAACATAATAAAGGATGCCAGCGTGCTCGACTACGGCAAGGGCACTGGCGCGACATGGTGGGGATTCTACACAACCGACAACGACAACGGTTATGTGATTGACCGTTACAGCAACAACCAAGTGCAGTTCGAAGAACAGGGAGTGTGTCCCTCGGGCATGAACATTGAACATTCGTTCCCGAAAAGCTGGTGGGGCGGCGCGAAGCTGCAGGCATACAAGGACCTGTACAACCTGATGCCGAGCGACTCCAAGGCCAACTCATCGAAGAGCAACTACGGCATGGGCGAGGTGAAGACGGCCTCTTTCGACAACGGATGCATAAAGGTGGGCGACGGAACACAGGGCTTTAGAGTGTGGCAACCGAGTAGTGAGTGGGAAGGCGACTTCGCACGCGGCTACATGTATATGGCTACCGCCTACCAGGATTACACTTGGACCAACACCGAAGCACTCAACTCGCTCACTCAGGGCGACTACCCCACTCTCAAAGAATGGGCCTACACATTATATATAAAGTGGGCCAAAGAAGATCCCGTGAGCCAAGTTGAGGTGAAACGCAACAATGCCGTCTACAAAATTCAGGGCAACCGCAACCCTTATGTAGATTTCCCCAACCTCATGGAATACGTCTGGGGCGACAGCACCGAGTATGCCTTCGACCCGGCAACCACTGTAAAATCGTCAGAATATAACGGTGGCGACGGCGGCGATGACGACAATACAGAATATGCTATATACACCGCCAATTTCCATTCCTACGACGGCAGTTGCACAACAACCGACATCACGCTGCCCGACGATGATGTGAGCGTGTGGACAAGGTCGTCGAAATATGGTTGGACTGCCACTGGATCGATAAAGAGCAGCAGCGGCATTTATGTGAAACACGACGCCGAAGGCTATCTCGTGACGCCGACAATCGACCTCAAAGACTATTCCTCGGCCACACTGTCATTCACCCATGAACTTAATTTCTGCACTTCGCCCGCAGAATATTTGAGCGTTGAGGTGCGCTGCGACGGCAACGTCACTACATTGTCGGGCTTCACATGGCCGGCAGGCACAAAGTTTGAGTCGGTAAAATCGGGCGACATCAGTCTTGACACATTTGCCGGAAAGAGCATACAGATAGCTTTCCACTACACAAGCACCACTTCGGTTTCAGGCACTTGGGAAATAGAAAACATGGCGGTGACGGGCAAGAAGAATTCCACAGGTATATCTACGATACAGACAACCTGCGGATTTGACCCGTCGAAACCATACGAAGCATTCGACACAACCGGACGGCGCATGCAGCCAGGAAACGCCGGAAAAGGTATAACTATTGTACGGCAAAACGGTAAGACATACAAGATTGTCGTGAAGTAAGCAGCATCAACCAAGTAAAACGCGCAAGTTTGTGACATTTACAAACTTGCGCGTTTTTACATATACTGCAAAATCCAGTCCAAAACAACTTTCACACACGTCCGGCCAACAGTTTGCGCCAGACGAAATTGCACACCCTGAACACCGGTTCGCACAAAGCCTCGCTTGGATAGAAGCGTGCCATGCGCACATCGCGCACAGTGCGCTGCATGTTGTGTCCCCAAAATCCGTGGCCGAACCCGAAGCGCGTGTCGTGTTGTCCGAAATTACCTCCGCTCAAAATCTCATCGAGCAACAGTTGGCCGCGATGCTCGTCGACAGGCACAATCATGCACTGCGTGCCAAGACCGAGCACTTGCTGCAACACCCACATAACCGCCCCGGCAAATTCGTATATGCCGAAATCGTGCAGTGTCTGGCGAATCCCGGAAAAATCGGTGTCAGGACGAAGTTCTGTAATCACATAATAATAATCCACTATCTGCCGCAGACCTACGCCTTCATAAAAGAAATGGTGATAAAGGTGAAGCAATTGGTAGACGGCATTGAATGTTGCCGTGGGTGCAGAAACACATCCTGCATCTCCAGGCAAGGCCACCACATTGGCGCACTGAGCCTTGGCATTGTCGCGCACCCAACTTTGCAGCCGCCGGTTGCGCCACGGATTGTTAACCAAAGCAGGCGTTGAATGTATCTCAACGTCTACATTCCCGAGTGTCAAAACAATATGGTTGAGAGTTTCCTTACCCACCTTACCGCCGTTTGCAGCAAGTTTTGCGGCAAGCAAGCGTATCTCGTCGCGTGTGGCATCAACCCATACGTCGATGTCGCCGGGCGTGCGCACATCAGGCTTTGGATATAACAGGGCGTTGCCCTGCCCTTTAAGTATGCAGCAACTGTAGCCCAATGCCTTGACATCACGGTAAACCTGAACCGAAGCCACATCAAGTATAAGATTGCGCTTGCGTATCGACTCGCTCTCGCCAAGCCATTTCACAAGCAACGCAAACGGTGGAGCCACGGCTTTGGGCAACTGCCTTACTCCTTGGAACAACACTCCCACAAGTGTCTGTTTCCTTGCGAAATCGTAAAACGACATCCAGCCGAACCCGGAAAGAGCGTCACCCTCTGTAAGTTTTTTGCCGTCGTCGATACCTAATGCGAAGCGCAGAAAACCGAAATAAGTGTCGTAGCCGTTGTTTTTCATGTCTTTTTTATTTCAAAAGTTTCCACCGTTTCAATTTGGCGAACATCACAAAAAAACGGTACACTCCGTTTCGCAGCAAGCAAAACGGAGTGTACCGATCGTCATAATATCAGTCGCGGCGGAATATGTCGCGTGTGTAAACCTTGTCTTTCACATCGTCGAGACAGGAATCGTAGCGGTTGGCTATGATGGCATGACTCTGCTGTTTGAATGCATCGAGGTCGTTCACCACAAGCGAACCGAAGAATGTCGTGCCGTCGGCAAGTGTCGGCTCATACACCACCACTTTGGCTCCCTTTGCCTTTATGCGCTTCATTATGCCTTGAATGGCCGACTGGCGGAAATTGTCGGAATTCGATTTCATCGTGAGCCTGTAAACGCCTATCACGCAAGTATGCTCGCTCGCCGCATCAAAGCTGGCATTCTCGGCATAGTAGCCGGCCTTGCGCAACACGGCATCGGCAATGTAGTCCTTGCGCGTGCGGTTGCTCTCCACAATGGCTTCAATGAGGTTTTCGGGCACATCGGCATAGTTTGCGAGCAATTGCTTGGTGTCTTTCGGCAGACAATAACCCCCGTAGCCGAACGACGGATTGTTGTAGTGGGTGCCGATGCGCGGGTCGAGACCTACGCCTTCGATTATGGCACGGGTGTCGAGTCCTTTCACTTCGGCATAAGTGTCGAGTTCGTTGAAATAGCTCACGCGCAAGGCGAGATAGGTATTGGCAAACAGTTTCACTGCCTCGGCCTCCTTCATGCCCATAAACAGTGTGTCAACGTCTTTCTTTATAGCCCCTTCCTGCAAAAGAGCAGCAAAGGTTCTGGCAGCCTTCTCCATTTCATCCACATCGGTCACACGCTTTATTGCTTCGTTGGCTGCCTCGAATTCTGGATGACACACGAGTTTTGGGCATCCCACTATGATGCGGCTCGGATAGAGGTTGTCATACAATGCCTTGCTCTCGCGCAGGAATTCGGGCGAAAAGAGCAAGTTGAACTGCTTCACTCCCTTTGCAGCATATTTCACATAAAGACTTCGCGTGTAGCCTACGGGGATTGTGCTCTTTATCACCATCACCGCCGCCGGATTTACTTCGAGCACAAGGTCGATAACCTCCTCAACGTGCGACGTGTCGAAATAGTTCTTCACCGGGTCGTAATTGGTGGGGGCGGCAATCACAACGAAATCGGCATCGCCATAGGCCGCCCTACCGTCGAGAGTGGCAGTAAGGTCGAGTCCTTTCTCGGCAAGATATTTCTCGATGTATTCATCTTGTATCGGAGAAATCCGCTTGTTGAGTTTCTCCACCTTTTCGGGCACCACGTCAACAGCAGTCACATGATGATGCTGCGACAAAAGCGTTGCAATGCTCAGTCCCACATAGCCTGTTCCGGCCACAGCTATCTTTATATCTTTAAAATCTCTCATATTGTTGTGCCAGTTATTTTGTTTCATTACAATATATATAATGTGTCGCTTTCGGCAGCACACCGGCTTCGCCTGCTTCATTAAATCCATGCATCAGATACGATGATACAACCTTTCGGCGAAACCATAACCTATATTGTGCAAAGTTAATGAAAATGCTTTGAAACGGCAAAACTTTACATCTTATTAATTAAAGGTGGGTTCTATAAATGCCCACCGCAAGTCATTGGCCATATACTGCCAAGCAAACAGAAAAACAATTATTTATTCGTTCAATTCATTTTTTTTTCCTACTTTTGCACGGTAAAACAATCACGGTCCCGTAGCTTAGCTGAATAGAGCGTCAGATTCCGGTTCTGAAGGTCTTGGGTTTGAATCCCAACGGGATCACTCCTTGACAAAAGGTTATTGTAGAACATTTTCTACTACACATTAATAAAATTATTCATTTTCAACATTTTGTACTATTGCATTCCTATTCAAACAATAGATATGTAATATTGTGTTCTAAACAAGTATCTTGCCCATATAGTTGAACATTACTATATATTGAAAAACATAAACGCAGAGGCAAGCCCCCTGCGCTATAAAATGTCGTCCCTACGGGACTTGCTGGTTGCAAAGTTTTTACCGGACACCAATAAATGCGAATATCGGCAATTATACTTCGTAAGTTTTTCTGAGCGCATAAGTCGTTGGTTATCAATGTATCTTCACTACGAAACAGCCTTCGCGTAACAA
>CAVKCP010000115.1:0-353 GCA_963654815.1 Lachnospiraceae bacterium | reverse complement strand
AAAAGGCGTTTTGGATGCAAATTGAGGAAAACGAACCTCGTACCGCATGATTTTCGTGTCTTTGTTTTCTGATGTCAAGCAGGGCTTTCCTGCGTTCCAAAAGTGTCGGATTTGACGTTTTGCATCGGCAGAGTTTTCTGCTTTTGGGTAGTCAAATCTTATCTTTTCATCGAGACACAAAAATGCAGAATGTTGGTTCTATTGAGTATGAAAAATAGAACCAAAGCATACTTTATAGCAAATTAAACCCAAAATTTGCCCCGATTTCGGCATCTCATTTCTGAAAAGGCTTTTCCCATTATAATTTTGAACCGTCAAAACCGACTTCCGCAAGCGAAACGACCACTTGCATC
>CAVKCP010000114.1:0-7967 GCA_963654815.1 Lachnospiraceae bacterium | reverse complement strand
TCGGCAATGTGAAAACAAGTTTTCATTGCACTCGTTTGCAATATCTTTGCATAATCTAAATTGAAAAAGCGCCAATGCCCTGCGCTTTAAATGAAGCAAATAGTAACAAATTAACAAGAATTGCCTATCGGAAAATTTCTACTTCATAAACTGAAAAAATAGAAAAATGAAGACAATCAACGATATGACCGACGAGGAGTTGGCCTTATCCTACATTGATGGAAATAACAAGGCTTTTGACTTGCTTTTGCTTCGCAATCAGTCAAAATTATTTTCATATATATGCTTTGTCGTGCGTGACCGCGATACGGCCGAAGACTTGTTTCAGGAAACATTCGTCAAGGTTATCACGCGGTTGCAGGAAGGAAGGTATGTGGTGAGCGGAAAGTTCAGCGCATGGATTATGCGTATTGCACACAATGTGATAATGGACTGGTATCGCGACTTGCAGACAGAGCGCGTGGTTGATGCCGACAACGACAACGATTTGTCTAACATCGGCGGCATTGATATGACCGTGGGGAGCATTGAAAGCCACTATGTTAACAGTCAGGTGATGCACGACGTGCGCAATTTGCTTGACAATCTGCCGCCCGCACAGCGCGAGGTGGTGTTCATGCGCTACTATCAGCAGCTGTCGTTCAAGGAAATTGCCGACAGCACCAACGTGAGCATTAACACGGCATTGGGGCGCATGCGCTATGCAATAATCAACTTGCGCCGCATGGCAAAAGCCTATAACATGACGCTGCAATTGGCGTGATGCCTTGCCGAACGGTGCTTTCTGCGTGCTTGTTTGTGCGTGGTTTGCCACGGCACCGTTCTTTTTTGGTATAAAAACGAAATATCCCCAAACTGCAATCAGTCTGGGGATATTTCGTTGAAAGCTATTGTTTGTTATTTGTTTTCGGTGTCGATAGCCTTGATTTTCTGCCTTACGAGCTCGAGATCGTCCTTGAGTTTCTGTACCTTGCGGTTCATCTCGTCGATGAGCGAGTTGCCCTTCTTGCTGCTTGCATTGAGGAATCCGAGGTTGTTTTCGTAGGTCTGAATCTCCTGTTTCATCTGCTCATAGCGGCGCATAAGCCTTCCGCGCTCGTTGTCGAGGGCATCTTCGCCTCGTTTTGCCACGTTCTTCAGGTTGTTCTTGAAGTTGTCCAGACGCTTGCGCGCTATCGAGATGTGCAAGTCTTTGTATATCTTGTCAACCGTGTCGTGGTATTCTTTGTAGAGTTTGTCCTTTTCCTTGTAGGGCACATGACCCGTCGCGTTGTATTCGTCAACGAGCTTTTGCAGTGCTTCCTGCACGTTGCCGGCGGCATCGGTGGCGAGTTGGCGCATCTGTTCGAGTATACCGCGCTTCTTTTCAAGGTTGGAGTTCTCTTCTTCGTGCACTCCTGCATGTGCCGCATTGCGTGCGTCGAAGAATTTGTTGCATGCTGTTATGAACTCGTTCCACAGTGCATCGCCGAGCTTTTTCTGTGTCGGACCAACGGTTTTCCATTCCTTTTGCAGTGCCACGAGCTTGTCGCCGGTTGATTTCCAGTCGGTGCTTTCGGCCAGACTTTGTGCTTTTGCCACCAGAGCGCGTTTCTTTTCGGCGTTGGCACTCGATGTCTTTTTGAGTTCCTTATAGTATTGTGCCTTGGCGGTGAAGAAGCTGTCGCATGCCGAACGGAACCGTTCGAATATCTTGACATTTGTCTTCTGCGGTGCAAAACCTATGTTTTTCCACTCTGTCTGCAGCTCGATAAGGAGCTTGGAGTGTTTTTCCCAGTCGTTTGAGCCGTTGTTTTCTTCTGCTACAATGGCTTCGGCCTTCTCGCAAAGAGCCGTCTTCTTGTCGAGATTTTCCTGTTCTTCGGCGCGAAGAGTTTCGTAGTATTGCTGGTGGCGTTTGTTTATAACGGTCGATGCAGCCTTGAAACGTGCCCACATCTGTTCGCGCAAGTCTTTCGAAACGGGACCCGTTTCGCGGTATTGCTGGTGCAGTTCCTGCAGTTGGTGGAACGCACTGATCACGTCTTCCTCGTTGCCTAGCTTCTCGGCAGCCTCGCAGAGCTTTGTCTTTATCTCAAGGTTTTTCTTGAAATCATACTCTCTTGCTTCGCTGTTGAGTTTCAGTAGGTCGTAGAACTGCTCCACATACAACTGGTAGTTGCGCCAGAGCTCGTTGGCTTTCTCTGCCGGTACGGCCTTGATGTCTCTCCATTGCTGCTGCAGCTCCTTGAATTCGGAGTACGATTTGTTGGCCTCGTCGGGCGAAGTGGCCATTGCTTTTATCTTGTTTATGATGTCGAGCTTCTTCTCAAGGTTGGCCTGTTTCTCTGCTTCCTGCTCCTGGAATATCTTGGCACGTTTTTCCCGCACCACAGCCATTTCGTGTTTGAAGGCGTTTTCAGTATCGTCGGGTTTCAGCTGGTAGGCTTCCGGGTCGCCGCCGTTGTCGAGGTATTGTTTCATCTGAGCCTCGCGTTCGGCGTTGTGCAGCCGGTAGAAAATGCTTTTAAGGTGTTCTATCTCGTCTTTCTGTGGTGTTTCGTCGCTGTCGGCCATTTCTTTCAGCCGTGCCACAATTTCTTCTTTTGTCTTGTAAGTCTTTGCAGCGGCTTGTTCCTCGCTCTTTTCCGGCTGCTCTTCGGGAGCGTTTCCGGCTTCGGCCGTAACTTCGTCGCAGGCTTTTTCCACTTGAACGGCAGATTGCTCCACGTTCGTCTCTTCTTCTTTTGCACCTTGCAAGAGGGCGTTTTCTTGAGAGTCCATCATTTCACTGTTTTAAGTTTATGACAAGGTTATCACTACATCGTGGCATGGCGCAGTGTGTTGATGTGTGCTGCTGCAGCCTGTTGCCATGATATTTCTCATGTTTTAATAAGTTGCAAACTTAAATAAAAAAAATGTAATAGCGTTGCGAAACTCGATTTTTTTTAGTTTTTCTTGTCTTTATGTCTTGCATATATCACTTTAAAGCAGTCTTTTGTGTCGCAGAATAATCCATGAAAGGGCCGAAACCACCACCGAGATTATGAGGGCTATGACAAATCCGTAGCTGCTTGTTTCCATTCCGTTTATGAGGTTCATACCGAAGAACGACGATATAAGCGTGGGCAACATCATGATGATTGAGACCGAGGTGAGCGTACGCATCACGGTGTTCATGTTGTTGTTGATGATGCTCGAGTAGGTGTCCATTGTCGATTCGAGGATGTCGGAGTATATGTTGGTGGTTTCGCGTGCCTGCGACATCTCGATGTTCACGTCTTCGATGAGGTCGGCATCAAGTTCGTCTACCTGCAGTTTGAATTTCAGTTTGGCCAGAAGGGTCTCGTTGCCGCGTATGGATGTGATGAAATATGTGAGAGAGTCTTGCAGTCTCGACAGGGCTATGAGCGACTCGTTGTTCACGTTGTGGTCGAGGTTGTGCTTTGCTTTCTCTATGAGTGTGTTGATTTGTTTGAGTCGTTTCAGATACCACACTGCCGATGAGAGGAACAGGCGGAATATCATGTCAACATAGTCGGTGAATCCCTCGCCGCGTTTCTGCTGGTAGCTCACGAAATCAATCATCATGTTGGTTTCGTAGTAGCACACGGTTATTGTCACGTCGCGCTTGTGTATGATGCCCAGCGGCACTGTAGTATAAGGTGTGCGCGATCGTATTTCCTTCACATAAGGTATACGGAGGATGATGAGCATCCACCCGTCGTCGTATTCATAGCGTGCGCGCTCGTCGGCGTCGCTGATGTCGGAGAGGAAATAGTCGGGTATATTGAAGCGGTCTTCCAGCATCTGCTGGTCTTCGTCTGTTGGGCATGTTACCTGAATCCAACAGTTGGGTTGCCATTCTTCAATGGCTTTGAGTGTAGAGTTTATGTTCCAAAAAGTTCTCATACAGTTGTCTCCATGATTGGGCGAGACGGGGAGACACGCCTGTATAAGGTTGTGCCTTCCAGCCTACAAGTTCATATTTTCCGCGTAATAATCGTCCATGAATTTGTTTGTGGTTTTGATTTTAGCGCTGCAAAATTACGAAAATAAAATGAAAACACTTGTCTTGCGGCTTGCAATTTTAGTAATTGTCACAGGATTTTAGCATTTGTCGGCATCGGCAGACGGTGCCGTTGCGCGGGGGAAAAAGAAAAACGGCGAACCGAAATTAATCGATTCGCCGTTCCGTATTTTAACAACTTACCAAATTTCCTTCTTGATGAAGGAGGCGCGATTGCTTACTTCTGCAAGTCAATCTTGTGCCCCAAACTTACGGCCTGAGCAATCATGATTGCTACAATTGCCAATACTAACATTGCTACCATAATCTTTTTACCTTTCTTTAAATTAGTTATCCTTTTGTCTTTTTGACGATGCAAAGGTAGTGTAAAGCCGCTGTGTGCGCAAACAATTATGGGAAAATGCGCTGAAAAGCGCCCTTTTTTTGACGTAGGTCAACGATCGTAGCCTTGTTGTTAGGGATAGATGCGGCATTTACAGGCAATGCACAGGGCGGCGGATGCAGCGCAACAGGTTTGCCACCACAACTTGTATGCCCGCGCACCACACCCACGCCCCGGCACCATAATATTGTCGATATGACAATAATTTCGGCGGCTTCAACTTTATTAAGTATTGCATTTGTGCCTGTTCGACTATTTTTTGTATTTTTGCAAAATAATGACAACGGTAGCCTCTGTACCGTCTTGCTGCAACCCTATGCGGTTTCGGCGCGGCACAATGGCCAAAAAAACGACAGTGGAATTGCATACTAACATAAAAGGCACACTCAACTCCATGCTCAAGGTGGGCTTGTCGCTCATGCTTGGTGCAGGTATTCTGTATTGGATGTACCGTGATTTTGATTTCGGAAAGCTCGAGCATGTCATGCTGCACGAGATGAACTGGGCATGGATGCTGCTTTCGTTTCCTTTTGGCGTGCTCGCCCAGGCCTTCAGAGGATGGCGTTGGCGCTTGTCGCTCGACCCTATAGGCGAGCATGCCCGGCCCTCCACATGCGTCAACTCAGTTTTTATTTCCTATGCAGTGAGCCTGCTTGTGCCGCGCGTGGGCGAGTTTGCTCGCTGCGGCGTGTTGCGCCGTTACGACGGGGTCTCGTTTCCGAAAGCCCTCGGCACAGTAGTCACCGAGCGTGCCATCGACTCGCTTCTCGTGGTGATTGTGGCTCTGCTCACATTCTTTTTCCAGGTGCATGTGTTCAATGTATTCTTCGACCGCACCGGAACAAACATCGATACTGCGCTCGCCGGGTTCTCGGCAACAGGTTATGCGGTCACTGCCCTGTGCGGCGTGGCGGCTTGCTTGCTGCTGTGGTATCTGCTCAAGCGGTTCTCTATATATAATAAGGTAAAGACAACGGTAGGCGGAATATGGCAGGGAGTGGTCTCGCTGCGCAAGGTGCGCAACGTGCCTCTGTTCGTTTTCTTCACGATGGCCATTTGGGTAAGCTATTTCCTGCACTACTACCTCACGTTCTTCTGCTTCGCATCCACCGCACATCTCGGCGCGGCGTGCGCCCTCGTCACGTTCATAGTGGGCAGCATAGCCGTCGTAGTGCCCACTCCCAACGGAGCCGGGCCGTGGCATTTTGCCGTGAAGACAATGCTCATACTCTACGGCGTCAGCGAAACCGACGCGCTCAATTTCGTGCTTATAGTGCATTCAATACAGACGTTGCTCGTGGTGCTGCTGGGCGTATATGCCTGGGCATCGCTCTCGCTCACCAAGCGCACCAAATGCGACACGGTTGCCGGAAAATGAAAAAACACCAACATTTAAAAATATACTGTTATGAGTGAAATTCTGAATCTTAAGCCAGAATGCATCTGGCGCAATTTCCATGAATTGACCCAGGTGCCGCGTCCGTCGGGACATCTGGAGAAAGTGCAGCAGTTCCTGCTCGACTTTGCGGCCAAAGCCGGAGTGGAGGCATTCAAGGATGCAGGCAACAACATCGTGATGCGCAAGCCCGCATCGCCTGGAATGGAAAACCGCAAGGGCGTTATCCTGCAGGCACACATGGATATGGTGCCGCAGAAGAGCAAGGACAGCAACCATGATTTCGAGAACGATCCGATAGAAACCTATGTCGATGGCGACTGGGTAAAGGCACGCAACACCACACTGGGAGCCGACGACGGCATTGGCGTGGCTGCCATAATGGCTGTTATGGAAGACAAGACCCTGCAGCACGGACCGGTTGAAGGACTCATAACGGCCGACGAGGAAACAGGCATGTATGGTGCCAACGACCTGCCCGAAGGTGAGCTTCACGGCGACATCCTGCTCAACCTCGACTCCGAAACGTGGGGCAAATTCGTAATAGGCAGCGCAGGCGGCATAGACATCACTGCCACACTCGACTACAAGGAAGTGGAGACCGACACCGACGACGCTGCCGTGAAGGTGACACTGAAGGGTTTGAAGGGCGGACACTCCGGCTTGGAAATCAACGAGGGACGCGCTAATGCCAACAAGCTCATGGCACGCTTCGTGCACGAGGCCATTGCCGAATATGGCGCACGCCTTGCCACATGGCACGGAGGCAACATGCGCAACGCCATTCCGTTTGAATGCGAAACAGTGCTCACATTGCCCAAAGAGAACGTAGAGGCACTGAAAGAAGCTGTTGAGGAGTGGAAAGAACTCTTCACACGCGAGTATCGCACGATAGAAGAGGGCATTAACTTCTTTGCCGAGGATGTGGACACTCCGTCGCACGAAACCCCGGAGGAGATACAGGACAACCTGCTCGATGCAATTTACGGATGCCACAACGGCGTGATGCGCATGATACCTGTGTTCCCTACGGTGGTTGAAACATCGTCAAACCTTGCTATTATCGACATAGCCGATGGTCATGCCGCAGTGAAGATACTTGCACGCTCGGCCAACGAACACATGAAGGAATACATAGCAACTACGCTGGAAAGCGTGTTCTCTATGGCCGGAATGAAGGTGGAGATGAGTGGAAGCTACGGTGGTTGGGACCCGAACACCGACAGCGAATTGCTCAAACTTCTCGAGAAAAACTATCGTGAACTGTTCGGCGAGGAGGCTATTGAGCAGGTTGACCATGCAGGTTTGGAGTGCTCGGTGATACTGGGCAAATATCCCAATCTCGATGTAGTGTCGCTCGGTCCCACGCTGCGTTCGCCCCACACCACAAGCGAGCGGTGCTACATACCCACGATTGATCCGTTCTGGCAGTTGCTCAAAAAAACACTCGAGACAGTGCCCGTGAAGTGACATCTGTGCATTTGCGCCCGTTAATCAGTATCGGGCAATTTGCACAATACCGCTATACAAGCCGAAACTGCATGCGTAAAGGTGGGTTCTATAAATTCCCACCGCAAAACAAGAGTTAATATAACCGGTTGCGTTTTGTCATCTTGCGGTCTCTTTTCGGTCCAATTCGTCTGCTCGTTCAGTCGTATAGCCCGCTATACTCCTTCACTCGCAGACAAATTGTCCTCGAAAACAGCCTCGCAATCTGACAAAGCCAATTTATAGAACCCACCTAAAGCGTGTGCGGTTTCGGCTTTTCTTTTTTGCAAGTGTGCATGCATACGGGCTTCGGGAATTAACTGTTTGTGTACGGGAAAGGCTGCAAACGGCGGATATGCGTACATGCCCAAAAGCAATTTCCATGCATTTTCACCGCCGACCATATCATCATCGGGCGGCCGGGAATCAACTTCCGTGACGAGAGCAAGCCGAAAAGAATGAAAATGTAAGCCAATATTGCATCCTAACACAATAGCAGGAAAGGGATACATGACACCCTTTCCTGCTTTATTATAAATTATTGGTGTCCGGTAAAATATTGGTTTAACATTGTAAAGCATTGAAGGAATGACCTTTATGAGTTTTTGAAAAACACATGGCTTACTTTTGTTATTGCATAGTTTTCTATTCATTGCCCCTGAAAGGGGCGCAGATTATAGGATAGGGGCTTG
>CAVKCP010000113.1:0-8096 GCA_963654815.1 Lachnospiraceae bacterium | reverse complement strand
ATAGATAGGGGCAAGCCCCTATCCTATAATATGCGCCCCTTTCAGGGGCAATGGACAGCAAACCATGCAATGAGCAAAAGTAAGCCTTGCATATTCCCAAGCCTTGTAAAGAACAACCATTCAGCGTTTTACTATATTAAACTAAAATTTAACCGGACACCAATAATTGAGTTATCAACATATCAACAATAAAAGTGTTGATAACTTTACGCTGATATTCAGCTTATTAACACCATTGTTAACAAAATACGGCACTTTATCCACACCCGAAATGCACTTGCCTGCACCCTTGCGCAGCGAGGCTTTTGCGGCATCTTTTGTGGCGTTGTCAGGCGGGCATGTTGTGTGTGATTTTAAAGGCATATTTTGTCGTGTTGCAAACAAGGCTTCTTTGCATCGCAAACAAGGCTTGTTTGCTGCATAAAGAAGGCTTCTTTGCACTGCAACTAAGGCTTGTTTTGAAAAGCAAGAAATTGGGGTGCCATACCAATGCTGCAACCGATGATGTTTTAGTGGTAGGGTGGAGCGGAAAAAGCAATAAGTGGGATGATTATTTTCCGTAATCTTTCTTGATTGTCAAAGACTGTTTTATATCTTTGTAAAGAAGTGACGGCAAGAATAATTTGGTATGGTGTGAACTGTAAAAATTTAAGTATTATGCATGTCCATATTCCGTCTGACCAATAAACAAATACAATTTAATTGATTATGACAACAAAGGAAATAGACTAACTTTCACTGGCGAATGCACACCGTCTCTTTGAGTCGGGCGATATAACCCATATTCCCGTTGGTATGACAGAAGGACTTCGGCAGATACACCATTACCTGTTTGAACGTCTTTACGCCTTTGTCGGAGTCGTTCGTGAAAAGAACATTGCCAAGGAAGGCTTCCGTTTTGTCAACTCACTGTATCTTGAAGCTGCCCTCGCAGCTGTGGAGAAGCTGCCTGAAGACACCTTTGAACATATTGTAGAGAAATATGTAGAGACGAACGTGTGTCATCCTTTCATGGAGGGTAATGGACGCTCCACCCGCATTTGGCTTGACATGATGCTGAAACGCTCTCTCGGTAAAGTGGTAGACTGGCAGAATGTTGACAAAGACCAATATCTCTCGGCAATGGAACGTTCACCAGTCAACGACCTCGAAATACGCTATCTGCTCTCGCAGAACCTCACTTGCGACACAGAGAACCGCGATGTGATATTCAAGGGGATTGAGCAGAGTTATTATTATGAGGGATATGAGAAATAATTGCTCGGTGGGGAACATCTGCAGGCATATATTCCCGAACCTCTAACTCACGTTGATTTAAACCGCAGTCCGCGAACTTCCTCTTTGGCTGTTTTTTTTACTTGTGAAAGTTTTTCATAAGTTTGTGCCGCATTCTCAGGCAAAATAGTTAGTTTTGCAGCAGAAATCTGTGGGTTTCCACAAAAATCTTCTGTAAAACATGCAATTTAAGAGGAGAACATACATAGATAAACTCATTTCGGCCGACGGCAATGGGATGATAAAAATAGTGACGGGCATCCGTCGTTGTGGAAAATCGTTCTTGCTATTCAATTTGTTTAAGCAGCATCTTTTGGATACAGGTGTTGCGGAAAACCATATTATAGAGGTAAATCTGGAAGACCGCCGTAACCGAAGGTTGCGAGACCCTGATGCTCTTTTGGATCACATAGACGGGTTGATGACAGACAATAGCAAGTATTATATACTGCTCGACGAAGTGCAGATGGTGAAGGACTTCGAAGATGTTCTCAATTCATATCTGCATATAAGCAATGCTGAAGTATATGTAACTGGGTCGAATGCGAAATTTCTGTCGAAGGATGTCATTACGGAATTTCGTGGCAGAGGATGGGAAATACGGGTAAGGCCACTCAGCTTTTCGGAATACTACGAAGGAATGGGCGGAGATTTCAGAAATGCTCTTGAAACCTATTACATCTATGGTGGACTTCCCGCTGTGGCACTGATGAATACTACGGAAGACAAACAGACTTACTTGCGCAACGTTTACGAAACGGTTTATCTGCGAGATGTACTGCAACGTAATAGCTTGCGCAATGCTGACGGTATGCGCGAGTTGGTGAAAATCCTTGCCTCGTCGATGGGAAGCAGTACCAACACGCAGCGTATTGCCAACACTTTCCACTCTGCTGGTGGTTTGGAAATAGGCAACAATACTATAGAAAAATATATCGAACACCTACAGGATTCTTTTGTCATCAACGAAGCATTGCGCTATAATGTAAAGGGCAGAAAATATATAGGAACGGAAACGAAATACTATTTTGAAGATACTGGCATACGCAATGCTATTGTTGATTTCCGGCAGATAGAGTTCACGCATATCATGGAAAATGTGGTATACAACGAACTGTGCCGACTGGGCTACAGTGTGGATGTCGGGCAAGTGGAGGTGTTCAAGGACAATGCCGAGGGAAAAACCGTACGAAGCAACCTTGAGATAGACTTTGTGGTGAACAAGGCCGACGAAAGACTCTATATCCAATCGGCGTATTCGCTTCCCGACCATGATAAAGTAATGCAGGAAGAAGCCTCGCTGCTTAAAGTGTCAGACGGCTTCCGCAAAATAGTCATCGTAGGCGACCGTTGGTCATCCAACTATGACGATGGAGGCATACTCCTTCTTAATCTGCATGATTTCTTGCTAAAAGGGCATGATGCATTGCTTGCAAAAAGGTAATAACAATGGGCGTCACTTTCATCAAGAATGTGGCGCCAAACATTGTTTAGAGGCATTTGCCGGCAAGGTCTGCAAAGCCTTTTGTTGTGGATTGTAGTGACAACGCAAGTTTTGGGTTTGCCTTTTGTAGATGTACCCGAAGGACATGGATATTGAACACCCTACCTTGCAGGGCTTGTAAGCAATGTTTTGTGAGAACATTCGCCCTTTTTGAGGTAGATATTTTATGGTTTCGTGTTGATTTGGGCTTAGAAATCCATAATGCCATTTTCGCCCCTGTAGATAATATGTATGTACAGGTCGTGGTTGGCTTCATACAGTTCGGCATCGAAATCATAGGTTATGTCTTCGGGTTTCAACGAGTTTATAATCTCCGAACTGATGTCAACATGACTCACACCAACCGAACCGTATGGCGTGCCCACACTTGTGCGGTTGGTGTCAATCATTTTCTTTGATGCCTTCACCTTTATGGCCAGGCGTTTGCCGCGCAAGTATTTCAGGGCGTTGTTGGCGTATGAAATTATTTCCCATGTTTCGTTGGGGGCAACGATCGATGAACTGCCCAATGAAATTAGACTTCCGTCGCTGTCGTCTACCAAGGCGACAACAGATTGAAGGAATGGAAAAGGAGTCTTGTTGACAAGAAAAATTTTGTCTTTGATGTTCAATTTTTGAGGGACTGTCTTGTAAAATAAGCCTCTAGAAGCACGGGAACTGTCACCGGCTTCTTTGCATCCCTGTGCCATAACAACCATACTGCACCATACAAGGCACAACAATAAAAGAAATTTCTTCATGACATAAACTTGTTTTATTCATTCGTTTTTGCAATCGACATACCCTGCCTGCACCTGATTATGCTAGAATGACACCAAGTTGATGCATCGGGTATGGGCAAAGGTATATATAAATATCGTAATTCTTGGTGTTCTATAAGAAAAATTGAATTGTCAATGTCCGATACTACTGCTAATAACAAACTCCTTGCCCTGCATAACTGAAAAACAGGGACGACAAAGTGCAGTAAGGATTTTATTACTTGGTCGGCATCTTTTTTGTGTCATTAAAACTACATCCGCGCGATATTATTTGTAAATTTGTGCCGTAATACGAGCAAGGCACCCACGAGTGATGCACCGTCAACACAAAGGGGGAATTTCGATTGGCGAGAACCCATGTTCAACACATTGAAATTCAGACTAAATGTCAACAAGAGTAAGCTTAACAAAATAAAATATGAAAAGGAAATATTGCTCTCCGCAGACGGAAGTTGTCTGTGTGGAGCGCCTCACATTATTGGCAGCTTCGGGCAACATCCAAGTAAAGCCCGACATCGATTCGGGCGGAAGCGAATTTACCGACGGCGGCGAAACGAAAGACGATACAGAATACAATCCCTGGTAGGCGTGTGGGCTTGCCTCACATCCGACAACTTATGAATTCAATACATTGCAATATGAAAAGACTTCGCACATTTTTTACACTGGTTATGTGCCTCGCCCTGTGGGGGGCACTGCCGATGAATGCCGCTGGCAAAGCGGAAGTTTGGAGCTATCCCAGCAGCAACCCCAAGCTCACGAGCTTTTCGGGCAACGGAACAACTTCTTCGCCCTACCTTATCCAGTCGGCCCAGCAGTTGGCCAACCTCGCCTACATCGTGACCGACGGCAACGACGACGTGACCGACAAGCACTTCAAGCTGACCTGCGACATCTATCTGAACGATTTCACCGTCAGTGCCACAGGAACCCTCACGGCCAACGGCGACCTGAAGGAATGGACACCAATCGGTGAACACGGCTTTTTCAGAGACGACGATTTCCAGGGCGTGTTCGACGGCAATGGCCACACAATCTATGGCCTCTACATGAAGGATGAGTCAAAGCGCGCCTACGCCGGACTGTTCGGAAGCACCGAGAATGCTGTCATAAAGAACCTCACCCTAAAGAACGTCTACATCTACACGGACAAGACCAAAGCCAGCCACCCCTTGATAGGCGCACTGGTGGGACGCGCCATCAGTTCCACGTTCACCAACGTTGGTGTGGAAGGCTGCTACATGTACTGCAATTTCGACACAAGTAAAACCGACATGTGCTACGGCGGACTGATAGGCAAAGGCGAGAACGACATCACGCTCAACGACTGTTTCTTCGACGGAAACATCAATTTGCTCACGGGCACCAACGTGCATGCCGGAGGACTTCTTGGTGCCTACTTCACGATCGGCTTCCACAACTATACTACCTTGCGCCTTACCGGTTGCCGCACTGCCGGATTGCTCATGGCTACATATCAAGGCGGCCAGACGGTAAACATGGGCGGATTTCTCGGAAAAACCGACACGTCGGTAAGAATCTACATCACCGAGTGTGTGAACAAACTTACGCTGAGGGCCGACAACTACACCGACAGCAAGATGACCTTTGTGAACGCCTACAACATGTCGCCCTACGCTACCGAGGTGCGGCGGTCGGCCAACCTGGGTAACATCACCTTCACCAGCAACCAGATATGGTACTCGCAAATGGGGCTCAACGGTAAATGCACCGACGGCTATTACGACTGCGTGAACTACGGATGGTACATACTGCCCAACAAGCGCAACGCATCACGAATCACCATAACCCCCGGATACAATAGTCTGTATCACGACGCCAACAAGCAGAACCTCATAGTGTGGAAAGAGGCCACACCGCCCTTCGCTTTAGGCTCAGAAGACACCTACGATTCGAACGGTACCGAATGCAGCGCTGCCGAACTCGAAAGCAAACATTATATGCTCTACGACATTCTGAACGCAGACCTCGAAGAAAATGTGTGGGGCACTTGCAGCTTGACACACATCAACTCGACGTACACCCTTCCCATGCCGATAGCCTGCGGCGGAATATCGTCCTCTCTGTATTGCAACGAGGACGGACAGTACCAGATAAGTTCAGAAACCGACCTGCGCATGCTGCAGCAGATGATAAGCAAGAACATCAATGCCGACAAAAGCTACCTCCTCACCACCGACCTTAACCTGAGCAGCAGTGATGCCCTTGATCAGATTGGCGACGACAACCACCCGTTCAAAGGTACGTTCGACGGCAACGGCCATGTCATCTCGGGCCTTACCGTCAACGGACGCGCCCTCTTCGGCAACCTGTCGGGCACGGTGAAGAATCTCGCCCTGATTGACATGAAGTTCACTGGCGATAATCCCTATTGTGCACCGTTTGCCTACAAGGCAGGCGGATCTGCCGATGCGTATATTGCCAACTGCTATGCCGGCGGAACCATCACTCTCGCCGATAGCACTAACATCGGCACCACTATTGCCGGATTGCTCTACGAGGCGACAGACAACAAGGTGAGCATCAAGAACAGCTACTTCAAGGGCGTTATGGCCAATGCCACCAACGTCAGCAGTCAGGGACATTTCTACTACGGCCTGGTGGGTAGCAACAAGATCGGAACCTCTCTGACGCTAAACGATTGCTATGCCAACTTCGATTTCAACGACAATCTGGGCATAGGTGCAGGTCTCATGCCTACCAATGAAGCATCGACACCGGATGCAACCAACTGCCACTACCTCTGCCCACAATTTAATGACAGTATCGGACGGGTCTTGACCAATGCTGAGCTTGCCGCTTGCTTTGCAGGCAAGGAGGGATGGCTCACCGGCGCCTACCGCCCTGTGCTGGAAAGCGCGCGCCACTATACTCTGACGGCCTACGACGGGCAGACGGTGTATGCCGATGCCATACCTTTGGACGACGACAGTTGCCGCAACGACATCTGGTGCCACGAGCTCACCACCCAAACCGCCACCGACCCGCTGCTATGGGCACTGCCCAAGGTGGCTTTCTGCAACAGTGAAACCAACGTGAACTATCTCATCAACTGCCAACTGTATGACGGCGTACCGTTCCGTTACGCTCCGCCCGCAGGTTCAGTGACGAAGGGACAGATGCACTTCCCCCTCACGTTTGATGGCGACTATGCTATCCGACTGATGTGTCTGCCGGCAACCCTGCACCGGAGCGACATGCCCGACGAGGCACGGCTGTTGGTGCTTGGCAAAGCCTTCGGCAGTGCCGAGGACGGATACTCGGCCTATGCCGTGGAGTGCGACTCGGTGCCCGCAGGCGTTCCGTTCATTGCCTATATGGAAAAGAAACCAACCGACACCATCGACGTGGTACTGCGCGGCTATGTGGTAAGCGAACCGCAGACCGAGGTTGAGCAGGACGGGCAGAAATTCGAGATTGGCCCCATTGGCACGTTCGACAACAAGCAAGTGACACAGGGATGCAGCACCTTCAAGATACTTGACAACGGCATTGCCCTGGAACACAAGGAGAATATCGACATACCGCCGTTTGGCGCTTATTTCGATGCCGATGCCGACGTGTCATGCGACGGCGGTGTGATGCTCGACGAAAACTCCGACTTCATAGGCGATGTCATCGACTTGTATAAGAACCGCAAGGTGGCGGTGTATCTCAAGCGCGAACTGCACGCCTCGGGTTGGAACACACTGTGCGTGCCTTTCGACATGAGCGACGTGGAAATAGCCAACAGGTATGGTTACGGCACAGTGGTTGAACAATTCGGCAGCATCACCACCGACGGCAAAGGCACCTGCACACTCAACTTCACCAAGGCCACAAGCATAGAAGCCGGCAAGTGTTATCTTATTAAGCCGAAAAACGATGAAAGGAAATGGATACAGCTCGACAGCCGAACCCTGTGCGCCGAACCCGGCAGCACCGAGTTTGACTCGCCCGAAGGCCAGTACACAGTCAGCTTCAAGGGCACGTTCGAACGCAAGGCTCTTACGGGCACAAGATACAAAGACACCTATTTCACGCAGGACAACACTGTATATAAGGTGGCAAACGGGCGCACTATTCTGATGAACGGCTTCCGCTGCTGGATAGAAACGTCGATAGCCAACACGTTCACCCAGGCCAGGATATCACATGCCGACGGCACAACGAGCATTGCACGTATCGTGGAGGCGGCAACCGACGGCAAACACCGCATCTACAACATACAGGGCATAGAAACCGACACGCCTGCCAACAACAGTATCTATATAGAAAACGGTCGCAAATATGTAAAGGGAGGTGCAGCAACTAACCGCCGCTAACAACGGCTAGTTGCCCCGGCAACCATTGCACTGCTTGCTGTTCATTGCCCCCTGAAAGAGGTGTATTCCAACTAGTCATGCAAGGTGGGGTGTTCAAAATCCAGAGAAAAGTAGACGCATTTTTAGTGGAGTTTGGCATACTAAGCCCTGCAAGGGCGTAACAATCCCAGCCCAGGGTGAACCGCGGAACGTAGTGAAGCGGTGTAACCCTGGGTAAACGGTTGGTTTTCA
>CAVKCP010000112.1:0-8147 GCA_963654815.1 Lachnospiraceae bacterium | reverse complement strand
CCATTTCATAAAAGTTCAGAGCAGGGCGACGAGTTTTCGCTTTTTCTGTTGCTGCTTTGTCGTCATCAGTCAAGTCATTCTCTATTTCGGCAGCCACTTCTTCTGTTGCATCACCGTGGTCGAAAAATTTTAGGATAGCTTTTGCCTGATCCACATGGATTCGAAAAAATTCACGATTAGCATTGATCCTATAAGGGGCAAATGCTTCATGTAGGGCACTTTCAAGGTTGGCACATTCACTTTTCTTTACCTTGCAAGCATACTCGCAATTAAACGGAACAGGAACGCCCGTACTATAAAGTTCTTTCATACGAGCGTCCATGTCCTTGCGCGTGGTCATGCCAATCTTCACAAGACCGGGCATGACGGGGTTGGTCAAAAGATATACTATTCCGTATTCCATGTTCTAAAAGGTTCTTTGTCTGAAATATTCTTTACCCTGCATTTTCATTCCGAACTCTATTATATACGGTGGTGAATACCCTATCGTTTATAAAATCCATAAATCGGGAATTGTTCATATACTCTCGGCAGAACTCTGTGTTCTCATTGAGCATACCAGCCACAATGGTCATCAGCGAACTGAAGCACTGCATTCGGGCAGTGTTCTCGTTGCTGTTTCGGGCGGCATTGACAAAGGTAGTGTCCTCGCTCAGCCGCTGGGGTAGTTCGTTCAGTTGCTGCAAGGCCAGTTCTCTGTTTGTCCAATTGATTTCATTAAACTGGTCAAGAATGTCGCTGAGCTTTATCAAGTCGGGCTCAGACTTTCCGGCCTTCGCGCCGCCTACGGGGATTGGCTCAACCTCCGAATCCTTGTTCTCAAGTTCTATCTTGTGGTCACCAATCTTTACCACCTGCACTTGGTCAAGGTCAATGCAGTTGAGAAGATCCGCATTGTAGTCTTCGCCTTTCAGCATGGGCAACTTGTGCACAAGCAACATGTAGTAGGTGTTGAGCTTTTCCCACTCCAAGCTGCTGTAAGGCGTGACTGCGGCGATAAACGGATAGGTGCGCAGATAGGCCTTGATGCTGCTCTTGCACTTGATTTGCAAATCTTCCGTCAGGTCGCTTTTGAACCGCTCAACTGCAAGGTTGACGATAGGGTCGAGTTGTTCGCGCGGCGCGCTCTTCCAGTATTTCTCGTTCAGGTCGTTTACCTCTCCTTCTGTGTATATGTTAGCCGCCTCTATCTGCTGAATGAGGTCGTTCAGCTTGTTGGGGTCTGCCTCCTTAGAGAGAATCGTAGTCTTGTAGAAACGCTGGAACGACTGCTGTATGCTGTCCTCGTCGTTGCAGAAGTCGAGCACGAAGGTGTCTATTTTCTTCGGGTGGCAACGGTTAAGGCGGGAAAGCGTCTGAACCGCCTTAACGTCGGTCAGCACCTTGTCTACATACATGGAGTGGAGCAAGGGCTGGTCGTAGCCGGTTTGGAATTTGTCGGCCACCACCAAAATGCGGTAGGGGTCTTGCCCCATGTTGCGTTCTATGTCCTTAGAGGGAAAGCCGTTGATGTCGGCTTCGGTCACTTCTCGTCCGCCATATTCCTTACTGCCGGAGAACGCTACTACCGCTTTGTAGGGGCTGTTGCGCTCTTCAAGCAAGCGGCGTATTTCGTAGTAGAAATCTATGGCACGCAGAATGCTGCCTGTCACCACCATAGCGCGGGCCTGTCCGCCCACCTTGCCTTTGTCTATGACCATGGTGTGGAAGTGGTCTACGATGATGGAGGCCTTTTGCTTCACGCTTTGCGGACGCGACTCTACAAAGGCCCGTATCTTTTTCTGCGCCCGTTTGTTGTCAAACTCCGGGTCGCTCTCCACCGTTTTCAGCACCTTGTAGTAGCTGTTGTAGGTGGTGTAGTTTTTCAGCACGTCCATGATGAAGCCTTCTTCGATGGCTTGCTTCATGGTGTATTCGTGGAAGGGCACGTAACTTGTTTCGCCCTCAGCTCCTGGCATGGGCGTGCCGAACATTTGCAGCGTCTTGTTCTTGGGCGTGGCGGTGAAGGCGTAGTAGTTGGCGTTACGTACCATTTTGCGGCCGTCGATAATCTTGTTGAGCTTGTCTTCCAAGTCTTCCGCCTCGCTATCGGCATTGCCAGAAAGGGCGATATTCATTTTGGCGGACATTGAGCCGTTCTGACTGCTGTGGGCCTCGTCGATGATGATGCCGAAATGCTTGTGCTTGAGTTTGCTGCCGATGGCTTCGAGGATGAAGGGAAACTTGTGGACGATGGTGATGATGATGCGTTTGCCGGCACCCAGTGCCGTTTCGAGCGTGGAGGAGGAGTCGGCCCATTCCACTAAGTTCGACAGACGCTTGAACGAGGCGATGTTGTCGCGTATCTGGTTGTCGAGGTTCACACGGTCGGTCACCACGATGACCGAATCGAGCAACGGTGTGGTGCCGTCGAGCAGTCCCACCAATTGGTAGGCAAGCCATGTGATGGAGTTCGACTTGCCCGACCCTGCTGAGTGCTGTATGAGGAAACGCTGCCCCAGTCCGCCCTCACGTGTGGCGGCAAGCATTTTCCTCACGGCATCGAGCTGGTGATAGCGTGGCCAAATCACCACTTCTTTGTTCTTTTCCTTGGTGCGCCCTGTGTGAGGGTCTTTTACTTGGGTTTTCTTGACGATGACTTGGGCGTAGTTTTCGAGTATGTCGGAAAGCGACCGCTTGCCGAGCACCTCTTCCCATAGATAGGCGGTGCGCACTCCCGAGTGGTTCACGGGATTGCCGGCGCCGCCGTTCAAGCCTTTGTTGAAGGGCAAAAACCACGACGACTTTCCCGAAAGGGCGGTACACATCTTTATTTCGTCATCGTCTACGGCAAAGTGTACGGCGCAGCGCTTGGGGGCGAGGAGGGGGTCTTTGGGATCGCGGTCGGTTTTGTATTGCTTCACCGCGTTTTCCACGGTCTGCCCTGTGTAGTGGTTTTTCAGTTCAAGGGTCATGAGGGGCAGGCCGTTGAGCGAAATCATCACGTCGATGCTGTTGCTGTTCTCCTTGCTGTAATAGAGCTGGCGCGTTACGCAAAAAATGTTTTGCTGGTATATCCTTTGCGCATCGGGGTTGAGTTCGGAGGGCAGGGGGTAGTAGAGGTCGAAGATTTCGGATATGTAGCGGAAACCTTTACGCAGCACGTCCGACACACCGCGCTGGGCGAGTTCGCTGCTCAGTTTGCTGAAAAACTTCCGCTCTTCAAACTCTGTACTGAAACACGCCGTGTTTACGATCTTCTGCTTTTGTGTAGCGAGCAAAAAGCGTTTCACACGACCGGCGTCGAGGGCGTAGTCTTTCACATAGTCTTGCGACGCACCTTCTTCGTAACCTTGGCGGTCGCGCAGGTAGGCCACGAGGGTGGTTTCCAATTCGGCTTCTGATATGTTTGTGGGCATAAGCGTGCGAGTTTTTAGAGTTCTGCTTTGAGTTCGTTGTAGAGGTCTACCGGGCCGAGATGCCAATACTTGGTGCTCTCGGTCGACAGTTTCTTGTAGAGCTTGGAGTGGTAGATGCGGCTGATGGCTTCTGCGAGGCTTATGCCTTTGTCCTCTGAAAGCCACGGCGCAAGCCAACCTATTTTGCAGGGCAACAGCAAATAGAGATTCTCCTGCGTTATTTCTTTATTCATAATTCTATTCTTATGGATTCTACAAAGCGGATGGCACGGAGCGACCTCTCCGTGTGGAACAGATACTGGTCGACCAGTTTGTAGGTCTTCAACTCTTGTATGAGTGTGGGCATGCTGATGATGCCTCCCTCATAGAGCGTGAACTGTGTATAGACACTGTCGTCGGCCACCGGGCCGTAAACAATGTCGTAGTCGTGGGTGAAGTCTCTTTCGGTGCGGTTCTTCATCACAAAGTTTACCCATTCTTCGGTGGGGGCTGCGAAGAGGAGGGTGTCGAAGTGCTTGAGGGCGTCATCGTCAAGCTCGTAAACGCTGACGTAGCCAACGCTCACTTTGTTGTCGCTCATCTTCCGCTTTACCCACTTTGCGGCTTGCTCATACGAGGTGGTGGTATAGAACCCCGCGCCATAGTCGAGCGAGCGGTTGGGCTGGCGTATCTCGGGAGTGCGAACCTCCTCAAGGCTTCCATGATATATCTTGCTCATTGCTTCCGTTTGTTTATCATTTCGTCAATTTCTTCTACTATCCACTGCGCGCCTTGGGTGTGAAGCACGTCATAGAACTCGCAGAAATGCTCTGCTATGCCGTATCGCTCGAAGAGGCTTACCGCCTCGTCGGTGGTGATGCCTTTGGCCTTGGCGTATTGCTCGATGCAGAACGACACGAACACGGCTCTGTCTTGTTGTTGGTTTCTTGTCATTGCCGTTCTCCTTTCTGTGGTTCTGCCACGCGTATCTGTCCTGTCACGGCATCGCTAATCAACCGTTGCTTGAACTCTTTCAAATAGTCTATCTCCGCCTGCAGGTCGGCAAGGTAGCGGTCAATCTTGGAGAGCTTGTCGTCGATGTAGGCTACTATGGCTTGCTGCTCGGAGAGGGGGGGGACAACAATGCTATTCTTTCTCAATATATCATAGTTTATATTTTGCCCTTCACGAATACCAGTAACGCATGTCTTTAATAATTCAATGAACGGATGAGATTTGAATAAATATTTTATGTATTGAGAATCTACATCGTCTGAAGGAGTTAGAACTGTATATGCGGCACTTATGATACCTTGATAGTGCGCATATTCTATTCCGCCTTGAAACGAACGGAGGCTGATTACAAAATCTCCTTCTTTTACAAATTTCAGTCCCTCAAGCCCTTTGTTTACCACAACCACGCGATTCTCATACATATTTTGAGGTATTACCCCATACTTCTGAGTAGCGCATAAAACGGGTTCGTTGGGATGCCCCTTTTCTGAACGTTCAGCGAATAAATATTTTATTTTCCTCGTTTCCCAATGCTCAGGAATCACCCCAATCCAAGGTATCCCCGAATCCTTCATAGGAGCATTCGGGTTCAAGCCTTTGGTCACTACGTTTGCAACCTCCGATTGTTTTAAGCTTTCAAGCAGCTCTCTCTCTCTCTCTTGCAGTAACATATTCGTCAATTTTATGGGTTTTATCTTTCAAATAGTCAACTATGGCTTGCTGCTCGGGGAGGGAGGGGACGGGGATATCTTGTTTCTTAACTTCGGAAAAAGATAGAGTCAAGCGTATGCCAGTACCCATTCCGTGAAAAAGTTTGTGCGAATCCATCGCCTTAAATAAGGAACAGAAATAATCCGCAAATACATTGGAACGTGGGCGCATGGCGAGATAGGCAGATGTTATTATACCTTCTTCTTTTGCTATGGCGACCCTTTGCGACACAAAGTCATAATTCAGATTTAATCCATTTACAACAATGTCGTTAGGTTTTAAAAGGGTGTATTTCGAATAAGTTACCGCATCTTCTTCTGGCTTGTACTCGCATTTCTTTCTTACAAGTGTTCCATAATTAAACTGAAATGCATCAGTGTTCAATAATTCCGAATTGGCCTGCCTATTTTCAGTGAATGACGCCCCCAACCGTTTTACTTCCCAGTGTTCAGGTATCTCCCCGATCCACTGCACGCCGCTGTTCTTATATCTGTCGTATCTTTTCATGTGAAATGCAGTTTTTGGGGGTTATACATTAAGAATATCGCTGAGCACCCCTTTCAGGCGGTTCTCGATGTCGGTGATGTCGGCGGTGATGTCCTTGATGGAGCGCAACTCCACCGGCTTGTAGAAATATTTGGTGAACGACAGTTCGTAGCCCATCACCACGTCATCCGCATTGTAGAACGCGTCGGGGGCGTAGGGCAACACTTCGTTTTGCATAAATGCGTCGATGCCGCCCGGATAGAGAAGCGGCACTTGCTCGGTATCGCGCAGTGTGGCGTCGGTCACCACGCCGCTGTCGCGCTTGGTGGGCTTGGCGAAGCATACGTCCGCCTTTTCGTCGCGCTTGCCAAGGTATTGCCGCACCAGCTTGACCTTCGCCGCCGGCACTTTCACCTTCGCCTGTTCGAGCATAAGGAACAGGGCGAAGTCGCCCACGGTGTGGCCGCCAAGGTTCTTCTTCCAAGCGTCGAGCACCCGTTGCAGCAGTTCTATGTCCTCCGCCTTCTTCAGGTGAGGAAGCGTGATGGCGTCGGGGTTTTCGTAAACAAGGCGCAAGGGGCGCTCCACCGTCACTTTATAATAGCCAAACTCCTCGTTGGGGAAGATTTTGCTCTGAGGAGTTTCGGCAAAGTCCATAAACAATTTCATGATTTCGGCGCGGTTCTCCTCGTTGGTCTCGCAGTTCTTCTCGCCCAAGTTCTTGCGCAAGGGGGTCTTGATGGCGGTGGCGTCGATGAGCTGCACCTTGCCCTTGCGCCGCTCTTCCTTGCGGTTGCTCAGCACCCAAATGTAGGTACCGATGCCTGTGTTGTAAAAGTCCTTTTCGGGCATAGCCACAATGGCCTCGAGCAGGTCGTGCTCAATGATGTATTTGCGCAGGTTGCTTGCGCCGCTGCCGGCTGCGCCCGTGAAGAGCGAAGAGCCGTTGTGCACCTCTACCACACGCGAGCCAATGGGCGTGTCGTTTTGCATACGGCTGAGGTTGTTGGCAAGGAACATCATCTGACAGTCGCTGATGTCGGGCAGAAACGAGGTGTACATTTCCGGGCCGTCCACCGTCTCACGGGCGTAGAAACGGGGGTCGTCGAACTTTTCCTTCTCGTTCTCCTTCAATCCCTTGTTCTTCAAGTCTTCTTTCCACGGCGTACCAAACGGCGGATTGGAGATGCAGAAGTCAAACCGCTCGCCAGCGTGTCCGTCTTGCGAGAGCGTCGAGCCATAGGCTATGTATTCGCGCATGATGCCGCCGCCCACGGGGTAGTGGAACGTGGTCATCTTTCTTGAAATCATCAGGTCGGCCTTCGACGTGGCGTAGGTGTCGGGGGCAGACTCCTGCCCGAAGATGTTGATGGTCACTTTCTTGCCGCGTTCCTTGGCAATTTGCTCTATGCGCTCTTGGGCAATGGTGAGGATGCCGCCCGTGCCGCAAGCGCCGTCGTAGATGTGATAGGTGGAGTCGGTTATCTTGTCGGCAATGGGCAACACGGCCAAGTCGGCCAAGAGCTTCACATAGTCGCGTGGCGTGAAGTGTTCACCGGCTTCCGTCACGTTATTTTCTTCGTTGAAGCGGCGGAGGAGTTCTTCGAAGATGGTGCCCATCGTGTGGTTGTCGAGAGCCGGCAACCGCACCGTGCCGTCGTCGTTAAGCACGGGCTTCGAGCCAAGGTTGATGCTGTCGTCGGTAAACTTTTCGATGATGCTGCCCAAACGCCCGGTCTCGGTCAGATTGTCCACTACTTGACGAAGGTGGAGCTTGTCTACAATGTCGAGCACGTCTTGGCTGAAACCGTTGAGATAGGCGGTGAAATTCTGCTTCAAACGTTGTGGGTCTATTTCGCTCTTCAGGGTCTTCAACGTAAACTTTGAAGTGTTGTAAAACGGGTAGCCCGTTATGCCATAGAGCACTTGGTCTTGGTTGTTGAGAATACCAGCCTTGTCCAGACGTTCTTTCATTTCCACCACCTTGTCCTTGGTGGGCTCGAGCAACACGTCTATTCGACGTATCACCATCATTGGCAGGATGATTTTCTTGTACTCGCTCTTGTCAAAAGCGTACACAAGAACGTCTGTGGCAATGTTCCAGATGAACGAAACGAGTGTATTGAATTGTGATTGATCCATAATGATTCTTTGTGTGGGTTTAAGACATACGTTCTTCCTCGTCGCTGATAAGTTCTTTCATATCCACCGACAGTAATCGTGAAATTTCAAGCAGCGTGGTGAGGTTGGGCTGACTGCGGTTGCAAACGTAGGAATTGACTGTGCTGAAACTCTTTCCGAGCTTCTCCGAAAGCCAAGTCTGACTGATTCCTTTCTCTTTCAAAACGATGCGTATGCGGTTTAATTTCATATTTTTATCTGATTTATTTTACAAATATAGCCGATATATCTGAGAATGAAGAATTTTTCAATCACTTTTTGCACGTTTCGGGACTTATTGCTTCCAATTGTCTTTTCACCGCCCATTTTCTCCCTCTACCTTCGCCCTAAAAACAAGATTCTATGCCCAACTATACAGACAACACATTCACCGTGCGA
>CAVKCP010000111.1:0-8325 GCA_963654815.1 Lachnospiraceae bacterium | reverse complement strand
GCCCCTGAAAGGGGCGAATATTATAGGATAGGGGCTTGCCCCTATCTATCAAAGCATCACCGTTTTTTTTGCCCCTGTAAGGGGCGCATAGTTTTAAAACACAATGAATTATGCGCCCCTTACAGGGGCAAATTTAGAGAAATGCACAAACGCAGGGGCAAGCCCCTGCGCTATAATCTGTCGTCCCTACGGGACTCGTTCGGTTGCGGACTTCTGCCGGAAACCAATATAATTCATAATTTCATATTGTCCCGTCAAAATCCTATCGGGAATCCGATGTTTTATCCCTGCTGCACCGATAATTCTTTCCCCGCGCCTGTGCCGCCCCGTTGCCCATGTGTGCAGTGCATTTCGTGGCAAATCGCATAAATTGTGACTGAAAATAAAACTTTTCGTGCTGAAATTTGGCAGGGAAACATTTTAGGTGTATATTTGCACGAGGAATCTTAAACATCAAGCACTAATCGAACTTCTGTCAAGCATGAATGCCAGCTTTTGTTCGACTTAGGAATAAAAGAAACAACGGCGCGGCACCCCCGCACACCATACGCTGCACGCACGTGCACCGCACGATGCACACACACTCTCCATACGCTGCACACACGCGCCGCGTATGCGTCGGCATCGCAGCAACGGTCCGATTGTGGCACAAAGGGGCGGCAACTGAGCAAGGGAGAACGCTTTCTACGGCAACAACAATCTGATATGGCCCACGGCATGACATTATTTTTATTTTCATTTATATAATTATTAACTTAACAGAAAGGATTTCACATGAAGAAAATCTTATCTCTACTCGCTATGTTGGTAGTGACGGTAGCTGCTATGGCAACCGACTATACCGACAAGCTCGTGAACTCTATTCTTGGCTATGAGGCAACGTATGAAACGGCCACATTGCAAGTAACAGACAAGGGCAGCGGCAAGTATGATGTGGTTCTGAAAGACCTTGCTAACTCTACGGTCAGCTATGAATTGGGCGACCTCACGCTTTCAGATGTTGAAGGCACCACAGCAGGCGGCGTAACCACAATCTCAGTTTCCGATGTAACTGCCAAGTTTACCAGTGGCTCGTGGATGCAGACTTCACCCGGATGCCCCATGACATCTGTTACCGTGAAGTTTAACGACACAAAAGCCTATGCAAGCTATGACGGCCAGATTGCCCTGAATGCTTATGGCAAGTATGCCTTCACAGCTACCTTCGGCACCGACGACTTCGGCGGCGGCGAGACTGTAGACCCCGTGACAGTGCCCTACACCGACGTGGCTTATGCTACTTACAACGGCACAACAACCAACTACACCGACCACGAGGTTGACGTAATCACCGAAAGCGACGGCACAACAACCATCGTCTACAAAGCTCTCACAGCAGGTACTACCGTTTTTGGTGACCTCACTGCAAAGAACGTTACAGTGGCTGAGGGCGAAGACGGATCTACTGTTTACACATTCAACGGCGAAGCTACATGGTCGAATCTGCAGACTATGGCTACATTGCTCGGCATGACCGAAGGATCTACCGTTGCACTCACAATCGATGCAACTGCCAAGGACGGCGAATTCGACGGAACATTCACAACCACACTGCTCAGCAGCGAGGCTGTTATCGTATTCGGAAGCTCTTATGTTGAGCCCGAACCCGAGCCCGAAACACTGCCTTTGACCGACTTCGTGCCCGACGGCGCAACATTCCAGTATCCCTTCACAATCAACTGGGACAACCAGAAACTCGTTGCCAAGCTCGACCTCACCACATGTCATGAGAACCAGGCCAACGAAAACCTCTTCTCGGTTTCTGACAACGTAGACGTGCTCAGCGGTCCTTGGAGCTTTACCGGCGACGGCTACCTCTCGCTCTACTACACACGCAATGCAGAACTCTGGACATCTTCTGGATGGCAGACTGCCGAGAAGCGCCTCACCGTGCACTACCGTGGCGATGAAAACAAGAACGTTGAAACCACAATAACCAACCCCGAAGAAGTTGTGTTCGAGGTGACAAAGGACGGTCTCTATGCCGAGGGCACCCTGCTCATGGCTGCTGCAGACATGCCCAAGCTCTATGCAAGCTCTCCCGCCGACCTCTTCTTCGCAAGCATCCAGGGCGAGAACCGCAGCTGGGCCACCTACAAGAGCGTGACCGTTGAGGATGTTGAAGAAGCACAGCCCGACACCGTGGCTTACAAGGATGTGGCTTATGCAACCTACGGCGGCACAACCACCAACTACACCGACCACGAGGTTGACGTAATCACCGAAACCGACGGCACAACAACTGTTGTTTACAAGAACCTCACTGCAGGCACCAACACATTCGGCGACCTCACTGCAAAGAACGTTACAGTGGCTGAGGGCGAAGACGGTGCCAAGACCTATACCTTCGACGGCGACGCTACTTGGTCGAACACCAACGCAGCTTTGTCTATGTTCGGCATCACCGACGGTGCTACCACTCCGCTCACTATCAACGGAACTGCACAGAACGGCGAGCTCGACGCAACATTCGTAACCACACTGCTCGGCGGCGAGGCTACAATAGTATTCGGCAGCACCTATGTTGAACCGCAGCCCGCTGAGCCCGACACAGTGGCTTACAAGGATGTGGCTTATGCAACATTCAACGGCACAACAACCAACTACACCGACAACGAGGTTGACGTAGTTACCGAACTCGACGGCACAACAACCGTTGTCTACAAGAACTTCACAGTGGGCAACAACGTGTTTGGCGACCTCACTGCCAAGAACGTTACAGTGGATGAGGCCGAAGACGGTTCTACAATTTACACATTCGATGGCGACGCTACATGGTCGAACACCGACGGTACACTGTCTGGCTTCGGCATTACCGATGGCGCTACCACTCCGCTCACTATCAACGGAACAGCCCAGAACGGCGAGCTCGACGCAACATTCGTAACCACAGTGCTCTACAACGAGGCTACGGTTGTATTCGGAAGCAGCTATGTTGAGCCCGAGGAAGGCACTGAGGTTATCCCCAGCGGCTACACTCCCGACGGCGAGAAGTTCAACTACACAGCCGACATCGACTGGAACAAGCAGTATCTGAAGGCTGTCATCGACCTGAGCACCTGCACAGGCAGCAACGAAGGCATCCTCTCTGTTGGAGAGAATATCGCATCGTGGAACGGCGCACCCCACTTCCACCTCTACTATCCCGGCTCTAACACCAAGGGCAACCTTGAAATCAACTACCTCAACGCCGACGGCAGCAGCCCCGTACGCGGTCATATCAATGCCAGCGGTGTGGTGACAATCACCATCTCGAAGCGCACTGGTATCACCGTCAACGACGTTAACGGCAACATTCTCTATGAGGACAAGGGCACATTCTCGCGCCGCGACTCTATCAGCAGCATCTACTCTGAGCTCTGGGCACTCACCAGCATCGAGGTAGGTAGCCAGGAAGGCAGCGGCCGCAGCCACGCAACCTACAACTCTGTACGCATCCTCGACCTCGAGGAGGAAGCTCCTGTAGTGGTTGAAGAGCAGACCTTCACCGACAAGCTCCAGCTCGACGACTCTGAAGGCAACAGCCAGACTGTGAACGACGCTACTATCGTTCTGCGCAAATACGACGACGGCACCTACGACCTCTTGATGAAAGACTTCGGCTACGGCGACATCGTTGTGAAGCCCGTAACAGTTGAAACAGAGGACGGCGTGACCTACATCACCGGCGAAACCGAAGTTACTATCAACGATAACAACTGGGTGGTTGCTGTTGACGGTATGAAGTCTGACACAGGCAAGTTCATGATGCAGTTCGAATTCACCGACCCTGAAGACGAAGAATTCTATGTAAGGGGTGTATTCGGCGCAGTTGTCGACAGAATCGGCGGCATCGAAAGCAAGGTAAGCGGTGCCGACGCTATCTACACAATCAGCGGTGCTAAGGTGAACAGCCTGCAGAAGGGCATCAACATCGTTCGCATCAATGGCAAGACCATTAAGGTTGTGAAGAAGTAAACACTGCGGAACAGCTTTGTTCCACTACAAATAAAATGGCCCGGACACAATGTTGTCCGGGCCATTTTTCGTAAATTTGCAGCCATAGGCACGCGCGTGCCACATTATTTATATATACCAACCCAACGCAATCTTGCCCAAGTCAAACACTCCGGCCTATGGAAAAACTGCTGCACTATGTATGGAAACACCGTCTGTTTCCGCTCCATGCACTCGCCACCACCGACGGGCGCGAGGTTGAAGTGATCGACCCCGGACTGCACAACACCCACGCCGGCCCCGACTTTTTCAATGCCAAGGTGCGCATAGGAGGCACTCTTTGGGTGGGCAACGTCGAGATACACGACCGGTCGTCTGACTGGTTTGTGCACCATCACGACCTCGACCCGCGCTACGACAACGTGGTGTTGCACGTGGCCGGCACCATAGATTGCGACGTAACAACCCACAACGGCGGCCAACCTCCGCAGCTGCAGCTCGCCGTTCCGCCCCTCATCGCGGCCAACTACGGCAGTCTGCTGCGCGACGACAAGTATCCGCCGTGCTGCCAAGTGGTGGCCTCGCTGCCACGCATCACCGTCCATTCGTGGCTGAGCGCACTGCAAGTGGAACGCCTTGCAGCCAAAGCCGCCGACATTGAAGAACGTGCCCGCGCCGCCGGAGGGTCGTGGGAGCAGGCTTTCTTCGTGACACTCGCGCGCAACTTCGGCTTCGGTGTCAACGCCGAGGCTTTCGAACAGTGGGCACGCAACGTGCCGATGGGCAGCGTGGCCCACCACCGCGACAACGCTTTTCAGGTGGAAGCCATGTTCTTGGGGCAGGCCGGACTGCTCGATGCCGATGCCATTCAGCCCCGACACCGCGCCAAGGCACTGGCCGACGACTACTATCAGCGGCTTTCAGCGGAGTATGCCTATCTCTCGCGCAAGTTCTCGCTGCACCCAATCCACCACGGCGTGTGGCGGTTTATGAGGCTCCGCCCGCAGAATTTCCCCACCATACGCATAGCCCAACTCGTGCAGATCTACTGCTCGCGGCAGGCTACCCTCTCGGCACTCGCCGACTGCCACACCGCCGACGACGTGCGCCGAATGTTTGCCACGGGCGTTGATGGCTACTGGCGCACCCACTACACCTTCGGCAACGAGAGCCGCGAGGGCGACAAAAGGCTCTCGGCAGCATCGCTCAACGTGCTCGCCATAAACACCGCCGTGCCCGTGCTCTATGCCTACGGCCGCCACCGCAGCGACGAAGGCATGTGCCGCCGCGCACTCGACATGCTCGAACAGCTTCCGCCCGAAGACAACACCGTGGTGAGGCAGTGGCACGAGTGCGGCATTGAGGCGCAGAATGCCGCCGACACGCAGGCTCTCATACAACTTTCAAGGCATTATTGCGACAGGCGCGACTGTCTGCGCTGCCGTTTCGGCTACGAATATCTGCGCCGCCACACGCCACAAGATTGACAGTGCGCTTTGCAGTCTGCGCAATTTAAACTAACTTTGCACCTCAAACCGACAGCAACGATGGATTACATATTTGAAACCGAAATGGAAGTGCGCGACTATGAGTGCGACATCCAGGGCATAGTGAACAATGCCAACTATCTGCACTACATCGAACACACGAGGCATCTCTATCTCACGTCGCTCGGCGTGAGCTTTGCACGCTTGCATGAGCAAGGTGTCGATCCAGTGGTGGCGCGCATGAACCTGCAATACAAGACTCCGCTGCGCTGCGACGACCG
This sequence comes from Lachnospiraceae bacterium, assembly GCA_963654815.1. Classification (GTDB taxonomy): domain Bacteria; phylum Bacteroidota; class Bacteroidia; order Bacteroidales; family Bacteroidaceae; genus Prevotella. The sequence goes on along the minus strand of CAVKCP010000111.1, from coordinate 2,582 downwards.
CTTCGTATCGCGCCTCGCACTGCGCAAGGAGGGGCTGCGCTACATCTTCAACCAAGACCTGTTCCGCAAGTCGGACAACCGCCTCTGCTTCCGCAGCACCGTTGAGCTGGTGTGCCTCGTCAACGGACGGCTCTCCAACAGCTCCGACTACGACCGCGCGTTCGGTTTCGCGTGACATCCTCACCCCACACCCATGCACAACGACAACGAAACTCCATATGCCGTGGCCCTCACCATGGCCGGACGCTACTGCCCGCAGGCCGTGTCTGCGATATACAACCGTGCCGGTTCGGCAACGGCGGTGTATGAGTGCCGCCGCGATGTAAAGGCCGTCGTGCCCGATGCCTCGCCGCGTCTTACCGCGCTCGTGGCTTCGATAGACGATATGCTGCCGCGCGCCGAGGCCGAACTGCAATACAATGCCGAGCACGGCATCGACACGCTGACTCCCGCCGACGCCGGCTATCCATCGCGACTGCGCGACTGTGCCGACGCACCGGTGGTGCTTTTCTGTCGGGGCACGGCAAACCTCAACGCCCGCCATGTGGTGAACATCGTGGGAACACGCCATGCCACCACTTATTCGCGCGACGCAATACACCATTTTCTCACGTCGCTGCGCGCCAAGTGTCCCGATGTGCTCGTGGTGAGCGGCCTTGCCTACGGCGTTGACATACTCGCCCACCGAGAGTCGCTCGACGTGGGCTACGACACAGTGGGCGTTCTTGCCCACGGACTCGACACCATTTATCCCTCGGCCCACCGCGCCACGGCAAACGAAATGATAGCCCACGGCGCGCTGCTCACCGAGTTTCCCGTGCGCACCAACGCCGACAAGCAAAACTTCGTGAGGCGCAACCGCATCGTGGCCGGCATGTCCGACGCGTGCATCCTCGTGGAGAGCGCGGCCAAAGGCGGTGGACTCATCACCGCAGGAATGGCGCGGAGCTACGGGCGCGAGGTGTTCGCCTTCCCCGGATATGTGGGGCGCGAATACAGCGAGGGGTGCAACCGCCTCATACGCGACCACCGCGCCACGCTGCTCATGGGTGCCGACGATTTCGTGGAGACAATGGGATGGCAGGCTGACAAGCAGCTCGACGAGGCACGCCGACAAGGCATAGAGCGCCAGCTCTTCCCCGAACTCACCGACGTGGAACAGCGCATCGTGGATTGTCTTACTGCCGACGGCGACATGCACGTCAACTCCCTGGCAGCCGTTTCGGGCTTGCCCGTGGCGCAGATAACGTCGGCCGCATTCTCGCTCGAGTTCAAAGGCGTGGCCAAAGTGCTTGCCGGAAACGTGTTCCATCTACTTTAATGAATAAAATGAAAATAGGAAATATACAGTTTGGAGAGCGTCCGCTCTTCCTCGCCCCAATGGAAGATGTCACCGACATAGGCTTCCGACACCTGTGCAAACGCTTCGGCGCGAGCATGGTCTACACCGAATTTGTAAGTGCCGAAGCCCTCGTGCGGTCGGTGAAAAGCACCGTCGGCAAACTAAGCATAAGTGATGAGGAACGCCCCGTGGGCATACAGATATACGGACGCGATACCGACTCGATGGTTGAGGCCGCCCGGATTGTGGAACAGGCACACCCCGACGTGATCGACCTGAACTTCGGTTGCCCCGTGAAGAAGGTGGCCGGAAAGGGCGCGGGGGCCGGAATGTTGCAGAATATTCCGTTGCTGCTCGACATAACACGTTCGGTTGTGCGCGCGGTAAACACTCCCGTGACCGTGAAGACGCGCCTGGGGTGGAACAGCGACAACCTCGTTATCACCACACTTGCCGAACAATTGCAGGATTGCGGCATTCAGGCGCTCACCATTCATGGCCGCACCCGGGCGCAGATGTACACCGGCGAGGCCGACTGGACACTCATTGGCGAGGTGAAACGCAACCCGCGCATCCACATACCCATTATAGGCAACGGCGACATAACCACTCCCGATCAGGCCGATCAGGCTTTCTCGCGCTACGGTGTGGATGCCATCATGGTGGGACGCGCCACGTTCGGCCGTCCGTGGGTGTTCAAGGAGATGCGCGACAGGCTCGACGGGCGGCCCGACGACGGCTCGCTCACCTTCGACCGCAAGCTCGACATTCTTGAAGAGCAGCTCCGCATCAACGTGGAACGCATCGACGAATACCGTGGCATACTGCACACCCGCCGCCACATAGCGGCAAGTCCGATATTCAAGGGCATTCCCGATTTCAAGCAGACACGCATTGCCATGCTCCGGGCCACCACCGTAGAAGAGCTCGTGGGCATAATGGAAGATGTGCGAGCACGCTTCTCATTGCCCCAGCAAGGGGCGCATATTATAGGATAGGGGCTTGCCCCTATCTCCCAAAGTGCATATTAAAGCCCTGAAAGGGCGTAACAATCACAGCCCAGGGTGAGGACCGAGCGAAGCGAGGGACGTAACCCTGGGTTTCATGTATGACGGAGTAGGTTGGCCTGAAAGGTCAACACAGCAAATTGATTGTGCTGACCTTACAGGCCAGGCTTGGAACATAAACCGTTTACCCAGGGTTACACCGCTTCACTACGTTCCGCGGTTCACCCTGGGCT
>CAVKCP010000110.1:0-8345 GCA_963654815.1 Lachnospiraceae bacterium | reverse complement strand
AGAGCACGTGATTTGTAATCTCGGGGTCGTTGGTTCGAATCCGACAAGAGGCTCGAAAAATAATGACGAGACAGAACCTTTGTGTTGCTGTCTCGTTTTTGTTATTGTATGTCTGGTGCGTGTTTCGGCAGCCGTGACTGCAAAATCTACATCGTTACATCATTTAATTGGGAGGACAGAAAGAATGAATAAAATTAGCGTTTCCGACTTGAAAGACAATTTCTTCGACACCATTGGCAAGGAATGGATGCTTGTCACTGCTGGCGACAAGGACAATTTCAATATGATGACGGCCTCTTGGGGCTGCATCGGGTGGCTGTGGAACAAGCCAGTGGCAGTGATTTTTATCCGTCCGGAGCGTTATACCCACGATTTTATCGAGGCCGGCGAAACCGTAAACCTCGTTTTCTTGGGCAAGGATGAGGCCGCACGCAATGCATACAATTTCTGCGGCACGAAATCGGGACGCGATTTCGACAAGGCAAAGGAGTGCGGTCTGTCGCCCGTTGCAACCGAGAATGGTGGCGTGACATTCAGTCAGGCTCGCCTCACGTTGGCTTGCCGCAAGCTCTACAAGGGCAACATCAAGCCCGAGGAGTTTATCGACAGTGCGCTGTCACAGTGGTATGGCGGCAGCAAAGGCGGCTACCATGACGTGTATATTGTTGAAATTAGCGACGTGTATGAGCACTGATTAGTGTGGCAGTAAAATCACAAACGCCGTCCCTTTTTGGGGCGGCGTTTGTGTTTATGGGCGTTTTGCGGCTGCTATCTCAACCACCGTCAACCGTGTTCCGTTCACCTTGAACCTTACGTCGCGACCTGCATAAGGCATGCCGTAAACCTTGTCGGGGTTGTCCTGGTATCTTGGTCTCGGGTCGAGCGACAGCACTTCGCGCAGGGCGGCAACCTCTTCGGCAGTCAGTTGTGCAGCTGTTTCCGGCGGAATATCCACTTCGAGCCTTGTGTCGGAGTGGCCGTCAACAAATCCGCAACGCACGCCTTCGTGCGAGTCGGCATAGGCTATATAGGGCTTTATGTCGTATATGGGCGTGCCGTCCATAAGGTCGGCTCCGCTTACAAGTATCACCGGACCGTCGGCAGTGTCGGTTTCTATGCCCGATATCTTTACCGACGACAGTCCGAGACGGTTCGGGCGGAACGGCGATCGGGTGGCAAATACCCCCATTTTCACGTTGCCGCCCAACAGCGGAGGGCGCACCACAGGACTTGCCGCAGCATGTCGGTTGGCCGAAAACTCCCATATCAGCCACAGATAGTCAAACCCTTCAAGTCCGCGCAGTGCGTCGGCGTTCCTGTATTTTGGCTCAAACACAATTCTTCCGGGAATGTTTCCGGCAAGACCGCTTTGTTTCGGAATGCCGAACTTTGATGCGAACGGCGACTTGAAATGCGCTATTTGTTCTATTTCCATATTGCACAAGTTTTTAAAGCCTTGACGGCCAGAGTGTGCAAATTTACTAAAAAGCGCTTAAAAGGCACACCACACCATGTGGTTAATTCTTCGATGGCATTGGGCGATAGCTTATTTAACACTTTAATACTGTTTCGTCTCGGAAAAAAGCCTTACTTTTGCATATACAACCGTTCTTGCGGTGTCGTGTGGCCGGGGCTTCATGGCGCGGCTCATACGGTTTGTTGGCATTGAGACTAATCCTAAACGATAATACTTACAAAACAAATGAAACCGACAAAGACAAGCGGGCGCAGCCCCATTTCATGGGTACCAACGCTCTATTTTGCCATGGGAATGCCGTTCGTGGTGCTCAATATGGTGTGTACACTCATGTTCAAGGGGCTTGAAGTGTCCGATGGGCAAATAGCATTCTGGACTTCGATAATCATGTTTCCGTGGACGCTGAAACCACTGTGGAGCCCGCTTCTCGAAATCTACAAGACAAAGAAATTCTTTGTTGTAGTAACGCAGATTGCCACGGGATGCGTGTTCGGTCTTGTGGCCATGGCTCTGCACCTGCCCGATTTCTTTGCAGTGACAATTGCACTGCTTGCCGTTGTCGCGCTGAGTGGCGCAACCCACGACGTGGCGGCCGACGGTGTTTACATGGCAACGCTCTCCACCGAAGACCAGGCAAAGTATATAGGATGGCAAGGGGCATTCTACAACATTGCGAAGATTGCCGCCACCGGCGGACTTGTTTATCTTGCCGGAGCTCTCATAACGCATTTCACTGGCAACACCACTGGGCTTGACGCTGCTGGCATTGCCGCTGCAAAGCATCACGGCACGGTGTTGGCCTGGACAACCATCATGTTTATCATCGGTGTGGTGATGCTCCTTCTCGGCATATATCACATAAAGTTTTTGCCCAGCGATGCCAAGAAAGAGGCTTCAGAAAAGCCCGGTTTCAAGGAAAGCATGATTGAACTTGGGCGCGTGTTTGCCGATTTTTTCCGCAAACGCCACATTATTTATTATATATGCTTCATCATTCTCTACCGCTTTGCCGAGGGCTTTGTGATGAAAATAGTGCCGCTTTTCCTTAAAGCATCGCGTGCCGATCAGGGACTGGGACTTAGCGAACAGGAGATAGGACTGTGCTACGGCACTTTCGGTGCGGCAGCTTTCGTCATTGGTTCTATACTCGCTGGCTACTACATCGCCCACCGTGGTTTGCAGAAATCGCTCTTCTCGCTCTGCTGCGTGTTCAACCTTCCGTTTGTGGCCTACACCTTCCTTGCCATCTACCAACCCGAAAGTCTGTGGCTTATAGGCGGAGGCATCGTGCTGGAATACTTCGGCTACGGCTTCGGCTTCGTCGGTCTGACCTTGTTTATGATGCAGCAGGTGGCCCCCGGAAAGCACCAAATGGCGCACTACGCATTCGCTTCGGGCATAATGAACCTTGGAGTTATGTTGCCGGGAATGATTAGTGGTTATGTGAGCGACTGGTTGGGCTACCGCATGTTCTTCATCGTGGTGCTTGTTTGCACCATTCCCGCGTTTCTCATAACATGGTTTGTGCCGTTCACCTATCCCGACAAAGCGAAGAACTGAAACACTATAGGTGGGTTCTATAAATTCCCACCGCAAAACAAAAAAAATAATATAACGGGTTGCGTTTTGTCATCTTGCGGTCTCTTTTCGGTCCAATCCGTCTGCTCGTTCAGTCGTATAGCCCGCTATACTCCTTCACTCGCAGACAAATTGTCCTCGAAAACAGCCTCGCATTCTGACAAAGCCAATTTATAGAACCCACCTATAAAACAAGCAATAAAATCACAATTAAATTACCAATATGAGCAATCTTATTATCAAGGGCAATCCGTTGCCCAACATGCCGTGGGAAGAACGTCCCGCCAACTCCAATGCCGTGATGTGGCGTTGTTCCAAGAACCCCATCATCCCGCGCGACCTTCTGCCCACATCCAACAGTATCTTCAACAGTGCCGTAGTGCCTTTCGGCGATGGCTTTGCCGGAGTGTTCCGTTGCGACGACACCAACCGCCGCATGGTTCTGCATGTTGGCTTCTCAAAAGACGGTGTTAACTGGAACATCAACGAAGAACCGTTGCGTTTCGAGTGCGACAACGCCGAAATCGGACAGTGGGTCTACGGCTACGACCCGCGCGTGTGTTTCATCGACGACCGCTACTATGTTACATGGTGCAACGGCTATCATGGCCCCACAATAGGCGTGGCTTGGACAAAGGATTTCAAAACATTCCATCAGCTTGAGAACGCTTTCTTGCCCTACAACCGCAACGGCGTTCTGTTCCCGAAGAAAATCAACGGCAACTTCGCCATGCTCAGCCGTCCCAGCGACACCGGCCACACTCCGTTTGGAGACATCTTCTACAGCGAGTCGCCCGACATGGAGTTTTGGGGACGCCACCGCCACGTCATGGCTCCGGCAGCATTTGAGCAGTCGGCATGGCAGTGCATGAAGATAGGCGCAGGCCCCATACCCGTTGAAACATCCGAGGGTTGGCTGTTGTTCTACCACGGTGTATTGCGCTCCTGCAACGGCTATGTTTATGCTTTCGGATCGGCACTTCTCGACCTTGAGACACCTTGGAAGGCTATCTACCGTTCGGGTCCTTACCTCATTTCTCCGCAGACTCCCTACGAATGCATGGGCGATGTGCCCAACGTGTGCTTCCCCTGCGCCGAACTGCACGACCCGGAAACAGGCCGCATAGCAATCTATTACGGTTGTGCCGACACCGTTACCGGTCTCGCTTTCGGATACATTCCCGAGATAATCGAGTGGACACGCAAGAACAGCATCATCTGATGCATTCGTTATAATGGCAAAACCTATGGCGGGTGGAATTTGTCTTCAAATTCCACCCGCTTTTGAATATATAGACAGTTATGCAGCTCTTTCGACGTTGAAAAGTTTAATTAATCCCGTTAGGCTTTCATAATCGGAATAAAGTGATTAACTTTGCACCATGAAAGCAAGAAGGCGCAAGGCACAGTTAAATCCGTCGGCACACAAGGCCGGGCAATTCGGAGAAGACTGCACTTTGCGCCTTCTCGTTTAACCAAACACCATTATGACCGACATCGAAATAGCACGCAGCATCAAGCTGAAGAACATTGAGGAAGTGGCAGCCGCCTACGGCATACCCACAGGAGAACTGGAACATTACGGACACTACATAGCCAAAGTGCCGTCGAGGCTTATCGACGACGACAAGGTGAGGCAGAGCAACCTTATACTTGTCACCGCCATAACCCCGACCAAGGCCGGAATAGGCAAGACCACGGTCACGGTAGGTCTGGCACTGGGCCTGGCACGCATAGGCAAGAAGGCCGTGTGCGCCTTGCGCGAACCTTCGCTCGGCCCGTGTTTCGGCATGAAAGGCGGCGCGGCAGGAGGCGGACACGCGCAGGTGCTGCCCATGGACAAGATAAACCTGCACTTCACAGGCGACTTCCACGCAATCACATCGGCGCACAACATGATTACCGCCTTACTCGACAATTACATCTATCAGAACCGTGACAACGGCTTTGCCATGCGCGAAGTACTGTGGAACCGCGTACTCGATGTCAACGACCGCGGTCTGCGCGACATCGTTACGGGGCTCGGAGGCCGCGCCAACGGCGTGATGCGCGAGTCGGGTTTCGACATAACGCCGGCTTCTGAAATAATGGCCATACTCTGCCTTGCCACCGATGAGGACGACCTTCGCCGGCGCATTGAAAACATATTGCTCGGCTTTACGGTGGAGGGCAAGCCGTTCACGGTGAAGGATTTGGGCGTGGCCGGTGCCATAACCGTATTGCTGCGCGATGCCCTCTCGCCCAATCTCGTACAGACCACCGAGCACACGGCGGCATTCGTACACGGCGGACCGTTTGCCAACATAGCTCACGGATGCAACTCAATCCTCGCAACAAAAATGGCAATGACCTTCGGCAACTATGCCATAACCGAAGCAGGATTCGGTGCCGACCTCGGCGCAGAGAAATTCTTCGACATAAAATGCCGCAAAGCAGGGCTGCAACCCAAACTTACGGTGATTGTGGCCACGGCACAGGGACTGAAGATGCACGGCGGCGTAGACCTCGACAAGATAAAGATGCCCGACAGTGAAGGACTCGTGAAAGGTCTCGCCAACCTCGACAAGCACATCGACAACATGCAGTCGTTCGGCCAGACAGTTGTTGTGGCGTTCAACCGCTATGCCGAGGACACCGACGAAGAGATTGAACTTGTGCGCAGCCATTGCGCCGAACGCGGAGTGGGCTTTGCCGTAAACAACGCCTACGCCGAGGGCGGCAAAGGTGCAGAAGAGCTCGCCCGCCTCGTGGTTGACACCATTGCCTGTCAGCCGTCGGCGCCGCTTCATTTCGTGTATGACGACGACGACAGCGTTGAGGACAAGGTTGAGCGCGTGGCACGCAACATATACGGCGCATGGAAGGTGACATTCAGCGCGGCAGCCAAGAAGAAACTGAAGATGATTTACGACCTCGGCTACAACCGTTTCCCCGTGTGCATAGCCAAGACGCAATACTCGTTCTCTACCGATGCCAAACAGTATGGCGTGGCATCGGGCTTCGACGTTACCGTGCGCGACATCGTGGTGAATGCCGGAGCAGAGATGATTGTGGTGATTGCAGGCAGCATCCTGCGCATGCCCGGACTTCCCAAGGAGCCGCAGGCCATGCACATCGACATCGTTGATGGCGAGATAGAAGGACTGTCATAGCATCTTCGCCGCACTCGCGGCAGCAGACACAAACATAACGGCACTGTGTCCGTGGTATTTTCACGGTAGCAGTGCCGCTTTTTTATGCACCGGCGGTTGCTGCACAAAGCCCCGGCGACGGCGTGCGGCAGTTGCGCTGCGTGCGTGCACCATGTGCTGCACATGCGTATCGCGGCTGCCGCACATGGCCGCAGAATGGCCGAATGTTGGCAAGCGGCATCACTCTGTGCCGCAATCTTCGCTTTATAGAATTTTTATTGCTAACTTTGTATCTCTTTTGAAATGCCTCTTTAGCAGCTTCTGCCGCATTATACTTTACAGAACAAAATGAAGAAATACCGCATAAAAAAGCAATACCGCACGCGTGTGCGGCTCGTGTTGTTTTCCATTATAGCCCTTATAGTGTTTGCATTGTCAAAGTGCAGCTGCTCGTGCAGCCACAGTGATATAGCAAATAAAGAGCAGGACACGGTGCCGAATTTCCGCCTTAACGACACTCTCACCAATGCTCTCACCGATGTTGCCCAACTGCACGGGCTCGACTCAATAATGCAGCGTTATCTGAAACGGTGGGAGATAAACGGCGCACAGCTTGCCGTGACGCGCAACGACTCGCTGCTCTATGCAAAGGGCTACGGATGGGCCGATGTGGAGAAGCAAGAACCCATGGAGCCGCACCACATAATGCGCATTGCGTCGGTGTCGAAACTCGTTACGGCGGTGGGCATAATGAAACTGCGCGAAATGGGTCGTGTGCGCCTGTCGGATCATGTGTTCGGACCGAATGGCGTGCTCAACGACACGGCCTACACCAACGTGATAAAAGACAAACGCTATTTCGACATAACCGTGGAGCAGCTCATGCGACATCAGGCCGGGTTCAACAACTATGCAGGCGACCCCATGTTCTCCACGCGCTACATCATCATGCAGAACCACCTTGCCGCACCTCCCGACCACCGCACTTTGCTGCGCATCCTCCTGAAACGCCGTCTTGGCTACACACCCGGCACGGCACGCTGTTACAGCAACCTCGGTTTCACCTTGCTGTCGATGATAATAGAGCGGCGCAGCGGCATGCCTTATGAGGCATTCATGCAGAAGCATGTGCTCAATCCTGCCGGATGCCACGACTTCCACATTGCCGGAACTTACCTTAAAGACCGCCGTCACAACGAGGTGCACTACTATGTGCACAAGGGTTCGGTGCCGGTCTACGAATACAACAACAGCGGGCGGCTCGTCGAAAAATGCTATGGCGACAACGACCTTCCGCGCCTTTCGGGTGCGGGGGCATGGTGCGCATCGGCCGCCGAACTGTCGCGTCTTGTGGCGGCTATCGACGGTTGCCCGGTCATCCCCGACATTCTCACACCCGCCTCGGTGGCAGCCATGACGCGCGAAATGCCCGACCACGGCTTTTCAATGGGTTGGAACTATACGCCGCAGCGCGGTCCGTGGATACGCACCGGTTCGCTTTCGGGCACAAGTGCGATAGTGCTGAAGTATGCCGACGGCGAGTGCTGGATACTTGTTACCAACACCAGCACATGGAAAGGACACGGTTTCTCGCGCGACACAATGGCACTCTTCGACAAACTGCGCAAAAAATATGGCGCGAAATTCCCCCACCGCAACCTGTTCCTGCCGCCGCAACAGGCAGAGTAAACATGTCGCGGTGTGCAAACAATAGGTAAAGGAAATCAGCTTAATGCGAATATCGTAATATTGGGGTCCGATAAAATATTGGACTCACATGGTAAGTGACGATAAAAAAATAACTTGGTACGATTTTGGAACAATGAAACACATCTTCTGTTGGTTGTCCGGCTCATCTTTTTGGCTGTTTTTGCCTCTATCATCAGTCACATAGCCCGCTATGTTCCCTCTTCAAGAGACCAAAACATCTCAAAAATATAAGCCGCAAATCATACCAATTTATTTTTTCACCGTCACTAAAAACGCTTTAAGCGGGTTCTTTATTATCGGTGTCCGGTAAACTTTTCACAAAATCGGGTAACGTATTGGGCGTTATACTGTCGCAAAGTTTTTTGTATATGGGGCTTACTGTTGCCAATCTGACGGTCCTCGAAGAGGGCCAATGTGCATAACCGCTGGTGACCGAAGGGAACCTGCGG
>CAVKCP010000109.1:0-8470 GCA_963654815.1 Lachnospiraceae bacterium | reverse complement strand
AAGAAGTATAGCGGGCTATACGACTGAACGAACAGACGGATTGGACCGAAAAGAGACCCGCAAAATGACAAAACGCAACCCGTTATATTAATTCTTGTTTTGCGGTGGGAATTTATAGAACCCACCTTTAATCTTTAAATCTGTCGCCCCAGCACCGCAGCATCTGCTGGTATTGTTTTTCCTCTTGCGGAGAGTGCTGCGCGTGCCACAGGCGTTGCCCTTGCAGTGCGTCGGGCATGTATTGCTGCGCCACGAAGTGCCCGTCGTAGTCGTGTGCGTATTTGTATCCGTCCTTGTAGCCCAGTTGTTTCATCAGAGCCGTGGGGGCGTTGCGCAGGTGCAGGGGCACTGGCAGGTTGCCGGTTTGCCTCACTGTGGCCAAAGCCTGGTCGATGCCGAGATATGCCGAGTTGCTCTTCGGGCTCGTGGCGAGATACACCGTGGCTTCGGCAAGCGGTATGCGTCCCTCGGGCCACCCTATCTTCATCACCGCATCGAATGCGGCATTGGCTAGCAACAGGGCGTTGGGGTTGGCAAGTCCGATGTCTTCGGCTGCGCTTATCACGAGTCGCCGGGCGATGAATTGCGGGTCTTCGCCGCCCTCAATCATCCTGGCCATCCAGTAGAGTGCAGCATCGGGGTCGCTGCCGCGTATGCTTTTTATAAACGCCGATATTATGTCGTAGTGCATTTCTCCGTCTTTGTCGTAGGCAAGCGGGTTCTGCTGCAGCCGCTTTTCCACCATGCTGTCGGTTATGGCAACGCTTTCTCCCTCTGCCTCTACCACGAGTTCGAGAATGTTGAGTAGCTTGCGCGCGTCGCCGCCGCTGTATCTCAGCAGCGCGCCGGTTTCTTCGAGCGTTATCTTGCGCTTCTTCAGTTCGCTGTCGGTGGATATTGCCCGGTGCAGTAGTTCGAGCAGATCGTCTTTCTCTAGCGGTTTGAGCACATACACTTGGCAGCGTGACAGCAGCGGGCGTATGATTTCAAACGATGGGTTTTCGGTGGTTGCGCCAATCAGCGTAACCACTCCTCGCTCCACAGCTCCAAGCAGCGAGTCTTGCTGCGACTTGCTGAAACGGTGTATTTCATCAATAAACAGGATAGGTGATGCGGTGTTGAAAAAACGGTTGTTTTTGGCCCTTTCAATCACGTCGCGCACGTCTTTCACGCCGCTTGTGACGGCACTGAGCGTATAGAAAGGTGTTTCGAGGCGGTTGGCAATAATCTGTGCCAACGTTGTCTTGCCCACTCCGGGAGGCCCCCATAATATAAACGAAGAAATGCGGCGTGCGTCAATCATCCCGCGCAACACCGCGCCCTCACCCACAAGGTGCTTTTGGCCGACGTAGTCGTCCAAAGTGTGAGGTCTCATTCTTTCTGCTAATGGCTCACTCATATGTTGCGCAAAAGTAAAAAATATATGCGAGATAAGCAAAATCTATATGAAAAACTTGTGAGATAGGAGTAAAGTATTTACTTTTGCAGCGCCGCGTTACGGCCTTATGCAGCCCCGTTTTCCGGGGGCGAAGGCAGTGTGTGCCTTGTGTGCAGACTGTTGGTGGCATCTTCAAAAATGCTCGCAGAAGCGGCGTGGAGGCACAATGTTATGAATTTAAAAGTAGACTGATATAAAATATGAAACAACAAAAAGCGTTAACGCTTAAGACTCTTACAAAAAGCAACGTGTGGGAAGTTCAGGAAAATGACATTTTCAGAATGTGGGAAGCCGCAGAGAAGGATTCTGACATGAAGGACAACTGCCGTCATTATATTGATGTGATACGGAGCGCGTTTGAGATTGAAGAGGTGAAGATTGATCGTCCCGAGGTCATAAGCAAATATGAGGCTCGCGGATTCAAGGTGGGCACGATGCGCACCGACGACAGCGACAAGACCAAGTGGGCCATAAAGAAACGTCCTATAATGCGCGTTACCGACCTCACTTACGAGAATATAAGGCACATCACGGCTGCAAAGCTCATCGAAGTGCTCGACCGCAATTTCGGAGGAGGATGGGATTCGTTGTCGCAGAGCGTACAGGACATCATAGAAAGTGGCTTTGACATAAGCACGACAACGCTTCCAAAAGACCGTCTGCATAAGGCCGGCGGAATGTATGAGAAGAAAGTTGCCGACGGATATGAGGTGCTTGAAATACAGAAAGGCAACTGGATTGAGGCCATCTTTGCCAAGGCTAAGCCCGAAATGGAGAAAGTGCAGTCCGAGGACGAGCCCAAAGAGAAAATCGGTTTGTTAGGTGATGAAGACGATGAAGATGCCGACTTGCCCGAAACCAATTACAACGAGGATGAAGACGAGGACGATGATTTCGACGAGGAAGCACTCACCGAGGAAAGCTACCGCACTACATTCGACGAGGATCCGGGCGACCTTAATCTCGAAGCCGAGGGCATAAGCGATGACGAGGAGTACTGATCATAGGCCATAGGCCGCCCATAACGGCCGCATGCAAAAGCCGCACAAGCGTTATGATGCTTGTGCGGCTTTTGCGTTTCTTGCATAGATAAACTTTATGGGCATGTGCATAGAAACGCTTGCAAATGAAATCTTTCTATGAAACTCGTGGGATTAGCCGCTGTGTTTCTTCTTATTGTTCAAACATATCCGCTTTGCCTTGCTGCGACGGAGCGGTTGCATGATGGCGAATGTTTGCTGCCATACGAAAAAGCCACGCTGACAATGTTATTGTGTCAGCGTGGCTTGCCGTTATAGTTCTTTCATGCCATTACGGTTGCGGCATCGTGCCGCCCGCAGGATGAAAGCCTGTTGTCGAAGCTTAAATCTGCTCGCTCCAGTCTTCCTGGCTCTTGCGCACATAGGTCTGGTAGCGCAGTTTAGCCATCTTCTCGGCCTGCGAGAACAACTCGTCGGCCTCTTTCGGATAAGCTTTCTGCACTGAGAGGTAGCGCACCTCGCCCAACAGGAAGTCGCGGAAGTTCTCCCACTGCGGAGCCTTCGAGTCGAGTGAGAACGGGTTCTTGCCCTGTTCGGCCAGCTCGGGGTTGAAACGCCACAGATGCCAGTAGCCGCATTCAACTGCAAGCTTCTCTTCGTTCTGCGAACGTCCCATGCCGCCCTTGCGCTTCAAACCGTGGTTGATACACGGTGCGTAGGCTATCACGAGCGAAGGTCCGTGGTAGGCTTCTGCCTCGCGTATTGCCTTCAGAGTCTGTGCGTTGTCGGCTCCCATGGCCACCTGTGCTACATAGATGTAACCGTAGGTTGTCTGCATGAGTCCGAGATCCTTCTTGCGGATGCGCTTGCCTTGTGCTGCAAACTGTGCAATGGCACCGAGAGGAGTCGATTTCGACGACTGTCCGCCGGTGTTGGAGTAAACCTCGGTGTCGAGCACGAGGATGTTCACGTCTTCGCCAGATGCCAGCACGTGGTCGAGACCGCCGTAGCCGATGTCGTAAGAAGCACCGTCGCCACCGATTATCCACTGGCTGCGCTTTACGAGATAGTGGTCGAGAGTCTTCAGTTCGCTGCAAATCGGGCAGCCAGCTTCTGCTCCCTTGGCAATGAGTGGCTTCAGTTCGGCGGCAGCAGCCTTCGAACCGTCGCTGTCGTCCTTGTTGGCAATCCACTTGTCGGCTGCTTCAACAAATTCGGCAGGTGTGCCTTCCTGAGCCTTTGCCTCTTCGAGCAAGTGGCAAATGCGCTCCTTCATCTTCTTGTTGCCCAATACCATACCGAGACCGAACTCGCAGAAATCCTCGAACAGAGAGTTGTCGAATGCCGGGCCTTGGCCTTTTGCGTTCTTTGTGTAAGGTGTAGAAGGAATTGAAGCCGAGTAGATTGACGAGCAACCTGTTGCGTTGGCAATCATCTGGCGGTCGCCGAAGAGCTGCGAAATGAGCTTCACGTAAGGAGTTTCACCGCAACCTGAGCAAGCACCCGAGAACTCGAACAGCGGCTGGGCAAACTGCGAATTCTTCGGAGTCTGCTTGATGTCAACCAAATCCTGCTTCGATGTCACCTTGTGCACGAGATACTCCCAGTTCTGTGCTTCCTTCACCATGTCGTCGGCATCAACATTGAACGGCACCATCTTAAGTGCTTTCTCAAATTCGCCGGTTTCCTTGTTCTTCTTGCCCGGGCAAACGTCGGCACAGTTGCCGCATCCCAGACAGTCGAGCACCGATGTTTCCATGCGGAAATGCATGCCCTTCAGAGCTGCGGGAGCCTTTATTTCCTGTGTCTCCAAGCCTTCGATGCCTGCAAGCTCCTCGTCAGTGAGGACGAACGGACGGATGGCTGCGTGAGGACAAACAAACGAACATTTGTTGCACTGGATACAGTTTTCAACGTTCCACACCGGAACGAATGCCTCAACACCGCGCTTTTCGAATGCGGCTGTGCCGTTCTGCCATGTGCCGTCAACGGTGTCGTGCTTCACGAAGTCGGAAACTTTCAGCAAGTCGCCCGACTGTCCGTTGATAGGACGCACAAGTTCTTTAACGAATGCGGGTGCATTGTCTTCCTTTGCCTCTTCGTCGGCGAGGTTTGCCCATGCCGGGTCAACGGTGAGCTGCTTGTATTCGCCTCCGCGGTCAACGGCGCCGAAGTTCTTGTCAACAACGTCCTGACCCTTCTTCGAGTAAGACTTAACGATGAATGCCTTCATCTGCTCAACGGCGAGGTCCAAAGGTATCACCTCGGTGATGCGGAAGAATGCCGACTGCAGAATGGTGTTGGTGCGGTTGCCCAGACCAATTTCCTGTGCAATCTTGGTGGCGTTGATATAATATACGGTGATGTTGTTCTGTGCGAAGCAGCGCTTCACCTTGTTGGGGATGAAGTTTACGAGTTCTTCGCCGTCGAAAATGGTGTTCAACAGGAAGAAGCCGTTCTTGCGGAGACCACGTGTCACGTCATACATGTGCAGGTAAGCCTGTACGTGGCAAGCCACGAAGTTAGGAGTGTTAACCTGATATGCTGAGTGGATAGGCTCGTCGCCGAAACGCAAGTGAGAGCAGGTGAAACCACCCGACTTCTTAGAGTCGTAAGAGAAGTAAGCTTGGCAATACTTGTTGGTGTTGTTACCGATAATCTGAACAGAGTTCTTGTTGGCACCTACAGTACCGTCGGCGCCCAAACCGTAGAACTTGGCTTCGAACAAATCGTCGCCGCCCATCGGGATTTCCTCTTCTTCGGGCAGTGATGTGAAGGTAACGTCGTCAACGATACCAACGGTGAAGTGGTTCTTGGGCTGCGGCAGTTCGAGGTTCTTGAACACTGCGACAATCTTTGCCGGAGTGGTGTCTGAAGAACCGAGACCGTAGCGTCCGCCCACGATAAGCGGCTTGCGATCGTCGTCGTAGAGTGCCGACTTAACGTCGAGATACAACGGTTCGCCCTCTGCGCCCGGCTCCTTGGTGCGGTCGAGCACTGCGATGCGCTTTACTGTTGCGGGTATTGCCTTCTTCAGGAAGTCAACCGAGAACGGACGGTAGAGGTGCACTGCAACCATACCCACCTTTTTGCCCTGCTTGTTCAGGTAGTCGATGGCCTCGCGTGCAGGCTCTGTTGCCGAACCCATAAGTATGATGATGTTCTCGGCATCCTCTGCTCCGTAGTAGTTGAAGAGGTGATATTCGCGGCCTGTAATCTTTGTCATCTCCTGGCAATACTTCTCCACAACCTCGGGTATGCGGTCGTAGTATTCGTTGCAAGCCTCGCGGTGGGTGAAGAATGTCTCGGGGTTCTCAGCAGTACCGCGTGTAACGGGACGCTCAGGAGTGAGTGCACGGTCGCGGAAACGCTTGATATAGTCGGGGTTAACGAGCGGACGGATGTCTTCCATGTCCATCTCCTCAATCTTGTGATACTCGTGCGATGTGCGGAAACCGTCGAAGAAATTGATGAACGGCACCTCGGTCTCGAGAGTGGCGAGGTGAGGAACGGCCGAAAGATCCATTACTTCCTGCACCGATCCCGAGCAGAACATTGCGAAACCTGTCTGGCGGCAGGCCATTACATCCTGATGGTCGCCGAAGATACAGAGTGAATGCGAAGCCAAAGTACGTGCCGACACGTTGAAAACGCATGGCAGAAGCTCGCCGGCAATCTTGTACATGTTGGGAATCATCAGCAACAGACCCTGCGAAGCAGTGTAGGTTGACGTGAGTGCACCAGCCTGGAGCGAACCGTGGACGGCACCTGCTGCGCCACCTTCCGATTCCATTTCCTGGATAGAAACGCGCTGTCCGAAGAGGTTCTTGCGGCCCTTGGCAGCCCATTCATCTACATGCTCTGCCATCGGTGATGACGGAGTGATGGGGTAGATGGCAGCAACCTCGGTGAACATGTAGCTCACGTGAGCGGCAGCTGTGTTACCATCACAAGTGATAAACTTTTTTTCTTTAGCCATTTTTTTATAAGTGAAATGTTAATGTATGTATTTGTCAATACAGAAAACCGAATAGCCATAACGGAATCCAGTTGCTGTCTGCTTTGTCAGTGTCGTACACGGCGATTACCGAGTCTTTCTTGTTGCGCTGTTTCATGGCCTTTGCCTCGTTGGCCACCTTGAATTTCAGCCGTCCGTCAATCACATAGCACGAGTCTTTCTGCCCTTGGTTCACGGCATGGTCTTTCCAAAGCGAGTTCACGAAGAACGTCTCCATCACGTCTTGCCTGTCGGCCGTTATCGGATAGATGGCATACATCAGGTTGGGATTGTACATCATTATCTTCGACGGTTTCTTGGGAAATTCCTCGCCGGGGTGGTATATCATGTTTATCAGGCGCGCGTCGGAAAGATACTTTATGTAGTTCATCACCGTTGCGCGGCTTGTTTCTATCTCGTGCGCGAGGTTGCTTATGTTCGGGGCTTTCAAGCCTTCGAGCGCGAGCAGGTAGAACAGTTTCTTTATTTTCGTGAGATATTTCAGCTCAATCTGCTTTATGAGCAGAATGTCAACCTCGGTCATCATGTTCATGGTTTTGAGCAGGTTCTCCTCGAAATTGCGCTGTTCGCGGAAGAAAGGATAGAAGCCGTGGCGCAGATAGTTGTCGAAGTGCGTTTCTACGTCGGTCTTAGCCATGATTTCCGAAACGATTTCCTGATGATGGTCGAGTATATAGTCGAGGCTGTAGTATTCAAAGCTGCTTCCGGTTATTAGGTTAAGGTATTCTCTGAACGAAAATCCTCTCAGATTGTAGCTCTTTACTATGCCGTTGAGTTCGGGGTTTTCTTCTTTCAGCCGCATCACGCTTGATCCTGTGAACACAATCTTCAAGCCGGGGCATTGGTCGTGGCACAGGCGCAGCTCCTTGCTCCATTCAGGTTGTTTGAACACCTGGTCGATGAGCAGCACCTCGCCTCCCTGCCGGTAGAAATCGCTTGCAAAGTCGGCTATGCCGCGCCCCTGGAAATAGAAGTTGTTCATGTTCACATAAAGGCAACGGCGGTCGGTAGGGGCGAAATGCTCCTTGGCATATTGCAAGAGGAATGTCGTTTTGCCTATTCCACGTGTCCCCTTGATGCCAATGAGCCTGTCGTGCCAGTCGATTTCGTCCATCAGAGTCCTTCTGAGGGGGGCGCCGGTATGTTCAACGAGGTATGTGTGGGTTTTGAAGAAAGCTTCCATTCGCCTTTCGTTTATGTCTTTTTGAATTGGCTTCCGTTTAAGGTGTTGCCTGTAGAGTTGCGTGGCATAGTGCAGATTGCTGTCAGTGCGGCATTGCACAGTGCCACGGTGCGCTCCGTGGAGCGGTTGTCTTGGGTGCTTTAAATCTTTGCAAAGTTAACACTAATTTCTTTATTTGCAAACTCTGTATTGCAGAATGTGTGAAAAATTTAGTTTTTTTGCATATATAAATAAGGTATATAGACATCACGGGCGGCCTTTGTTGTCGTTGTGCGGCGTATGCAGCGCGCGTGTGGTGCGTCTGCTGCATGTGCGTGCTGCTTATGCAGTGCGTGTGTGGCGTGCATGGAGTGGGGCGCAAACACGCCTTTCAATATTTCGAACCTTCGCGTTCTTTTGCCACAAAGCTGGCCGCTCCGAGCAGCACCATGGCGGTGGCTGCAATCATTGCAGCATTGCGCAGCGCTCCGTCGGCGGCTGTTGCTGCAATCAGGATGATTACCCCCGACAATACGAGCGGCATTCCGTAGACTCGGTGTGCCGCTTGCCGCACCGCCTTTGCGGCTGCCTTTAACTTTTGCATAAGCCTGCTGTCCTTTTGAAACTTGCCCATGATGTTGTGTGGTTTTGTTGTTTTGGCGGCAAAGATATTCAAGTTGTGGCGAGTAGGGCAACTTTTTTAGGTAAACAATGTTAAAATTGCTTGCATAAAATCTGCGTATATTTTGTATTAAGGAAAAAATCACTACCTTTGCACCCGAATTTTTAAAAACTCAACAAATTAATCAATTAAAAAATGAATCAATACGAAACCGTTTTCATTTTGACTCCCGTTTTGTCTGATGAACAGA
>CAVKCP010000108.1:0-8683 GCA_963654815.1 Lachnospiraceae bacterium | reverse complement strand
TCTTCCTATTTAGGCTAACTAACATCTATGCCTAGACACAGGATTATGCTAGTGCCCCGAAAAAACGGCAGTTGGTTGAAAAAAGACATTAAGAAAGTAGCTAATAAAAGCAAAAAATGCTTAATTTTGCAAATGCTAATTCTTGTATAAACAAAACAAACGTGTATGATTAAAATTGCTAATTATTTTGTTAAGGCCGCTTTTGTAGCGGTAGTGATGGGTATGGCAGGTTTGGTCGTGTCGTGTAACGACAGCAACGATGACCCCGAAACTCCCGATGTCCCGAAGGTGGCAAAGAGTGCCAAGTTGACCATGACCTATACATTCGGGCGTGATATGCTTTCATATTGCGACGTGAAAATGGTGTACACCGATAACGACGGCAAGACCGTTACGGTGCCGGTGAAGCAGAAAGACCTGAAAGTAGTAGAGTATCTCAGTTTGACAGGAGGTCCTTATGAATTATATGGATTGACGAAAGACATCGAGTACACCAAATTTCCTGCTTCGGCAAGTTCTCACTTGACGTTTGAATTGAAAGACAGTACCCAGATACAGAGATTACCTGCCGACCACAACATCTGCTATGGAGTGGGTGTGAAGTGGTCGCTTGCATCGTTTGACGAGAAAGGCGACACTATTGCCACGGCACCTGTGGAATCTCGATACCCGTCGTCAGTTTACTGTAATGATGAGGTAAGTGATGACATGCCTTTCAGTTTAATTTTTGGTTTTGTGAAACAAACGTTTAAAGAGTCCAAGGCAGAAAGCCTTCCCGACTTCACTGTGGCCAGCGACGGTAAGGTGACACGCGTGAAATAACAACTTAATGCCTCGGCAATACAGGCCGCAATAAAAAAGCTGTCTCTTTGTTCCAATATGCGCAGAGCATGTGGACTTAAAGAGACAGGCTTTTTTCGTGTGATGTCGCGATGCCCGTGGCTTTACGGTGGAGTAGTGTTCACCGTTGGCCGCAGCCTTATTAACCGACTGCGACCAACGGTTTAGAGTGACTAATAGCTCAGTCTTGCAAACTCGGCAGCATCGCTTTCGCTCAGACCGTTATCTTTTAATATCTTGGGCAGGTTAGCGTAGTTGGCGCGGAATGCGGCAATGCGGCTTGCAATCTGTTCGGGATGATAGGTGATGGCGATGCCGGTAGACTCCATTGTGCCGAGCCTTTCATCGAACACTATGCCCGGTTGTTTCTTCTTTATTGCTGTTGTGTTCTGCTGAATGTGGCGGAACTTACCAATCAGACCGTCGGTGAGCAGCGGCGCATCTTGTGGATAGGTTATTTCTATGGTCTTAGCCATGCTACAATCGCGCTCTGCTATGTCGACGATGAGAGCCAAGTTGTTGCCGTCATATTCAAATCCGGTTTCCTTTCCGTTCACTTTCACGCTCGTGGGAACGGCTGATGCCACGACTTTTAATTTGAAGTGCCTTTGCAACGGCATATCCTTGTAGCTGCCTTTGCGTGCGTCTATGTCCACCGTCAGAGTGTTGTCGCCGCGTTTAGCCGTGAGCTTTGTGGTGGCATAGTCGGTGGCATAGTTCTTGTCGTTGCCGTTGTCTTCATACATTGTGAACGTGTTTTCTGTGCCGCCGGGATATACGGCAATGGTAATGTCCTCGTTGTTGTGCCTCAGGTTTTTCACCTTGCCGTATTCGGGAATAATCGATCCGGCCTTGACATATACAGGATATTCGTCGAGTTGGAACTTGCGTGCCGTTGTCTGTCCGCCTTTAAGCATCGTTCCCGACGACGTTTCAAACCAGTCGCAGCCTGCTGGAAGCCACACTTCCTTGGTTGACAGACGGTCGGTCATGGGCGCGGTAATGGGGTAGACGAGCATGTTGTCGCCGAACATATATTCGTTGCGGTTGCTGTATGCCTCTTCGTTGTCGGGGTAATCGTAATACATCGGACGGCACAGAGGCAGAGCCTCGTCGTAGGTCTTGCGTGCCATTGTGTAGATATAGGGCGCGAGTGCGTAGCGTTGGTTTATTATGTCACGCAATATGGTGAAATTCCTGTTGTCAAATACCCACGGCTCCTTATTGAGTCCGGCATCCTTTGTGGAGTGAGTGCGCAATATTGGGCTGAGCGCGCCAAACTGCATCCAACGTATATACATTTCAGGATCGATGCTATGTGCCCCCATGTGCCCGCCAATGTCGTGGCTCCAATAGGTGTAGAGCACGTTTGACGCTGTAGAGTTGAAATAGGGTTGGAAATCGAGCGATTTCCAGCTTATTATGGCATCGCCCGAGAAACCTATCTGATAACGGTGGTTTCCGAGTCCGCCCCAGCGGTGGTAGAGCATTGGACGTGTGTTGCGGTTGCGCTCCATGTCGGTGAATGTGGTGTAGTTTATCCACCACACGTTGCTGAGGTTGGGAAATTCCTTGTCGTCGTTCCACTGTTGCCAGTCGAGCCACCAGAAGTCTATGCCGTCTTTCTCCATTGGTCGCAGCTGGGTTTCAAACCATCCCTGCATAAACCGCTTGCTTGATGAATTCCAGGGAATGTCTTTCTGCTCGTCGGGGTTCATCCCCATCCACCGTGCCATGTCGGCATAGTGTTCTTCGTAGTGCTTTATTCCGTCGGCGGGATGCAGGTTCAGGGTTTTCTCAAGCTCTTTGTCGCCCATCCATTTCAGCAATCCTTTCGGGTCGGGAAACAACCGTCTGTTCCATGTATAGCCAGTCCATCCGCCTTTTCCCGGTTCGGTGTAGTGCCAGTCCATGTCTATCACAAGAACGTCGAGCGGAATGCTGTAGTTATGGAAATTCTCCACGTTCTGCCGCAGTTCGTTGTCGCTGTAAGCCCAGTAGCGCGACCACCAGTAGCCGAATGCAAATCGCGGCGGCAGGGGCACTTTTCCGGCGAATGCGGTGTAGTCTTTCAGAGCCTTCTTGTAGTCGTGTCCGTAGGCCAGGAAATACCAGTCCTGTGTCTTTCCTTCGTTGTGTCGGTGTGCCACCCACGGCCAGTCGGAGTGGTCGAAGGCATAGCCCTGCGAGTCGTCGATTAGGGTCCATCCGCAACGCGATAGCAGTCCGTCCTCTATCGGCATCTTTCCCGCTTCGGCATGCGTGTCACCATCATATCCGTCGAGTGTGCGGTAGGTGCCTTTCAGGTTCTTTGTGTCGGCGGTTCCGGGCTTCCAACTGAACGGCATCGAGCCTTTACCCTTTGCCGAGGTTATCGAAAGGTTTGCCGAGGTGAATTTCCCCGTGCCTTTTGCATAGGTCAGGTGAAAACGGTCTGTAGTGATTTCCACTGTTTTCTTGCCGTTCTTCACTTTGTATTGGCAGGCCGGATAGCTGCGCACTACGGCCACAAACGAACTGTCGTTGAAGAATTCGCCGTCGGGCGCATATTCCATTCGCACGGCTCCGTCGGTTATTACCGTGAAGCGCACGTTCTTGTCTTGATATGCCACATTGGTGTTTTGCGCCGTGGCAGGCGTTGCAATTACTGCAAACGCGGTAGCCAGCAAGACTTCTGGCAGGAAAGTTTTGTTCATATAAAGTTTTTAGGTTTTTAGTACAGTTGCAAATTTACAAAAAATGTCCGGCAGTCATTGCCGCTTGTGTCTTTTCTTTCGCTGCAATGGCAGTTTCCCCTTTCCCCGTGTGCGTGCGCGTCTATATAATAATGTGGTTGGCTACAAATCGCAGTAGTTGGGTATGTCTTTCAGAAACGTGAACGAATGCGAGTCGTAGTCGGCTTTGCAGCAATGGTGGCTTATGCCGTTGCTCACCACGAGATAGTCAACATGCAGCAGGGTGTTGTATGACGTTATCTGGTCGAACGTCTTCTGCGTTATCTGTATGTCGGGAGCCTTGTATTCGATAATCATCCTCGGTGTGAGGTCGCGCGAATAGAGCACACTGTCGGCCCTCATCTGCTTGTTGCCGGCTTTCAGCCCCACCTCGTTGGCAAGAAGTGCAGCCGGGTAGCCCTTGTGTCCGGTGAGGAAATGGATGAAATGCTGTCGCACCCACTCTTCGGGCGTGAGGGCTACATATTTGCGTCTGAGCATGTCGAATATCAAGGGGCGTTGCGGTGTGCCCGACAACTTTATTTCGAAAGAGGGAAGATTTAATCGAATCATTTTATTATCTTTGCTTATGCAAAGTTAGTGCATTTTGGCGACAATGCAAAGACGGCTTTCCGCAGTTTTGCAGTGTTACCATGAAAGTAAAGACAACTCAACTCTTATGGCAGAAAAGAAAACACTGGTCACCTATGAGTCGATAATGAAGGATTTGAAAGCCGGAAATTACAGTCCCGTCTACCTTCTTATGGGCGAGGAGGCTTTTTTCATAGACAAGATTTCAGACTATATTGCCGACAATGTTCTGTCGGAAGAGGAACGCGATTTCAACCAAACCGTGGTGTTCGGGGCTGATGTTACGCCGGCACAGGTGGCCGATATGGCAAGGGAATATCCCGTGATGCCCTCGCAACACCGTGTCATTGTGGTAAAGGAGGCACAGAATTTCCGCACATGGGATGCTATAGAGAAATATCTCGACCACCCGGTGAAATCGACCGTTCTCGTGCTTTGCCACAAAAACGGCAATGTTGACCGCCGCAAGAAAATTGTGGCAAAGGCCGAGGCTGCCGGGGTGGTGTTTGAGAGCAAGAAGAAAAAAGACTATGAGTTGCCCGCATTCATTACAAACTATATCAAGATGCGCGGCGCGGCAATCGACAATAAAGCGGCGGCCATGGTGGCCGAGTGTGTGGGGTCGGATATAGCCAGGCTCATTTCCGAACTCGACAAGGTGATGATCTCGCTGCCAAAAGACGGCGACCGACGCATAACCCCTGAAATAGTTGAACGACAAGTGGGGGTGAACAAGGATTTCAACGCTTTTGAATTGCGCAATGCCATTGTGAGCAAAGATGTGTTTAAGGCCAACCAAATAGTAAATTATTTTGACAAGAACCCAAAAGCCGCATCGCTTTATTCCTACCTTCCGTTGCTGTTCAACTATTTTCAGGGACTGATGGTTGCTTACTATGCTCCCGACAGAAACAACGAGAAAGCGCTTGCAGCATACATGGAGGCGAGGAATGTGTGGGCAGTGAAGGACTATGTGACCGGTATGAGAAACTACACCGCCACGAAGACTCTGCAGATAATATCCAAAATAAGGGAAACCGATGCCAAAAGCAAGGGCATTGACAACCCAAATACTGCTCCAGGTGACCTCGTGAAGGAGCTGATCTTCTTCATTATGCATTGAAAACGGGCATTTGGGGCTTCTCTTTTTTCTGTTTCGCCAAAGCCCAACGACCTATATTTTTGGCCTAAATCTCTTGCTTTCGGAGGTTTAGGCCTTTTTCAACCCTCTGAGAATGGCAACATTTTAAACGGCAAAACTCACGGTGCGTAATTTTTGAAAATCGCTTGTTTTCGCATGTTTCAGGATTGAAATATTCACATTTCAAAAATGTTAACGTTTAAAATTCCGTATTTACAAACATAAACAGGTAAAAGTTGTTTCAAAAAGTATATTATATTTACATACACAAATCAATATTCGGGGTGTACAAAGAATGTAAATCAACAACGCGGAATTATGCTTTTGTAAATATATAAATACATATTTATGATTATCCAAAAAGCGTCATATTGCGTTATATGATTGAATTTAAATGTTTTATGTGGATTGGATAATTATAAAGAACACAGAAT
Source organism: Lachnospiraceae bacterium (assembly GCA_963654815.1). Lineage (GTDB taxonomy): Bacteria > Bacteroidota > Bacteroidia > Bacteroidales > Bacteroidaceae > Prevotella. The sequence goes on along the minus strand of CAVKCP010000108.1, from coordinate 2,963 downwards.
ACGCTAAAATCGTCTGATATTCGCTTCAAAAGATTGTAAATACTATGTATATATGAGATATAATTATATGGTAATGATTTTGTTATGCAGTCGTAGTTAAAGTAGAATACAGGTCAATATTGAATTGTGTAATATTGATATGTAAATATAAATTGATTGCCGGTTGTTCTCCTCGACATTCTTGTATATTCAAGAATTATAATCTTAATTTGTAGATGCGAATTTGATTATACAAATGTTGTGCATCTCGAAAAAATACACTAATTTTGTAAATCAGTAATAATACGCTTCAATGGCGTGCAAATTTGGCAAGACAGTTATGAAAGACAGAATAAAACAGCTCATGGACAGTCGTCACATGACACAGCAGGAGTTCTCCGAATACATCAACATCGCCCCTGCTACGTTGAGCAGTATTTTCCGTGGACGCACCCGCCCCACCTTGTCTATCGTCGATGCGGTGAAAAACCGGTTTCCCGAGGTGTCAACCGATTGGTTGCTGTTTGGCAAGGAACCGATGTTTGTCAATGCTGGTGGCGGTGAAGGCGTTTCTGGCAGCTCGTCAGACGGTGTTGCAGACGGAGTCAACGTGACTTCGGATGCCGAAATAGAACCGTCGTTCGACTTCATGGCCGAGCCTGCCGACGATTATGGCAATGTCGGCGGAAACGCTTCGGCTGCTTCTGCCCCATTTGTGCCGAAGCCTGCTACGCGACCCGTAAACGGACAAACCGTAACAGTAAAAAATATTGACCGAAAGCAACGCTCCATTACTGAAATACGCATTTTTTATGACGATCAGACTTGGGAGACTTTTGTGCCCAAGGCAAAGTAGACGAAATGTCGTGCGATGCATGGTTGCATCGCTGTCAAGGCCGTTTGTTTTGCAGAACCAACGCTATTTGTGGCTTATGGCATAAGCCGCGCACGCGTGCTTCGTATGCAACACGCATGTGTTTCGTATGCTGTACGCACGTGCTGCTTACGCTGCACGGCTGTATTCATGGCTTTTTCGGTCGGCATAAAGGTGCAGAATGCAAGTGGGCGAAGTCGTTGTTGTGTTGTATGGCGTTAAAAATAAAAGCGTGAAGACGCGCGGTTTCATGTTCCGCAGCGTCTTCACGCTTTGTCGTTATGTCATTGCCTCTTGTGCCGTGTAGCGTAGCAATGCGCGCTTACTGCACGCCTTCGGTCGGCAAGTTTATTCCTCTCCTTTCAGCACGGGCAGCGATATGTGGTATTTCACGGCTAGAAGCCGTGTAGCGCAGACTATCGCGAATGCCACAACCACGGCAATGTTCATGTCGCAGCCGAGCTTTATCAGTCCCCAATATGCCAGTCCGCCCATGATGCTTGCCATGGCGTATATCTCTTTTTGGAATATCACCGGCACGTTGTTGAGCAGCACGTCGCGTATAACGCCGCCGGCTGCACCTGTGATGCAGCCCATAATTATGGCCACCCAGTAGGGGTGTCCGCAGTCAAGGGTCTTCTGTATGCCCACGATGGTGAACAGTGCGAGGCCGAGAGTGTCGAAGAAAAACCATGTGTTGTCGATGCGTTTGAGCGAGCGTGCAAACACTATGACAAACACTTGGGCTAGCACCGTACATATTATATATACCGACGAGGTCATCCAGAAAGGTGTCACGCCGAGCATAACATCTCTTATCGTTCCGCCGCCTATTGCCACTGCGATGCCGCACACGAAGCCTCCAAACCAGTCGAAGTGCTTTGCTGCCGCATGCCTTATGCCTGATATGGCGAAAGCAAATGTTCCGAGAAACTCGATTATCTTGAGAATCGGTTCGTACAATTCAGGCTGTGGCATCATTTGTTCACTACATTTACGGGGTTTCCGGCCATGAAAGCCCTGAGATTGCCTATGGCCGTGGCCATAAGCCGTTCGCGTGCATCGGTCGTGGCCCATGCTATGTGGGGTGTGATGTAGGCATTCTCCAGTTTCAGTAGCGGGTTGTCGTGTGCAGGAGGTTCGCTTGCCATCACGTCGGCGGCGTATGCCCCGAGCTGTCCGCTTCTTAGTGCGTCGGCCACGTCGGCCTCTTCAACCAGCGGCCCACGCCCGGTGTTGATGAGTATCGCGCCCCGGCGCATCTTTGCAAGGCTCTTTGCGTTTATCATCTTGTGGGTGTCGGGCGTGAGCGGACAGTGTAGCGATATTATGTCGCACGCTCCGTAGAGCCCGTCGAGGGTCGTTTTCTGTATGCCTTGCGGCAGTTCGGCAGCCCCTTTGCTGGTATATGCGAACACGTCCATGCCGAAGCAGGCTGCGAGTTGGGCCACCTTACTGCCTATGTTACCCAGTCCTACAATGCCCATTGTCTTTCCGGCGAGGTTTATCAGCGGCGTGTCCCAGTAGCAGAAGTCGGGACATTCGCTCCACGAACCGCCGCGCACGGCGCGTGCATAGTGGTCAACCCGGTTGGCAATGTTGAGCAGATGGGCGAAAACCATCTGTGCCACGCTGTCGGTGCTGTATGCCGGAATGTTGGTAACTGTTATCCCGTGTTGTCTTGCGGCTTCCGTGTCCACCACGTTGTAGCCCGTGGCCAGCACGCCTATATATTTTGCGTGCGGCATTTTGGCTATCGTTTCGGCATCGAATGCCGTCTTGTTGGTGAGTATAATCTCGGCATCGCCTACATGTTCCAATACGTTGTCCTGTGTCGTGCGCGGATAAACTTTTATCTCGCCAAACTCTTCGAAGGGTTTCCACGACATGTCGCCCGGGTTCACCCCGTGGCCGTCCATCACAACAATTTTCATTTTCTTTATGTATGAATATTTTTTAGGTGGGTTCTATAAAAATTGGCTTTGTCAGATAGCGAGGCTGTTTTCGAGGACAATTTGTCTGCGAGTGAAGAAGTATAGCGGGCTATACGACTGAACGAGCAGACGGATTGGACCGAAAAGAGACCGCAAGATGACAAAACGCAACCCGT
>CAVKCP010000107.1:0-8721 GCA_963654815.1 Lachnospiraceae bacterium | reverse complement strand
CCTTACAGGCCAGCCGTGAAAACCAACCGTTTACCCAGGGTTACACCGCTTCACTACGTTCCGCGGTTCACCCTGGGCTACGGTCGTTACGCCCTTGCAGGGCTTAGTATGCAAAATCCAACTAAAAATGCTACTAATTTTTTCTGAATTTTGAACGCCCTACCCGTAGAGACGACAGATTATAGCGCAGGGGCTTACCCCTGCGTTTAATGGTTTTCAACAAATTTGCCCCTGTAGGGGGCGCATATTTCAAACTCATAATGAATTATGCGCCCCCTACGGGGGCAAAATAATGTAGCATTGGGAGAGATAGGGGCAAGCCCCTATCCTATATTATGCGCCCCTTTCAGGGGCATTGGAAAGCGAACTATGCAATGAAAGAAAGCAATCCCCGTATTTTTCAAAATCTATAAAAAAACAACCATTCTATGTGTTGCGATGTTAGACCGAAACTTTACTGGATACATTATTTACAAATAGCGCATGAGAATGTCCCACACGGCCACGATGTGGCAGATGCTTCCAAGGAGCACGAAGAAGTGGAACACGGTGTGCATGAAACGCCGCTTGTTGAAACAATAGAACACCGCTCCCGTGATGTAGCTCACGCCTTCGGCCACAATCCACGCTAGGACCGAGGCATCGACACAGTGCGTGAGCGGTGCGAAAGCCACGAGAATGCTCAGTCCCATAGCCACGAAACACACCGTTTCAACGATGCTGTGGCCTTTAAGACTTATAAAGCTCTTCACCGTTCCGGCTATTGCCGCTGCCCAGATGAAGATGAACATTGCCCAACCCCAATAACCATATTCGCGCAGGGCAACGAGCGTGATGGGCGAGTAGCTTCCGGCTATGTGCCAGTAGATTGCCGCATGATCCCAACGGCGCAGTTTCTGTTTCAGAGGCGACCATGCCGAGAGAGCGTGATAAACCGTGCTCGCCACATAAGAACTGAGCATTCCGAACAGATAAAGCACCACGCCAGCCGTGGCCCAACCGTTGCGTGCCCAACCGCACCACACCAGCAGTGCCGTGCCTACGGCCAGACCCACGATTATTCCCGCACCGTGCGACCACGAGTTCCACAGTTCTTCCTTGTGGTTGAAGTAAATTTTCATCTGAAAAAAATGTTTTCAACGTTTCATTCCCCACCCCATTCAAGGTTGGGGTGCTTGCGGCAAAGTTATTAAAAATATCCTATACGGCTGCAAGAAAGCACATAAAAAGCCTTGGTTGCCGCCTGTGGTGCAAAAAAAAATGTGTAACTTTGCACCCGCAACGGTTCGCGTCGAGGAGCGCGATTAAAAGGGAACGGTGTGAAAGTCGCCGACAGTCCCGCTGCTGTGAGCCGCCCTTATCGGGGCACGAACAACGATGCCACTGGCAATGCACTGCATGCACGGGAAGGCGTTTGTGTCCGGGCGGCGAGTCAGAAGACCTGCCGTGGCTGCAAGAGCCGTTCGACGGTGCCCCGTGGATAGGGCAATGAACGGACAGACGACACCGCACACGCCACCGAAGCGACCCCACGCACAGCCACCACTGTGCCAGCAAGCCATGTCATAAGGTCATGGTCTGCCAACGGAGTGTGCGCCGCACACGCCACACAAACTTCAAAATAAAACAAAAATGGAACTCAAAAGAAACCTTACGCTGCTCGTCCTGGCTCTGATCATGGGCTTCACGGCAGCAGCACAAACCACACTCCGCACACAGGGAGTGCCCCGCAAGGTGACAAATGCTGCGGCAGCCAAGACGCTGCGCGCCGCCGCTTTGGAAACCACCGGCATCGATTTCGACAAGATACAGCGTTGGGCTGGATCGGGCAACAACCGCGCCGCACTCGCCATAAAGTGGGAAGGCACGCAGAACGGGGGCAAGACCCTCGTGTGGGGCTTCCGTTGGAACGACGGCGAAGAGCCATCCGGCGAAGACATGCTCGACGCCATAGCCAAGGCCGACCCCTCGTTCTACCTTATAAAGCAGAGCGGCACGGCCTATGGTTCGGCCATAGGAGGCTACGGATATGACACCGACGGCGACTACCAGGTGTCGGTTACCGACCCCGACGGCAAGACCTGCTATCCGCGCAACGGCGTTATCGAAACCGGCGACGACTATGGTTTCGACGACTACACGGCCACCGACACCGACGACGCATGGAACGCCGGATGGTATACGGGCTACTGGAGCTACTGGGTGGCCAGTGCCACCACCGACAAACTGGGCTACGCCTCGACGGGAGCATCGGGCCGCAAGCTCACCGACGGATGCGTAGACGCATGGGTGTGGAGCTCGTTCACGGGCGATGCCAACGAATATGACGGCGACTTCAACTACCTGCCCGTATGCATAGACTTCACCCAAGGATCCTACGTGGTGAACGAAGACTGGTTCGGACACCGCAACTCCGCGGTAAACTTCCTTTCAAACGACGGTCAGTGGGTGTATAACCAACTCTCCGACATAGGCGCAACAGCATGCTACGGCACATTCTACGGCAACCGTTTCTATGCCATTGCCAAGCAGGAAAAAGACCCCGGAGCTGACAACATTGGCGGCCGCATAACCATTTGCGATGCCAACTCGCTCTACAAAATCAAGCAGATAGCCGACATCGACGACTCGCGCGCCAACAACGACGGCCGTGCTTTCGTGGGAGTTGACGAACACAAGGGCTATGTAAGCACCCAGACGGGCATATATGTGATAGACCTCGACAGCATGCGCGTGCTTTCGGCCGTGGCCGACGAGCAGGGCAACGCATGGACATCCGACGGCAGCTGCGGATCGATGGTGCGCCTCAACGACTATGTTTACGCCGCAACAGAGAGCAACGGACTGCTCGTTATCGACCCCACCACCGACCGCATCGTGGAGCGCATAGCCTGCGAAGGACTGGGAAGCGTGGTTGTTGCCAAGGACGGCACGCTCTGGGTGAGCACCACCAGCGGCATCTCGCGCGTTGACACCGAGACATTCACGCTCACAGCCATCCAACTGCCCACCGGCATCAACGCACCGTCGCAGTCGTGGTATGCCTGGACTCCCGACGGCTTCTGCGCCAGCGCACAGCGCAACTCGCTCTTCTGGACCTACGCTTCAGGATGGTTCGGCAACGACGTGGTTTACCGCTACGACATCGACGAGGGCACGTTCACCCAGGTGTTCGACCTCAGTTCCGACCCCGACGGGTGGCACATCTACGGTTGCAGCTTCCGCGTAGACCCCGTAACCGACATCCTCTACACCTCGCTCTTCAAGAGTTTCGGCACGGCCGAATACACCGTTCGCAAGTATGATGCCGATGGCAACGTGATTGTAAACTACCCCATGGAAGACGAGGGACACAACTACTGGTTCCCGGGAATGTTTGTCTTCCCCGACGTGAGCGACCCTGTGGTTTCGGCTCCCGAGGAAATAACCGTGAGCGAAGGCAGCACCACCACCGTTGACCTGCTCAACACCGTTACCGACAACGACAACCTCGCCGCCGCAGTGGTGAAGACTGTGGAGAGCGTAGCCGACGAAAGCGTGGCCACGGCCACCGTGCGCGACGGCAAACTCGTGGTTGAAGGCGTGAAGACCGGTTCTACCAGCCTCAAGCTGAAATACAACTCCAACGGCATCACCACCACCGTACGCGTGAAAGTGACTGTAACGCCCACCGACGGCATAAGCTCTACCACCGACAGCAGCAACGCCACCGAGACGGCACGCTACGCCGTTGACGGCACGCGCATAACAGCACCGAAGGCCGGAGTGAACATCGTGAAGATGAGCGACGGCACTACACGCAAGACACTGGTGCGCAAATAAGCACCAAGACAAGGGACAATTCCAATCCAATTCATACCTAGACCGGGTGGTGGTGCGCGCCGACGTGCCGCCACCCATTATGCGTTTTTATGAAAGCTACATCATTAACAGCCTCACTGCTTGCAGCAGCCTGCGCCACGGCAACGCCTCTGCGCGCACAGACGGTGCGCCCGGCCATGACCGACTCGGTGCACACCCTGGCCGACGTGGCGGTTGTGGGCGAACGGCAGCACTACCTCACGCCCAGCCAGACAATCTCTGGCAAGGCACTGGCCGACCTTGCCACCTCGTCGGTGGCCGACGCTCTGAAATATTTCTCAGGCGTGCAGATAAAAGACTACGGCGGACTGGGCGGACTGAAGACGGTGAACGTGCGGTCGCTCGGGTCGCAGCATGTGGGCGTATATCTCGACGGAATAAGGATAACCAACGCCCAGAACGGGCAGGTTGACTTGGGCAAATACTCGCTCACAAACATGGAGTCGGTGTCGCTCTACAACTCCAACCGCAACGAACGCCTTCAGTCGGCGTCGGAATATGCGTCGGCGGCCACCGTCTACATGCAGACACGCCGCCCCGATGCCACCACCGCCGCCGTGGAATATGGCAACGGTTCGTTCGGACTCAACAAGCTGAAGGCTTATTTCTCAATAAAGAACGCTTTCTTTGCCGATGCCGAATGGCAACACTCCAAGGGCAACTACAAGTTCCGTTTCCGCTCCGCATCGGAAGACACCGTGGGCACACGCCATAACTCCGACATCACTTTCTTCCGCGCCGAAGCCGGAGCATTCCACAAAGGACTTTCCACACACGTTTATTTCTACACCTCAGAGCGCGGTTTGCCCGGCCCCGTGGTGAGGCGACTGAGCGACCAGTGGGACTCCACCGACCGCCAGTGGGACCGCAACTTCTTTGCCCAGGCTTCATACAAAAACCTGTGGCAGCGGTTCGGACTGCGTGCCAACGTGAAATACTCGATCGACTGGCTGCGCTATCTGCAAGACCCTTCAACCAATGCAGCCACCATGCACTGCGACAACCACTACACCCAACAAGACATCTACGGCTCGGTGGCAGCCTCGTGGAACGCCAGTTGCCTCTCGCTCACGGCGAGCACCGACCTGCGTTGGAGCGACCTCTCGTGCAATGTCTACCGTTTCAGCTACGTCTACCGCATCGACTCCAAGTCGCTCCTCTCGGCCATTGTCTCGTGGAGAGGCTTCGAGGCCAACGCCGCCCTGCTCTACACCCACATTGCCGACCACACGCGCGGCGGGGCCGAACCGCTCAGCCGCCTCACGCCCATGGTCACCGCATCCTATAAACTGGGCCGCGTGGTGGTGCGGGCATTCAACAAGCGCATCTTCCGCGCACCCACCCTCAACGACCTCTACTACACGCTCGTGGGCAACACCAAACTCCGCCCCGAATACACCACGCAGTGGGACCTGGGCGCCGACTACCGCGACCGTCATCTGCATGCCGCCGCCGACATCTACTACAACAACATCGAGGACAAGATTGTGGCCATACCCATGAAGTGCCAGTTCCGTTGGTCGATGGTAAACTTCGGCCGGGTGAAGTCTTACGGCCTCTCGCTCTCGGCCGGATACGACCGCCAGTGGGGCAAATTCTCGCTGTCAACCAACGCCAACTACACCTGCCAGTCCGACCGCGACCGTTCCACTCCCACCGACCCGGAGTATGGCAACTACATCCCCTACTCGCCCCTTCACTCGGCATCGTTCATTGCCGACGCCACCTATTGCGGCTACTCGCTCTGCGCCTCGATGCTCTACACCGGCCAGCGGTTTGCGCTCGTGTCAAACAACGCCGACGATTTGCTCTCCGACTGGTACACCCTCGACATAAAGCTCAACCGCACCTTCGCCATAGGCCGCCACTCACTGCAACTCACCGCCGAGTGCAACAACCTCACGGGGTCGCGCCACGAGGTGGTGAAACGCTACCCCATGCCCGGCCGCAACTTCAAGTTCACGGCTCGATGGAGCCTGTAACACTCCAGTGTAGTCCAGCAAAACATCACGACTGAAAAGTAATGTTGTAACGATGTCTTAAAGTGCAGAGACTATGAAACAGTGGAGCCCGAATTAACCAAAAGTCCCGTAGGGACGACATATTATAGCGCAGGGGCTTGCCCCTGTGTCTATCGTTTCAAATAATTTTGCCCCTGTAAGGGGCGCATAATTCATTATGAGGTTGAAATATACGCCCCTTACAGGGGCAAAGAAACAAAATACAAGGAGAGATAGGGGCAAGCCCCTATCCTATAATATACGCCCCTTTCAGGGGCAACGTATAGCATTGCCATGCAATATACAACTCAAATTTCGGATTTGCCATTTAGCAGATGTCCCCGAAGGGGGCAATTTCTCAACCATAATTTCCAAATCAGAAACTTGAGTCATACATTTAACGTTATGTAATGTTAGCCAACATTTAACCGGACAGCAATAACAACACACACGCAACAATGCTCAAACAAACCATAACATTCATAGCCGCAGCCGCAATCATGGCCTCGTGCTCAATGGAACCTGCCGAATATGGCCACGAAAGTGAGCCCACACGGTCGGCCGACCGGCTGCTGGTGCTGTGCGAAGGACTGTGGGGAATGGACAATTCGTGCATAGCCCTCGTCGACAGCGGACGCGTAACCGACAAGTGGTTCCAGCAGAACAACCCCGGACAGCACCTCGGCGACACGGGCAACGACATCATAATGGTAAACGACACACTCATTGCCGTGTCGGTGAACTGGTCGAACATCATACAGTATATCCGCCCCGACGGGCGCGCCGTGGCCGCCACCGAGGACATACCCAACAACCGCAGGCTCGCCACCGACGGTGCGCGCTACATCTACTGCACCTCCTACGCCGACGGCGGCTATGTGGCCAAAATCGACATAGCCACAAAGGCCATTGTCGACACGTGCCACGTGGGGCGCGAGCCCGAGGGCATAGCCTACTACGACGGGCGGCTCTTCATAGCCAACACGGGCGGCTACGCCTTTCAGGAGAAACTACCCTACGAGCAGACAATATCGGTGGTGGATGCAGCCACCATGCGCGAGCTGCGCCGCATAGACACGGGTTGCATCAACCTCTACGGAAACGTGTCGCAAAACGGGCAGTGGCTCTGCATCAACTCGGCCGGCGACTACTACGACACGCAGCCCAGCACGGTGGTGCTTAACATGGCCAACGAGGAGTTCAAGGTGTTCCCTTTCCCCTCAACCTACAACTGCGCCCACGCCGGACGGTTCTACTGCGTAGGTTCGTCGTTCTCCTACACCACCGGACAATACGTCTACTCGCTGCACACCATAACCCTGCCCTCGCTCGAAGCCGAGGAAGGACTGGGGCAATACGCTGCTGCCGCCACGACGATAATGCAGATGCAGTCGCCCTACGGCATCTACATCTCGCCCTACTCAGCCCACCTCTACGCCACCGACGCACGCGCCTACGCCACCAACGGCTACCTGCACGAGTTTGACACCGGCGGCAACCAAGTGTCGCGCGTCATGCTGCGCGGCCTCAACCCAGCCCATTTCCTCGCGCTGCCATAACACCGTTACACCCAACATACACCATAAAATGAAAGCAACAGCAACAATAATCGCGGCCATGGCCGCACTCTCCGCCACGGCACAGACACAGAACGTCGAGGTGGTGCAATACCGCCCCGCCCCGGGACAGTTTGTCAACACCATGCCCGAAGGTGCGGCTGGCGACACCGAAGAACTCATGTGCCAGCGTTGCACCCAACAGTTGGCCGACGGCAACCCCGTGCATCTCGGCGCATTCGGAGGCTACATCACCGTGAAGTTCGACCATGCCATTGAAAACAAGCGCGGGTCTGACCTGCGCATCGGCGGCAACGCCTTCTACTCCACAAGCGACCCCGTCTACGGCAAGGCCACCATCGGAGGGTCGATAGAGCCGGGAATAGTCTACGTGGGAGTGGGCGACACGCCCGAAACGGCACAGTGGTATGAACTGGCGGGCTCGGAATACTACACACGCGAACGCCACAACTTCACCATAACCTATCACCGCCCCACGGCAGAAAGCGGAACACACAAGCTGCCCTACTCCACCTACGACGAATATCTGCGTTGGGAATGCTCATGGACCGACCCCGACGGCACGCCGCGCGACTCCACCGGGTGGCACATGAAAAACAGTTTCCACTCGCAGAGCTACTGGCCGTCGTGGATTGATGCCGATGAACTCACGTTCAGCGGAGGATGTCTGCCCGAAAACGCGGTGAACTACGGCACCGACGAAAATCCCTACTGGGTGCTCTACCGCTACTCGGCCGATGCCTACGGCTATGCCGACGCGTCGCTCAACACCGACGATTACAGCACGTTCGACCTCGACTGGGCCGTTGACGACAACGGCGACCCCGTGCAACTCACCCACTGCAACTTCATACGCGTGATGTCGGCCACGCTGCAACTCTGCTCGTGGCTCGGCGAGACATCCACCGAAGTGGCATCGTTCACCGACCTTCACCTCACCGACAAATACGACGACAACCCCATAGTGATAACCCCGCGCAAACGGCCCACGGCCATATCCACCGTCAAGGCCGACACTGCCCGCAGCAAGCAGGCTTACGACCTCGCCGGACGGCGCGTGCAGAACCTTCTGCCGGGGCACATCTACATCATCGGCGGGCGCAAGATGCTCGCACAGTAACAACTCCCGCAGTGCCGACACCGCTCGGCGCAGCCCCAAAAAGAAGGCTTCCTTGGTTGTGCAAGGAAGCCTTCTTTGCATTACATTGCCCCTGAAAGGGGCGCATAATATAGGATAGGGGCTTGCCCCTATCTCTCACAGTGACACATTACTTTGCCCCTGT
>CAVKCP010000106.1:0-8998 GCA_963654815.1 Lachnospiraceae bacterium | reverse complement strand
CCCTGCGCTATAATCTGTCGTCCCTACGGGACTTGATGGTTGCAAAGTTTTTACTGTGCACTAATACATTATAATGCAAACTGCCGCTTACTGATTTCAGTAAGCGGCAGTTTGCGTTTTGTAGTCAAGCGTGGCAGAGTGCAGCAAGGCGTAGCCGCCAAACCGTTTGCCAGTCTGTTTCGGTTGGCACAGTGTTCTGTTGCCGCAACTGTAGGGGCATGAAAAAAGTCCTTGGATGCGCCTGAGCACGTCCAAGGACTTTCACTTATTGTGGTATTTGAGATGTTTCGACCGATGTCAGATTACATCATGCCACCCATGCCGGGCTGTCCCATGGGCATGGCTGCCTTCTCTTCGGGCTTGTCGCAGATGAGGCATTCGGTGGTGAGGAACATTCCTGCAATCGAAGCAGCGTTCTCGAGAGCCACGCGAGCCACCTTGGCCGGGTCGATAACACCCTCTTTGCGCAGGTCTTCGTAAACGTCCTTGCGGGCGTTGTAGCCGAAGTCGCCCTCGCCTTCGCGCACTTTCTGCACAACAACTGCGCCCTCGCCGCCAGCGTTCTTCACAATCTGGCGCAGCGGTTCTTCAATGGCGCGAGCCACGATGTTTATACCAGTCTGCTCGTCGGCGTTGTCGCCTTTCAGACCTTCAAGGTTCTGCTGAGCGCGGATGTATGTCGTTCCGCCGCCAACTACAACGCCTTCTTCCATTGCGGCGCGTGTTGCGCAAAGAGCGTCGTCAACGCGGTCTTTCTTCTCTTTCATCTCCACTTCGCTGTTGGCACCAACATAGAGCACTGCCACGCCGCCTGCGAGCTTTGCAAGACGCTCCTGCAGCTTCTCCTTGTCATACGAGCTTGTAGTGTTGGCAATCTCGTTCTTGATTTGTGCCACGCGGTCGGCAATCTTGTTTTTGTCGCCTGCTCCGCCAACGATTGTTGTGTTGTCTTTGCTTATGGTGGCCTTGTCGCAAGTTCCGCACATCTCGAGTGTCGCCTTGTCGAGTGTCAAACCTCTATCTTCGCTTATCACTTCGCCGCCGGTGAGGATTGCGAGATCTTCGAGCATAGCCTTGCGGCGGTCGCCGAATCCGGGAGCCTTCACTGCGCAAATCTTCAAGCCTGCACGCAGACGGTTTACAACGAGCGTTGTGAGAGCCTCTGAATCAACGTCCTCAGCCACGATGAGCAACGGACGGCCACTGTCGGCTACCGGCTGGAGAATGGGCAGAAGGTCTTTCAGGTTGCTTATCTTCTTGTCGTAGATGAGCAGATAAGGATTGTCCATTACGCACTCCATCTTGTCGGCATCGGTCACGAAATAGCTGCTCAGGTAGCCGCGGTCGAACTGCATACCCTCTACAACGCCGATGCTTGTGTCGCGGCTCTTGCTCTCTTCAATGGTTATCACGCCGTCTTTCGACACTTTGCGCATTGCGTCGGCGAGCAATTTACCAATCTCGGGATCGTTGTTTGCACTTACGGTAGCCACCTGCTCAATCTTGTCGTAGTTGTCGCCCACAACCTCGGCGTTGTCCTTTATGTATTTCACCACGGTGCTCACGGCCTTGTCTATGCCGCGCTTCAAGTCCATAGGATTGGCACCTGCAGTCACGTTCTTCAGTCCTTCGGTCACGATGGCCTGCGTGAGTATTGTTGCAGTTGTTGTTCCGTCGCCTGCATCGTCGCCTGTTTTGCTTGCCACGCTTTTCACGAGCTGAGCGCCGGTGTTCTCAAACTTGTCGTCGAGCTCCACCTCTTTTGCCACGGTCACTCCGTCCTTGGTGATTTGCGGAGCACCGAATTTCTTCTCGATAACCACGTTGCGTCCCTTCGGGCCGAGCGTAACCTTCACTGCGTTGGCAAGTTTGTCAACACCGTTCTTAAGCAAGTCGCGTGCTTCTACGTTGTATTTTATTTCTTTAGCCATTGTTGCTTTTCCTTTCTTTGTCGTTTTGATTGTGAGTTGATGTATTGTTATTTCACTACGGCGAGAACGTCGCTTTGGCGCATGATGAGATATTTCGTGCCTTCATGTTCGAGTTCTGTGCCCGAATATTTGCCGTAAAGCACCTCGTCGCCTTCTTTCAATATCATCTCCTCGTCCTTTGTGCCTTGGCCCACAGCCACTACTTTGCCGTGCTGTGGTTTTTCTTTTGCCGTGTCAGGAATGATGATTCCACCAACTTTTTCTTCTGCCGGTGCCGGAAGCACCAACACTCTGTCTGCTAATGGTTTAATGCTCATAATTCTTATTCTTTTTAGTTGTTTTTTCTTGATTTGTTGCCCGGCTTGTTCGGGCGTTCACTTGATGTTATGCTAAAATCGTGCCAAAAATCGAGGCATACCGTTTTTGTCATGCTTGCCATACCATTTTTGTCAGTTGGGAGATGCTCTTTGCGCTGCGATGATGCCTTGGTGGTGGCGTGCGGCGGCTGATGCACGCGCGTGTTGCGTATGTCGCACACTCGTGTTGCATTTGCAGCACGTCGCAAAAACGCCTTGCTGCTGCGATTTTATGCGGCTAAACGACGCAATATGAAAATTTTGTTGTAAGTTTGCAAAACTGTGGCTGCATTTCAACCGATGCGTGCCACGCACGAAACCGAAATCAAAGACAAAAAGAATATGAAAAAAGAAAGACCATCGTTAAGCAGCCGTGAGTATATAGTGCCGTTTGTGCTCATCACGTCGCTGTTCTTCATGTGGGGATTTGCGCGTGCCATACTCGACGTGCTCAACAAGCATTTCCAAACCGAGCTCGACATAAGCATCACGCAGTCGGCACTTATCCAGGTAACAACCTATCTCGGCTATTTCCTCATGGCCATTCCTGCCGGACTCTTCATCAATAAGCTCGGCTACCGACGCGGAGTTGTGTTCGGTCTTGTGCTCTTCGGCCTAGGTTCGCTGGCCTTCATTCCCTGTGCTGCGGCAGGCACGTTTTATGCCTATCTTGTGGCATTGTTTATTATAGGTTGCGGACTGGTGTTTCTCGAGACTTCGGCCAATCCCTATGTCACTGAGCTCGGCCCCAAGGCCACGTCTACTGCACGCCTGAACTTCTCGCAGTCGTTCAATGGGGTGGGGTCGATGTTTGCAACGCTCGTCGTGGGCAGCTTTCTGTTTCAGAGCGGCGGCGAGGGCGGCAATGCCGTGGTGCCTTACAGCATAATGGGTGTCGTGGTTCTCGTCATAGCAGTGGTGTTCTCGCGCGTCAACCTGCCAGAAATAGTGCACAGCGACGACAGCGAAACGCAGCACGGACGGCATAACCTTTCGAGACTCTTCGGCAACCGATGGTTTGTGTTCGGTTTGTCAGCACTGCTGGCCTACGAAGTGGCCGAGATTTCGATAAACTCATATTTTATTAATTTCGTCACCGGCGAAGACTGGATGGAGTCGGCCACGGCATCTACGATACTCACAGTTGCGCTCGGCTTGTTCATGTTGTCGCGTTTTGTAGGTGCTGCAATAATGAGTGCCGTGTCGGCCGAAAAGTATCTTCTGGTGTGCGCCGTAGGCACAGTGGTGTGCATTGCAGTGTTGTTGCTTGATTTTGGCCGCGAAATCTCGGTGGCTGCGCTCATGTGCAACTATTTCTTCGAGGCCATAATGTTCCCCACAATATTCTCGCTCACGTTGCGCGGACTCGGCGGACTCACCAAGAGTGCATCGTCGATATTGATGATGACCCCCGTGGGCGGTTGCGGTTTTCTGCTCATGGGACTTGTGGCCGACCACACAGGCAACTTCGTCTTGCCGTTCTTCATCCCGCTTGCAGGTTTTGCTGTAGTGCTTGCCTACGCCTTGCGATGTGTTGCAAAGCAGGGCAACGGTCGGGAAGCGTCGCTGAATAGTTGAATTTCACACGGTCTTGTTTATGGAACAATACTTGTCAGAAGTCATCTCGGGAGCATACACCTTTGTGGTTTATCTTGCTCCCGGACTTTTGACGGCATTGGGACTGTGCTTCTTCTTCATCAAGATTCCGCAGGAGCATTCGCTCGACAGCTACCGGCGGTCGCGCAGAATCATGGCAATAACCTTTGTCTTGTATGGACTCACCATATTGGTTGACGACGTGTATTCTTCGGGTGTGGGCAACGATTTGATGATCGAACGCCTGGTAATCATAGCCATCTCGGCTTTTCAGGCATTCCTTTTCACCACAACGCTTGTGACACTTGTTGACATGTCTTATTTCACGGTGAAGCGCATGATGTCCGAAGGCATAGCCATGACGGCATTCTTTGCCGTTGCATTCGGCGTGGCATGCACATTCGATGGTAGTGCCGCCGCTGTTTACGTTGTCTGTATGGGTGGCTATGTTGTGTTATTAGTGCGTTATGTGCATATTTTTCGCTGTCGCTATGCAATGTATGTGGAACTTATGGACAATTATTATTCCGCCGATGAAGACCGCCGGTTGTTGTGGGTGAAACGATCGTTCTATTGGTCGCTTGGCATAGGGCTGCTTGCTCTGATCTATTCGTTTGTTCCCAACCCGGTCACATCGCTTCTTTTCATGGCGGCAGCAATCGCCTATTATGTGTTCTTCGGCATCCGGTTTGTCAACTACACCTACGATTTCACGTTCTACCGGCAAGTGGCCGACAAGACCGAGCTTTGCGCAGTGGTAAAAGCGCAGCCTCCCACCGACGCCGAAATGCAGATGATGAGGCACATCGACATGATTATGCACGACGATAAGGTGTATAGGTCGGCAACGTTGACAATCAATGTGCTTGCAGCCAAACTCGGAAGAAACCAGCGCACGGTGTCGGCTGTAATATCGCATTGCCGCAACACCAATTTCAAAAGCTATATCAATGCCATGCGGGTGGACGAGGCGGTGAGGCTCGTCTCTGACGGATGGCTCGACACGCATACCATTGATGCTCTTGCAACAGAATGCGGTTTTGCCAACCGTGTGAGTTTCTACCGCGCATTCAAACAGCAAAAAGGCGTGTCGCCCACTGAATTTCTGTTACAAAAAGCGCATAATGTAACAACCGCCGCCCTTCCAAATTAGGGAAAATACTTGGTTTCTGCGTAGATTTGCATCATTCAATTACTAAAAAACAAATGACTATGATGAAAAATCTACGACAACTCAAAACGGCAATGCAGGCAAACTGCATTATTGCTATAATGTTAGCTGTTATTTTGGGTTTTGCTTTCCCCGAAACCGTCAATGCTTATGCAGAAGCAACAGAGGAAACAAGTGAAACGCCCATTTACTACCGCTTGACGATTGCCGATTGTAATGTTACAAGCGAAAACTGCAACGACCTCAGCGTGATTGACGGCGTGAGCGGAACGGTGAAATACGTGCCTGAAACAAAGACTCTATATCTTGAAAATGCAACAATCACTGGTAATTTTAATGGCATCAACAATCTCGAAATAGACAGTCTTACGATATTTGTAACAGGCGAGAATAGCATCACAGCAGATTACGCTGCACTGGATTCGAGAAAAATGCCGACAATAGTCAAGGGCGACGGTACCCTCAATCTTGAATCCAACTACGATAGCGGCATATATTTCCAAAAAACATTTGAGATAGACAACTGCACAGTGAATGCAAAAGGAAAATGGGGCATCGCAGGAACCGATTGGGCGACATCTGAAAATCTCACTATTCGCGACGCCACTGTATCGGCAGAAGGCAGCAAGGGATCTATCTGCGACATCGCTTTGCTCACGCTCGACGGTAGCTTTATCGAACTCCCAAGCGGAGCAGTGTTTGATGAAACGTTGCATGCTATTGCGCTCGACGGACAAACTGTTACCGACAAGGTGGTGATATCCCCAACCGTACCCGTAACATATCTATTGACGATTGCCGGTGTCTTTGTTACAAGCAAAAATTGCAACGACCTCAGCGTGATTGACGGCGTGAGCGGAACTGTGAAATTCGATCCCGAAACAAATACGCTCTATCTCGAAAACGCAACAATCACGGCTGAAAAGGGTATTTACAACGGCGGAGTAAGCGGGCTCACAATCAATGTAAGCGGCGAAAACAACATTACCGCAACAAAAGACGCCGCAATAAGTTTGACTTTTTACACGACAACAATCAATGGCGACGGAACGCTAAATGTAGAATCAAACGGCTATTGCGGACTTTACTTCAAGAAATCGCTTGAGATTGACAATTGCACAGTGAACGCAAAAGGGAAATGGGGTATCGCAGGAGTTGACGGAACATGCGAAACGCTTACGATACGCAACGCTACAGTATCGGCAGAAGGCAACATCGGCTCTATCTGCGACATTCTTTCGCTCACGCTCGATGGCGCAACAATTACTCAACCCATCGGCGCAGTGTTTGACGAATCTTTGCATGCTGTTGCACTCGCCGGACAAACTGTTACTGAAAAGGTGGTGATAACACCCGACCATACAGTAGGCATCAATGATGTGAAAGCCGAAATTTCGAAACACAAACAAGGCATTTATAGTCTTGACGGAGTTTACCTCGGACAAGATTTTGAAGCCTTGCCCAAGGGCGTTTATATCAAGAACGGAAAGAAAGTAATCAAGTGATTTCTTGGAAAAACAGGCCCGAAGTTTCCCTTTTGTCGTCACTTAAGGGACTTCGGGCTGAATGTTTGTGCCCTTTTGAATTTTAATGTACAGGTGGGCTCTGTAAATTTTATAGAACCCACCTTATACCAAAACCATAATACATAACGCTATGAAGAAAACAACAACACATTTGGTCTTAGGCAGACAACACGCACGGAAAAACTGGCTTTTCTTTCTTACCATGATGCTCGTCATGTTTTTGGCTGTTTCCGCACAGGCCGAGAACTATGGTCTGTGGATTTGCGGCGTACAAGTAACCGACGACAACTGTAGCGACCTCTCCGTAATCGAAGGCGTGAAGGAAGGCAGCATTGCCTACTATAGCCATACCAAACAACTTTTGATTAAAGAACTTGTATTGGAAACCAGCGACGGCAATTGTATTAGAAATGAAAGTATAGAAGGGCTTGTCATTGAGGTGAGTGGTGAATGCAATATGAAGTCAACCTTCGGACATTGTATGATTCTGAACAAGTCAACCACGATAAAAAAGAGAGTTTACTGGCAAGGAACCTCTTCGCTCAACCTCTCTTCGGTTAATTTTGGAGGCCTATTTCTTGGAGATGGTGAGTATAACATCAGCGATTTAAATCTCACCGCTACAGGCGAGTATGGAATAGTAGGCTTCAACAACACATCGCTCACCATTAGCAACTCTACCGTGCGCGCCAAAGGCTTATATGGTTCTGTGAAAGATTTGAAGTCGTTAACGCTCAACGACGAGAAAATTCTTGAACCCGAAGGTGTGACATTTGAAGACGGAATGCTGAAGAAGGACGGCGAAATGCTAACCGAAGAAGTGGTTATCGTTCCGTATGAAAAGTTGGGCATGAGAATTTGCGGCGTGGAAATAAGCGATGGAAACAAGGATAACCTGTCCCAAATAGAAGGTGTGAAAAGCGGAACGATTACCTACGATTCGCGAACAAAGACGCTGCGCTTAAAAAATGCGGTGATAGAATCGGAAACCAGTTGCATTATCAATGACAGCATAACCGGACTGACTGTCGAGGTGGAAGGCGAATGCAAAATTACATCAAGCTATTGGACGTGCTTTTATCTCTGCGATACCACATCGTTTGTAAGCATCGGGGCGGGTTCTTCCCTTACCCTTAACTCTCCGAGAAAAGCCGCCCTGGGTGTGGCAAAGAACACGTTGTGCTCTATATATAAAATGCATCTCAACACAACAGGCGTGCGAGGATTGCAGGGTGACGATGGCACGAGCTCCAAGCTATACATTTTCCACTCTTATGTGCATATATACGGAACGGGTGGATCTATACACAATTTCGAATCGGTAACACTGGATTGCTGCGGTGCAGAAGGAACTGGGTTTAGAGGCGGAACATTAATATCCTCGTCTACTGGTAAAGAGATGACTGGCGAGGTTATGATACAGCCAATATATTACACTGTAAGTATCTGCGGCGTAAAAATAACTGAAGAAAACAAGGACAACCTTTCACAAATATCCGGTGTGAAAAGTGGAACGATAGCCTACAACACCGAAACAAAGACGCTGCTGCTGAAGGACGTTGACATTTGGAGTACGGAAGGCGAAGGCGTTGGCATTTTAAACAGAGACTTGGAAGGACTGACCATTGAGATAGAAGGTGATTGCAAAATAACGGCAACCGGGTCTGGTATTCTTACATGGAAAAATGTCACGATTACAAATAAAGTGAAGACCGAATATCCATCACTCAATATCGCATCAAATGACAACCGAGGCATTTATGTGTTTGAACATGGGACATGCACCCTCAGCAATATTGACCTCACCGTTACAGGCAAATATGGACTCATTGGCAACAAAATAGACGCGGGACTCAATATCAATAACTGCAACGTGTATGCCCAGGGTTCAAACGGAAGCATATGCTTCTTCGGAACGGTAACAATTGAGAACTGTGAAGTTGTCAAGCCAGCAGGAGCAACCTTTGTAAATGGTACACTTGTACTGAACGGTTATGCGGTAATAGACGCCGTTGTTATCAGCAGAACAACCAGCGGCATAAAAACAATTGATGCCAATGTTTCTATCGGCGAGGGTGTTTACACGGTTGGTGGCGTGCGCCTCTGCACTCCGTTTGACAAATTGCCACGCGGCATCTATCTCGTGAACGGGCGCAAGATTGTAAAGAAATAATTGGTGCCGGGTAAACCACACACAAGGCCGTCATCGAAGAGGGCGAACAATATCAAAATTATTGGTGTCCGGTAAAAACTTTGCAACCATCAAGTCCCGTAGGGACGACAGATTATAGCGCAGGGGCTTGCCCCTGCGTTTATTGTTTCCAACAAATTTGCCCCTGTAGGGGGCGCATAATTCATTGACAGGTTGAAATATGCGCCCCCTACAGGGGCAAAATAATGTGTCACTGTGAGAGATAG
>CAVKCP010000105.1:0-9033 GCA_963654815.1 Lachnospiraceae bacterium | reverse complement strand
GTTTTCACGGCTGGCCTGTAAGGTCAGCACAATCAATTGGGTGTGTGTTGACCTTACAGGCCAACCGTTGCTATGGCCATGAAAACCCAGGGTTACGTCCGTAGCTTCGCTCCGTCCTCACCCTGGGCTACGGTCGTGACGCCCTTTCAGGGCTTTAATTACCAACTTATTCATTGATAATCAAATGATTATAAATTTATATAAATATAAAATTCTGCACATTTCCTAATCCTATTTTGAACACTCTACCCTTTGGGGACATCTGCTAAATGAAAAATCCGAAAATTGAGGATGAAAATGTATCAAAATAAAAGCTCGTATGATTTACAACCACCGACCACTTCACTCTATAACTTTATGTACTGGCTTGTGATTTTTCTTTTCACTCGCTGCTTTCGTCGCCCGTTTCTGCCGCGTTTTTCGCCTTGAAATGCTCCGAAATTATCTTTGCCTTGGCCTTGCCCACCACCTCGGCAAGATCGTCTTGTGTGGCCTCTGACATGCGTTTTACGCTCTTGAAACGCTTGAAAAGAGCCTCGCGCGAGGCCTTTCCTATGCCCCGTATGTCGTCGATCTCGCTGTGCAGGGCGTGGCGAGAACGTTTGTCGCGGTGGAACGTTATTGCGAAGCGGTGCACCTCGTCTTGCAGATGCGTGAGAACGCGGAACAGTTCGCTGTCGGGCTTCATGCCCACCACCTGCGGCGGAAAGCCGAAGAGCAGCTCGTTGGTGCGGTGGCGGTCGTCCTTGGCAAGTCCGGCAATGGCGATGTCGAGATGCAGTTCGCCCTCAACCACCTCGCGCACCACCGACATTTGCCCCTTTCCACCGTCGGTTACGATGAGGTCGGGCAGGGGCGTCTGCTCGTCAATCATGCGCTGGTAGCGCCTGCGCACCACCTCTTGCATTGATGCGTAGTCGTCAGGACCGCTCACCGTGCGTATGATGTAGTGTCGGTAGTCTTTTTTCGACGGTTTCATGCCCTTGAACACCACGCATGCTGCCACCGCGTCGGATCCCGAGATGTTGGAGTTGTCGAAACATTCAATGGTGTAGGGCAGCTTTTTGAGCTGCAGTTTCTGTTGAAGTTCGCGCATCAGGCGCGTGCTTTTCTGCTCAGGATTGAGCTTTTCGGCCTGTTTCATGCGGTCGAACCGGTATTGACGGCAGTTCATTTCCGACAGTTCGAGCAGCCGTTTCTTGTCGCCGCGCTGCGGTACGAAGAACGTAGCGTCGCTCAGTTGCCACTCCATTTCGCGCGGCACTATAATCTCGCGCGCCTTGCTGCCGAAGCGGGCTCGTATCTCGGGTATGGCCGTAATGAGCAGGTCGGCATCGGTTTCATCGAGTTTTCGGCGGTATTCAAACGTGAAACTTTGGTTCACCGCGCCGTTGCGCACGTGCATATAGTTGATGAATGCCGTGGCCGTAGCCTCGTCGTCGAGAATGGAGAACACATCAACATCGGAAATGGTGTGGCTCACCACCTCGCTTTTGGCGCAATATCCGTCGATGAGAATGTATTTCTGCTTCAGTTCTTCGGCCTCCTCAAAGCGCAGTTCGGCGGCTTTCTGCTGCATTTCGGCGTAGATTTCGCGGCATATTTCGCGCGTGTTGCCCTTGAGAATTTCGCGTGCCTGGGCTATGCACGCACGGTAGTCGTCGATGCTTTGCGCCCCTGTGCAAGGCGCTCCGCAGCGGTGCATGTGATATTCCAGGCACGGTTTGTAGCGGTGTTCGGCTATTCCTTCGGGCGTGATTACGGTGCGGCAGGTGCGCGGGCGGTAGAGTTTTCTTATTAGGTCGAGCACGGCCTGCATGCTTGCAGCGTGGGAGAACGGTCCGAAGAAGGTGCCTCCGCGCCGGTCAATCTGCCTTGTCTTGAATATGCGCGGCAGAAACTCGTTGGTGATGCAGATGCTGGGGTAGGTCTTTCCGTCTTTGAGCAGCACGTTGTAGCGCGGATTGTATTTCTTTATAAGACTGTTTTCGAGCAGGAGTGCGTCTTCTTCGGTGTTCACCACGGTGTAGCTTATATCCTCTATTTTCGATACAAGCACCTTGGTCTTGTAGCGGTCAACTTCCTTGTGGAAATAGCTCGACACGCGTTGCTTCAACCGTTTGGCCTTGCCCACATATATAATGGTGTGCTGCGCGTCGTAGAACTGGTAGCTGCCCGGCTTGTCGGGCATACTAAGTACTATGCTTTTGAGGCGTGCAAGACGCTTTTCGTTTTCCTCTCTGTTCATCGTTGGTTTTGCTTTAAGTGTCGCCCGTAACTCATTGGTGTGTTGTTTGTTGGCTGTTCAATGTTTCATGTGAAACATAATATAATCCTATTCCTGTTCCACGGCCTACGGTGTGCAGCCGTTAGAGTTTTACTTTAACGTGGTTTTGTCCGATTTCTGCGTGCCGTATGTTCCCGTGTCAGAAAGACCTGTGAGTTGTTGTAGTGACATGTCGGCGGTGATTGCGCGGCAGAGTTTCAGAAATAGAGTGGGCGGCACTTTGTGGCGGTGAAACAAAAACGGCCGCGTTGTGAGGCGCGGCCGTTGTGTGTGGTTTTTAAATTTCGAGAAGTGAAGTAATCTCGATGTCATCGTCGAAATGCTCGCGCCCGTTCAAATTCTCGTTCACAAGTTCGATAATGAAGTTGCAGTACACTTTCTTGGGGTTGAACTTCTTCACGAGGTTGCAGGCGGCACGCATTGTTCCGCCCGTAGCGAGCAAGTCATCGTGCAGGAGCACCACGTCGTCGGGACTTATTGCGTCCTTGTGTATCTCGATAGTGTCCTTGCCATATTCCTTGGCATAGCTTTCCTGGATTGTGTCGCAAGGCAGTTTGCCGGGCTTGCGGCAGAGTATTACGCCTGCATTGAGGCGCAGGGCGAGTGCCGACGACATCACGAAGCCGCGCGACTCAATGCCCACGATTTTGGTGATGCCTTTGTCTTTGTAAAGTTCATACATCTCGTCGGTGATTTCACGAAGACATTCAGGACTTTTGAATAGGGTGGTGACATCGCGGAAGTTCACACCCTTCTTGGGCCAGTCGGGTATGCAACGCAGATTGTCAAGCAATAATTTGTTGTTCATTGTCAGTTATTTAATGTTTGTATGTTATTCTTTTTTGTTTCACGTGGAACGCTTGCCGCGGTTCTCGTCTTGCCCTTGCCGTGCGGAAGACAGACGTTGCTTGCAGCCGCAAACGGTGGCCGGTGGCGCGCTGGTGGGCAGAGCGTCGAGGATGGAGCGGTTATCTCTTCATAAGCACGAGCAGCACGTTGATGTCGCTCGGCGACACTCCCGGTATGCGGCTTGCCTGCCCCAGGGTTTCGGGATTGATGCGCTCGAGCTTCTGGCGGCCTTCGGTTGAAATCTCGTGCAGTTCGGAATATTTGAAATGTCCTTTTATCTTGATGTCTTCAAGACGGTGCATTTTGTCGGCGGCAATCTTTTCGCGCTCCACATATCCCTTGTACTTTATTTGTATCTCGGCCGACTCGGCAATTTCCTCGCGGCGGTTTTGCGGTGCGGCCACCGCCTCGCGCAGTTCGGGCAACACCTCGGCAAGTTTGTCAATCGACAGTTGCGGGCGTGCAATGAGGTCGGCCACGGTGCATCCGAAACGCAGTGGAGTGGTGCCGAGAGCTTCGAGTGCGCCGTTGATGTCGCGCGGTTTCACATGTGTTTGGTTGCAGAACTGCACGATGCGGTCGCGCCATTGGCGTTTTTCAAGCCACCAGTCGTAACGTTGGCGCGTAGCCAAATTCATGCGGTAGGCGCGTTCGGTGAGCCGGTCGTCGGCATTGTCCTGCCGCAACAATATGCGGTATTCGGCGCGCGAAGTAAACATTCGGTACGGTTCGTCAACTCCCTTGGTGGTGAGATCGTCGATGAGCACGCCAATATAACTCTCGTCGCGCTTCATCACGAGCGGTTCTCCGCCCGAGCAGTGCATTGCCGCGTTGGCCCCGGCCACCAGTCCTTGTCCAGCAGCCTCCTCATAACCGGTGGTGCCGTTCACCTGCCCGGCGAAGAAAAGACCGCTTATAATCTTCGATTCAAGCGTGGGAAGAAGTTGGGTGGGGTCGAAATAATCGTATTCTATGGCATATCCGGGTCGGTAGACGCGTATGTCGCGGAATGCAGGGATATGTCGCAGCGCGTCGATCTGCACGTCCATGGGCATCGACGATGAGAAGCCGTTAAGATACATCTCGTTGGTATCTTCGCCTTCGGGTTCGAGAAAGAGCGGGTGCTGCTGTTTGTCGGGGAATGTCACGAGCTTGGTTTCTATCGAAGGGCAGTAGCGCGGCCCGGTGCTTTGTATCTGTCCGTTGTAGAGCGGAGAGTCGGCTATGCTGCGGCGCAGTGTCTCGTGCACCTCGGCGTTGGTGTAGGTGGTCCAGCAGGGCAGCTGGCGCAGTTTGCGTCCGGCGGTCATGTAGCTGAAAGAGTGGGTGCCCGTGTCGCCGGGCTGCTCCTCCATGTCCTCGAAATGCACGCTCCGGCGGTCGATGCGCACGGGCGTTCCCGTCTTCATGCGTGCCGAGGTTATGCCGTGGCACGTTATGCTTTCGGCGAAATGCAGCACTGCCGGTTCGGCGCAGCGGCCTCCCGGCACCTTGTGGCGGCCTATGTGCATGAGTCCGTTGAGGAATGTTCCGGCCGTAACCACTACGCTCGCGGCCCGGAATTCGGCTCCCCACACTGTTTCCACACCCGCTGCCTTGCCGTCTTCAACAATCAGCCGGCAGGCTTCGTCCTGCCAGATGTCGAGGCCGGGAGTGTTGTCGAGGGCGCGTCTCCACTCCCAGATGAACTTGCCGCGGTCGCATTGTGCGCGCGGACTCCACACTGCCGGGCCTTTGCCCATGTTGAGCATGCGGAACTGTATCGACGTGGCGTCGGTCACAAGACCCATTTGCCCGCCCAGAGCGTCAACCTCGCGCACTATCTGTCCCTTGGCTATTCCGCCAACGGCAGGGTTGCAGCTCATCTGTGCTATCTTGTTCATGTCCATCGTTATGAGGCAGACGCGCGCGCCGACACGCGCCGCCGCTGCGGCGGCCTCGCATCCGGCGTGTCCGCCGCCTATGACAATGACGTCGTAAGAGAATTTCATTTTACCGAAAATTTTTGTCGCAAAATTAAAAAGAAAAAATGATTTTATACTTAAAATAATTTGATTTATCACCAAAAATCAGTATTTTTGCACGCGGTTATAGGGCGGGGCATACCTATTATAAAGTATGCCCGGAGCCCACACCATGAAATGCTTAACTGCGACCATTATAGCAACAAAAAATAATCTTAACAGTTAATAAATTTAATTTCAATCATTTATGTGGTTAATCAACTCTTCTATCGGTAGAAAGGTAGTGATGTCGGTTACTGGCGTTGCGCTTATTCTATTCCTGACATTCCACATGTCAATGAACGTTGCGGCCCTCTTCTCGGGAGAAGCCTACAACATGATTTGTGAGTTTCTGGGTGCCAACTGGTACGCCGTAGTAGCAACAATGGGTCTTGCGGCTCTCGCCGTGATACACATCGTCTACGCTTTCTGGCTGACGATGCAGAACCGCGCCGCACGCGGAAGCGAGCGTTACGCAGTTTCGTCGCGTCCCGCCAAGGTGGAGTGGGCTTCGCAGAACATGCTCGTGCTGGGCATCATCGTGCTGCTGGGTCTTCTTCTGCACTTCTGGAACTTCTGGTACAACATGATGTTCGCCGAGCTCACAGGCATCTCTGTGCCCAACGACCCGGCCGACGGTTTCCAGTACATCCAGGACACGTTTGCCAACCCGATCTACGTAGTGCTCTACATCGTGTGGCTCGTGGCTCTGTGGTTCCACCTCTCGCACGGCTTCTGGAGCGCAATGCAGACCTTCGGATGGAACGGCAAGGTGTGGTTCAACCGCTGGAAGGTAATCGGCGTGGCCTACAGCACGCTGCTCATCCTCGGTTTCCTCGTCGTTGTGCTCGCCTTCGCGTTCGGATGCGCACCCAGCCTCGGCTGCTGCTAACTAACAACTCTAACTAAAAAATCATAATTCATACCGATTATGGCTAAACAAATAAACTCAAGAATCCCCGAAGGCCCAGTGGCCGAGAAGTGGACCAACTATAAAGCTCACCAGCGTCTGGTGAACCCCAAGAACAAACTGAAGCTCGATGTTATCGTCGTGGGCACCGGTCTGGCCGGAGCCAGCGCCGCCGCCAGCCTCGGCGAAATGGGTTTCCGCGTGCTTAACTTCTGCATCCAGGACTCTCCGCGCCGTGCACACTCAATCGCAGCGCAGGGTGGTATCAACGCCGCCAAGAACTATCAGAACGACGGCGACTCTGTTTACCGCCTCTTCTACGACACCGTGAAGGGTGGCGACTACCGTGCCCGCGAGTCTAACGTATACCGCCTTGCCGAGGTGTCGAACGACATCATCGACCAGTGCGTGGCCCAGGGCGTGCCTTTCGCACGCGAATACGGCGGCACACTCGCCAACCGTTCGTTCGGTGGAGCTCAGGTTTCGCGTACATTCTATGCCAAGGGACAGACCGGCCAGCAGCTCCTGCTCGGTGCCTACTCTGCTCTCTCGAAGCAAGTACACGACGGACGCGTGCTGCTCTACACCCGCTACGAAATGGAAGACGTGGTGATTGTTGACGGACGCGCACGTGGTATCATCGCCAAGAACCTCATCACCGGCAAGCTCGAGCGCTTCTCTGCCAACGCAGTGGTTATCGCCACCGGCGGATATGGCAACACCTATTTCCTCTCCACCAACGCTATGGGCTGCAACTGCACCGCCGCCATACAGTGCTACCGCAAGGGTGCTTACTTTGCAAACCCCTGCTACGTGCAGATTCACCCCACCTGCATCCCCGTACACGGCGACAACCAGTCGAAACTCACGCTTATGTCGGAGTCGCTGCGTAACGACGGTCGCATCTGGGTGCCCAAGAAAATCGAGGATGCAAAGGCTCTTCAGGCCGGAACAAAGAAGGGTTCTGACATTCCTGAGGAAGACCGCGACTACTATCTGGAACGCCGCTACCCGGCATTCGGCAACCTCGTGCCCCGCGACGTGGCTTCTCGCGCCGCAAAGGAGCGTTGCGACAAGGGCTACGGAGTCAACAACACAGGTCTGGCAGTATTCCTCGACTTCTCTGAGTCAATCAACCGCCTCGGCATCGACGTGATACGCCAGCGCTACGGCAACCTCTTCGACATGTATGAGGAAATCACCGACGTGAATCCGGGCGAACTTGCCAACGAAATCAACGGCGAGAAATACTACAACCCGATGATGATTTATCCCGCAATACACTATACTATGGGCGGTATATGGGTTGACTACGAGCTCATGACAAGCGTAACCGGTCTGTTCGCAATAGGTGAGTGCAACTTCTCCGACCACGGTGCCAACCGACTCGGTGCTTCTGCGCTCATGCAGGGACTGGCCGACGGCTACTTCGTGCTGCCCTACACCATACAGAACTACCTTGCCGACCAGGCTATCTGGCCGCACCTCTCCACCGATCTTCCCGAATTCGAGGAGGCAGAAAAGGGTGTTCAGGCCGAAATCGACCGCCTTATGGGCATCCACGGCAAGCGCAGCGTAGACTCAATACACAAGGAACTCGGCCACATCATGTGGGAACACGTGGGTATGGGCCGCACCGCCGAAGGTCTGAAAGAGGGTCTTGAGCTCATCAAGAAGATACGCAAGGAGTTCAACACCAACCTCTTCATCCCCGGAGAGAAGGAAGGCTTGAACGTGGAGCTCGACAAGGCTATCCACCTGCGCGACTTCATCACCATGGGCGAACTCATCGCCTACGACGCACTCTCGCGCAACGAGTCGTGCGGCGGACACTTCCGTGAGGAGCACCAGACACCCGAGGGCGAGGCACAGCGCGACGATGAGAACTACTTCTACGTGGGCTGCTGGGAGTATCAGGGCAGCGACGAGAAGGCACCCGAGCTCATTAAGGAGCCGCTCGAGTATGAGGCAATTAAAGTACAAACCAGAAACTATAAGAACTAAAAGATATGGCAAACATTTCATTCACACTGAAATACTGGCGTCAGAACGGTCCCAAGGCAAAGGGACACTTCGACACACGAGAGATGAAGGATATCCCCGACGACACTTCTTTCCTCGAAATGCTCGACATCCTCAACGAGCAACTCATTGAGGAAGGCCAGGAGCCGTTCGTATTCGACCACGACTGCCGCGAGGGCATCTGCGGAATGTGCTCGCTCTACATCAACGGTCATCCCCACGGACCCAACACCGGAGCCACAACCTGCCAGCTTTACATGCGCAAGTTCAACGACGGTGATGTGATAACAGTAGAGCCTTGGCGCTCGGCTGCATTCCCCGTGATTAAGGACTGTATGGTTGACCGTGGCGCGTTCGACAAGATTATCCAGGCAGGAGGTTATGTCAGCGTGCGCACCGGCGCTCCCCAGGACGCCAACGCCGTGCTCATTCCCAAGGAAAATGCCGACGAGGCCATGGACTGCGCCACATGCATCGGCTGCGGCTGCTGCGTTGCTGCCTGCAAGAACGGTTCTGCCATGCTCTTCGTGAGCTCGAAGGTGAGCCAGCTTGCACTGCTCCCGCAAGGCCGTCCCGAGGCTGCCAAGCGCGCCAAGGCTATGATTGCCAAGATGGAGGAGCTCGGATTCGGAAACTGCACCAACACCCGCGCTTGCGAGGCTGAGTGCCCGAAGAACGAGTCAATCAGCAACATTGCCCGCCTGAACCGCGAGTTCATCAAGGCAAAGCTGGCCGACTAATATTGGCATGAGGGCAGGCCAAGGCTTTGCCCGTGACCGAAAGAATATATCAAATCTTTAAAAATGATAGGCGGATGTGTCGCACTAAAGTGCCTCGCATCCGCTTTTTTCGTGCCCATAGGTTTCGCATGGCCTTCCGGTTTATTATTGTCCGGTAAAAACTTTGCAACAGGTAAGTCCCGTAGGGACGACAGATTATAGCGCAGGGGCTTGCCCCTGCGT
>CAVKCP010000104.1:0-9303 GCA_963654815.1 Lachnospiraceae bacterium | reverse complement strand
AGGTATAACCAGCAGATTTACAGTCTGCCCCATTTGGCCACTCTGGTAACCACCCCTGTCAAATAAAAACCCTCTCTTTCAGTCGAGCTTTAACAAAAGAGCCATTTTTGTATTGGTCTTTCGTTTGAGCCTCTTGTCGGATTCGAACCAACGACCCCGAGATTACAAATCACGTGCTCTGGCCAACTGAGCTAAAGAGGCAAATCCTTGCAGTCGTAAAGACTTCGTTTAGGACTTGTTCTAAAACGGCTGCAAAGATACGACTTATTTTTTATTCTCCAAAACTTTTGCCGTTTTTTTTTAAATATTTCTCGATTTTTCTTTGAATTTGGTCAATTGAACCTTCATCGCATCCACGCAGAGGTCAATTCCCTCCTCAAACGTATCGCATGTCTTCTCAACGAAGAGAGTGGTTCCCGGCACGTTCACCGAGAGGCTTGTTTCTTTATTTTGAGCTGTGGCAGGCTTAACAACCTTAAGCTGCACCTCCACTTTCTGCACTTCTTCGAATGTCTTCTCAAGCTTGGCGACCTTCTTTTCGATGAACGCCTGCAATTTTTCAGTAGCGTCGAAATGTATCGACTGAATCTTAATCTCCATAGTTACCTCCTGTGTTTAAAGGGTTAGGCCCTTGGATGGGCATTGCTATATACTTGCTTCAGCTGCTCGAATGTCGTATGGGTATATATCTCCGTAGTCGACAGTTTTTTGTGTCCGAGCAGTTTCTGCACACTTTCTAGGTCGGCACCGTTGTTCAGCATCGTCGTGGCAAAGGTATGGCGGAGCACGTGTGGAGTGCGTTTCTTCAGATTGCACACCTGCGTCAGTTTCTCCTTTACGTCGCGTCTCACCCGGTCGTTCGACATCCGCGTGCCGTTTTCCATTACGAAAAAGGCTTCGATTGTCACGCCTTTCACGCTTGCATCACGCACTGCGGCATATCGGCGCAGCGTGTCGGCGAGTTCTTTGCCAAACGGAATGATGCGTTGTTTGTTGCGTTTACCCGTCACTTTTATTTCCCGGTTCACGAAATCCACCGAAGCATCATTCATCCCGGTGAGTTCAGATAGGCGCATTCCCGTTTCATAGAATGTCATTAATATAGTACGCGTGCGTACATCTATATAACTGTCATTCCACTGCACATCATCCAGCAAGCGGTTCATCTCGCCTTCGGTCAGGAATTGCGGCAGCGGGCGGTGTGTTTTCGGACCTCGCACCGAGTGTGCGGGATCGTGTTGCACCAGTCCGCGCGACAGTGCAAACCTATACATCGAGCGCACGGCGCTGAGCCGTCGGCATATCGACGTTGCCGTATTTCCGCGATCCATCATATACTCCATCCAGTCGCGTATGATGTCAGCGTCAACGGTTTGCAGCGTAAGTTCTTCGTCCAGACTGCTGAAATAAGCCTCGAAATCTCCCAAGTCAGCCCGGTAGGCCGCCACGGTCAGCTCCGACCGTCCGCGCTCGCAGCGCATATACTCCAGAAATTTTTCGGCAATATTATCCACGTTGTCCTTCACTTTATTTGCCTCCGAAAATACGAAGAATTATCTGTACTGCAAAATTTTTACACGTTTTTTTTGAAAAAAACAGGAAAAGCCTGCCACCGTATCGGTGTTGGCGGAAGGTTTCACATTGTTTATTCGACGCCTTAATAGCCGAGCCGCTGCAATGTTTCACTGGCATCGGGCACAACCGAAGGTGCTTCAGAATTGTCATATACGCGGTCTTCATAAAAAGGGTTGGGAATACTGGCGTTGCAGCGATAGTCGTTTTCTATAAGATAGCGCAGTGACATGCCTGAAAAATTGGTGAACACACCGTCGAGAAGCACTTGTGACGATACCGCTGTACGGGAAACGGTATATGACGTAGGCGGCACTGTCACGTTGAGAATTTCACCATACTCGTCCGTTGCGCCCGCAGAACCGCGTCCGGTATATTTTGTCATTTGTTCTTCAGAATCGAACGTAAACGGGTGATTGAGCATGCACGAGCGCCTTATTAAGCATGCCTGCCACGGGGAATCAAGTTCATAATAATTGTTCGGTTCGCCCGAGATCGACGGTCCGATAATGTGCGCCCCGTTGTCAAGCCCTTCCTTTACATACGACGCATAGCCTTCAACAGTTTCATGCCTCACGCCTGTCGAGTCGTTTTTCTTCCACAGCAGATAGCACATCGGCACTTTTCCGTCAAACACCTCACGCACTTTGACCAACGCGTCTTTTGAGAATGTCTGCATAACCACCTTTCCGTTGGTATTGCCAACATTCACCTTCCCGTCAGAATAGAAAGCGTTTCCCGTCTCAGGCTTAGTTATGATGTTCCAACCGTTTTCGTCAAGGAGATTATAAACCCTTACTTCCATATCCGCAGGATTTACCTCCGGTTTCTTGAATTCTATGTATATTCCCGGACGGTTTCCCATATCCTGCAGGTCGTCCACATAAGCGTTGGCGAAATCATATTCCACAAAATCCATATATTCGGGTGCATAGGCATAGGCCACGCCAGGATTGTCGCACTTCACCGTCTTTTTCTCGGCGTTGTATATCTGAGCCAAGGTCATGTCCTTGTATTTGCCCTTTATCCGATAGGGCAAGACTCTTTCCACATTATCATCGCGCCTCAGCATCTTTCCCCTTGCATAGGCCATCTGGTCTTGCAGAGCCGAAACATAGAGATGTGTACCTCCATCGGCGGCGAACGCTGTCCGAGCCTGCGCGGGACACGCTGAATTAAACCATCTTCCGGCATCGAGGGCGAGCAATTCGTGGTAATAATACGACTTTGTGCGGTAAGGCACGAAGTCGGCCTCATCGCGCTGGCACTGCGCCTCGATGTCGGCATCAGAGAAATGTTGCGACCCGTCGGCATTGCGAAAGCTGCGGTAGAAATCGCGGCGCGTTGCCGGAATGCGATCGGCATACATCTCACCAATATTGGTGGTGCGCTCCAAGCTCTCGTCGTGGTTGGCCAATATCATTCCGTCTTTCGACGATTGCAGGTCCGACTCCAGATAGTCGGCTCCCATCTCACGCGCCCACCGCCATGCGGCCTCGGTTTCTTCAGGTGCCCAGAAGGTGGTTCCGCGGTGAGCCACGACAGCATACAAAGGAACATAGTCGCGCACTTTTGCCATGTCGGCACTTATGTGCGCCACCTTTATGTGCATGGCATCATTCTCTTCTAAATCCTGTTTCTCTGCACATGAAACCAACATGCAAGCCATAGCCGCTGCGGTTATTATTGCACTGACAAATGTCTTTCCCATAGCAACATGTCCTTTTCAATTTCCACGCATCATTCCAATGTCACGCTTTCCACGCGCAGACGCAGCAATCCTGCCGGCACACGAGCCTCAACGGTGTCGCCGGCCTTTTTACCGAGCAGAGCCTTGGCTATGGGCGACTTTATCGAAATCTTGCCTTCTGACAGATTTGCCTCGTGCGGACTGACTATGGTGTAGGCCATGCGGCGGTTGTTGGCAAGGTTGGTTATCTCCACCCGACTCAACAGTCCTATACTGTCGTCCTTGAGCCGCGCCTTGTCTATCACGCGTGCATTTTCGAGTACTCTCTGTTTAAAGCGTATTCTGCTCAACAGCCTACCCTGCTCACGTTTTGCTGCATGATACTCAAAATTCTCACTGAGGTCGCCCTTGTCGCGTGCCTCGGCAATAGCATCGCGCACCCGAGGCAGTTCCACGCTTTCCATTTCATGCAGTTCGGCCACAAGTTTGTCGTAGCCTTCTTGCGACATATATTCCATGTTCCGTATATTCAGTTTAATAAACATCTACATTCAGAAAGCCGCACCAAGACACTGCGCGTGCCTTGATACGGCTTCCATTTTGCCGTCTGAGCCATCCGGTTATTCGTGCTTGTCGGCTATGGCTTGCTTTATCAGTGTTTCAAGTTCCTCGCAAAGTTCTGGATTGTCTTTGAGCAATGCTTTCGTGGCGTCGCGTCCCTGCGCCAGTTTCGAACCGTTGTAGCTATACCACGAACCGCTTTTCTGTATTATTCCATACTCCACTCCGAGGTCTACAATCTCGCCAACTTTCGATATTCCCTCGCCGAACGTTATTTCAAATTCGGTTTTGCGGAAAGGCGGAGCCACCTTGTTCTTCACCACCTTCACGCGCACCTGGTTGCCAATAATCTGGTCGCCGTCCTTAATGCTTGTCACGCGGCGTATGTCGAGACGCACGCTTGCATAGAATTTCAAGGCGTTGCCGCCGGTCGTGGTTTCAGGGTTGCCAAACATCACGCCTATCTTCTCGCGCAACTGGTTGATGAAGATGCACGTCGTGTTGGTTTTCGATATTGTCGAGGTGAGCTTGCGCAGAGCCTGCGACATGAGGCGTGCCTGCAGACCCACCTTGTTGTCGCCCATGTCGCCTTCAATCTCGGCCTTGGGAGTGAGTGCAGCCACCGAGTCGATCACGATGATGTCGATTGCCGACGATCGTATGAGCTGGTCGGCAATCTCGAGTGCCTGCTCACCGTTGTCGGGCTGCGAAATCCACAGATTGTCCACGTCTACGCCCAACTTGGCGGCATAGAAGCGGTCGAACGCGTGTTCGGCATCGATGAAAGCCGCTATTCCGCCGTTCTTCTGAGCCTCGGCAATGGCATGTATTGCAAGTGTTGTCTTTCCCGAGCTTTCGGGACCGTATATTTCTATTATACGTCCTTTCGGGTAGCCCCCTACCCCGAGAGCTGCATCAAGTCCGATGCTTCCGGTCGGTATCACCTCGACATTTTCTATTTGCTCGTCGCCGAGCTTCATTATTGAGCCTTTGCCGAAATCTTTTTCTATCTTCGACATTGCCGCCTGCAAGGCTTTAAGTTTGCCTTCCTGCATGAGCGACAGTTCTTCTTCTTTCTTTGCCATAATTTTTCAAGTCCTTGTATTATGCATTATAATCTGGCGGGCGGCGCGCCATTGCGTGCCTTTCTGCCCTTCTGCGATTAGAGTTCGATGTCGGTGTCGAACAGTTCGTGCCACGGCAGACCCTGCTTGTTGAGCTGTTCCATAAACGGATCTGGATCGAAATCCTCCACGTTCCACACGCCAGGCTTACGCCACAATCCCTTGAAGAACATCATCGCCCCGATCATTGCCGGAACGCCTGTGGTGTAGCTCACTCCCTGCATGCCGGTTTCCTCATAGGCAGCCTGGTGCGAACAGTTGTTGTATACATAATAGGTGTGTTCCTTTCCGTCCTTCAGTCCGCGTATGCGGCATCCTATCGAAGTCTGGCCGTCGTAGTTCTGGCCGAGATCCTGCGGATTGGGCAACACTGCCTTCAAGAACTGCAACGGCACGATTTTCACCTTCACTTTCTTGTCCGGTTCGTCGGCGAGCGGTGCTTCATACTCTATCTCGTCTATACGCGACATACCGAGGTTTTGTATGCAGTCGAGATAGGTAAGGTATTGCTGGCCGAAAGTCATCCAGAAGCGTGCGCGTTTTATTGATGGATAGTTCTTCACGAGGCTCTCTATTTCCTCGTGGTGCAGCAGATAGCTCTCCTTCGGACCTATCTCGGGATAGTTGAGCGGACGGTGTATCTCGAGTGGAGCAGTTTCCACCCATTTGCCGTTTTCCCAGTAAAGTCCCTTCTGCGTTATTTCGCGGATGTTTATTTCGGGGTTGAAGTTTGTGGCGAAAGCCTTGTGGTGGTTGCCAGCATTGCAGTCAACGATGTCGAGATACTGTATCTCGTCGAAATGGTGCTTTGCCGCATAGGCTGTGAACACGCTCGTTACGCCCGGGTCGAAACCGCACCCGAGAATGGCGCAGAGTCCTGCCTGCTCGAAACGCTCCTTGTAGGCCCACTGCCATGAATACTCGAAATGAGCCTCATCCTTGGGTTCATAGTTGGCAGTGTCGAGATAGTTGCATCCGCAAGCCAGACAAGCCTCCATAATGGTAAGGTCCTGATAGGGCAGCGCGAGGTTTATCACAAGTTCGGGCTTGTAGTCGTTGAAGAGGGCTTTGAGCTGCTCCACATCGTCGGCGTCCACCTGCGCCGTCTTGATGTTGGGGTTGCCTATGGCCTTGACAATCCTGTCGCACTTCGACTTTGTGCGGCTCGCAATCATAAACTCGGTGAACACGTCGGCGTTCTGTGCTATCTTGAACGCTGCGACAGTAGCGACGCCGCCGGCGCCGATCATTAGAACTTTTCCCATTTCCTATGTATTTATTGTTTTGTTTCGCTGTTTCAATCGCGGCCGCACACAAGTAGCGTGCCGCAGGCTATTGTCATTCGCCCGAAGGTATCTCATCGGCATGTATGCCGAGCGCGT
The DNA here is from genome assembly GCA_963654815.1 of Lachnospiraceae bacterium. Lineage (GTDB taxonomy): Bacteria > Bacteroidota > Bacteroidia > Bacteroidales > Bacteroidaceae > Prevotella. The sequence continues at coordinate 2,974 of CAVKCP010000104.1, read as the reverse complement.
TCATAAGCGAATAGCCGAGTATTTCCTGTCTGAAATTGCCGCCCGGCAAGGGCTGCATGGCAAACACCGTCACGCGCTTGTCGTCGGCAGTGTCGCGCAGGGTGCGGCGCACCATGTCGCACAAGGCCGCGTCGGTGGTGTCGGCCACCACCATAACCCGGTGCACACTCTCGTGGTTGCAAGCCGTGGCAAGCACGTCAACGAGGAAATCACCTGCGTCCACCACATCTTCCACGGGGTAGGAACTTATGGCAAACTCTCCCAAATTGTCGCGGAAAGCCTTGCCGTCAAGGTCGGCAACAAAGTCACCGGGGGCGAAATTCTCCATTTCAGTGCGGTTCTTGGCATGCAAAAATATCACCTGCGTGCGGTTGTCACCCTCGCGCAGTCCGCCGTCGAGAGCCACGCAGTCAATCCACCGCGCGGTGTCGGCCTTGGGAATGCGGCGGCCTATCATCCGCTCAAAATTCACCGAGAGGTCAAACGCCACCTTATCTATATAGTCGGCATCGGCAATTATTATGTTCTCGCACCATTCGGTGCCGGGTTGTCTTTCGGTATTCATATGTGCAAAGCTAATCATATTTTTGCGATTTCACAAATTTTCGGCTCACTGTGTGTGCAACACTGCGCACAAAATTTCCGCGCGTTTTTGCCACCTCCCCATTGCACCCATTTTCCCATGCGGCGACATGGACAAATAGTTAACGAAGCAAAAAAAACATGCTCCTTGACAATGCCTCCGTTTGCAGTCTCGTGCAAAACGAATAATTTTGCATTAATGTGATTACACACCCCGTGCAGTCTACTCCAACAATAACATGAATAAGCTATGAAATCATTGCTCTACACATCGATAGCTGCCGTCACAATGGCAGCCACTTTCACAACCACCGGATGCCGCGTGCCGCCTCCCACCGATGATGGCGACACGGTGGCGGCAAGCGTGTTCGAACCAGAAGACACCGCCGTAGCGGCGGCACGACGCGCTGCCAGACAAAAAGTGCAGGTGGCACAAAAAGACAGCGACGGCATCTACTACATCGGCAGCGGATCCACACGCGCCATGCTGCAGCTCGTGTCCTACCCGTCAAGGCGCGACACCATATTCTATAGCAAGACACGCCATGTGAAAGTCAAGGGCAGCGCGGCCATAGGCAATGTTGTGCGCGTGGGCTTCTACCTTTTCAACGGGCGCGACTCGCTCGTCAACTATGTCGAACAATTGCCCGAGAACGGTGTTTCTGACGCCACTCTGCAAAAATAAAAGCGCAGAAATCTGCATAAAGCAAGAAAAAATACCTATCTTTGCAGCACTCGGCAAAACCGAGCGGCCATTTTCAGTGCGCCGTGCACACTTTCTTACGTTTAAAATAACGGTAACGATATACTAACAACAAAAAACGCATTCTATGAAAAGAAAACATTTACTACTTTGCCTCACACTTCTGCTGGGTCTCATCACGGGATGGAGCACTGGCGCAGAAGCCGCCACCAACTCACTCGCGCCCATGACCGCAGGCGCGGTGTTCGTCAGTCCGCAAAGCGACGGTGTCACCGCAAGAGTAAAAATCATAAACTGGGGTTCGGAAAGTGTGTCCTACTTCACCTACACATTATATTATATGGACACACAAACCACCGAAGGCCCGTTCACCGTCGACCTCGAAACGCCGCTGCCCAGTTATGAAACTGGCGAGTTCGCCGCATACCTCAAACCCGGCAGCGAACTGGGACAGACCGACGTCATCCTCTCAATCAACGAGGTGAATAGTTCATACAACGAGGCATCGGTGGGCTACACCTACATCACACGCTACACCATTGAGAAGACTCCCGAGAAGCGTGTCGTGGTGGAAGACTACACCGGTTTGTGGTGCCAGTACTGTCCGCGCGGCATAGCGATCATGGAGTCGCTGCAACGTCTGCATCCCGACGATTTCATCGGCATTGCCGTACACTGCGGCGACGCACTCGACACACAGAGCTACTCCACCATGGAAAGCACATGGGGCAGTTCCAAACCGTCGTTGTGGGTAAACCGCAAGGAGAAGATAAACGAGATTGTGGGCGAAGACCAGTTTGAAATAGAAAAGGCCAACACCACAACCATGCGCATCGATGTATCGGCTAAATGGGACGACGACCAGAACAACATCAGCGTGGCCACCGAAGTGGAGCCGTGCATAGCAGTGGCCGAGGGCACAGAGTATGCCGTAGGCTATGTGCTCACCGCCGACGGACTGCGCAACGACAGCTGGGGACAGGTGAACAACTACAGCGAATGGCAGTCGTATGAGAACGCTCCCGAGGAGCTCGACAAGTTCAAGGAGCCGGTTGACCCCGTTTACGGACTCGACTACAACCATGTAGCCATAGCATCCAAAGGCGTTGATTACGGCATCGAAGGTTCGCTGCCCTCGACACTTAACGTTGGCGAAACCACAATACACAACGTAACATTCGACAACGTTTCGCAATACAGACTCATACAGGACAAGTCGAAGCTGTCGGTGTGCGCCCTGCTCATCAACAAGAGCACCGGCAAGATAGAGAATGCTGCCAAGTGCGCCATTAAGAGTTCAAGCACCGGCATCACAAGCGTAAACAGCAACGCATCTGAGGCAGTGGGCTATTACTCTGCCGACGGTAGTCGCCTCAACGCCCCGAAGCACGGCCTCAACATCATACGCCACGCCGACGGCACTACAAGCAAGGTTATAATGAAATAACGCGACAACACGCGCACAAAGCAAAAGAGGTGTTTACTCCGCCACGGCAGGTAAACACCTCTTTCGTTTTTACATATTGCACGTTATTGTGGTCCGGCAAAAAAGTAGTCGTAATTTTGTGTGGGGGTACATACTAAGCTCTGCAAGGGCGTTCAATATTCAGAAAAAATTAGTCGCAATTTTGTAGAGTTTTGCATACTAAGCCCTGCAAGGGCGTAACAATCCCAGCCCAGGGTGAACCG
>CAVKCP010000103.1:0-9613 GCA_963654815.1 Lachnospiraceae bacterium | reverse complement strand
AAACGCAGGGGCAAGCCCCTGCGCTATAATCTGTCGTCCCTACGGGACTTACCTGTTGCAAAGTTTTTACCGGACACCAATATAACTCAATATTGCCACCCTCGCAAAGGGCATAAAGACAGGGCGACACAATGACCTTTCGGCCAGAGTGTCGCCCCAGAGTTTAAACAGAAAAATTACCTGCCGCCAGTTGGCAGCAGGTTTTAAGGTGGGTTCTATAAATTGGCTTTGTCAGATTGCAAGGCTATTTTCGAGGAGAATTTGTCTGCGAGTGAAGAAGCATAGCGGACTATACGACTGAACGAGCAGACGGATTTTACCGAAAAAGAGACCGCGAGTTGACAAAACGCAACCCGTTATATTAATTCTTGTTTTGCGGTGGGATTTTACAAAACCCACCTTAAGCAAATGCCTACGGCGGCGTGTGCATGTCAGTGTCAGGCGTAGGCCTGTTCGTGCACGCCTGCCACGGCGCGTCCGCTCGGGTCGTTCATGTTCTTGAACGCAGCGTCCCATGCGAGAGCTTCTGCCGTGCTGCACGCCACACTCGGCACGCTCGGCACGGTGCGTGCCGCCGAGTCCGACGGGAAATGCTCGGCAAATATCGAGCGGTAATAGTATTCTTCCTTGTTGCGCGGAGGGTTAATGGGGAACCGTTCGGCGGCGTGTGCCATCTCTTCGTCGCTCACACGCTCGGCGGTGATGCGCTTCAACGTGTCAATCCAGGAGTATCCCACGCCGTCGCTGAACTGCTCCTTCTGCCGCCAAGCCACCTCTTCGGGAAGCATGTCGGCAAATGCCTCGCGCACGATCTTCTTCTCTATCGTGTTGCCCGGGCACATCTTGGCCTCGGGGTTGGTGCGCATGGCCACGTCGAGGAATTCCTTGTCGAGGAACGGCACGCGCCCCTCAACGCCCCAGGCCGACAGGCTCTTGTTGGCACGCAGGCAGTCGTAGAGGTGCAGCTTTGAAAGCTTGCGCACGGTTTCCTCGTGGAAGGCGCGCGCGTCGGGGGCTTTGTGGAAATACAGGTAGCCGCCGAAAATCTCGTCGGCGCCCTCGCCCGAGAGCACCATCTTTATGCCCATCGACTTTATCACACGCGCCAGCAGATACATCGGAGTGGATGCACGCACGGTGGTCACGTCGTAGGTCTCGATGAAATATATCACGTCGCGCAAGGCGTCGAGTCCTTCCTGTATGGTGTAGTTTATCTCGTGGTGCACGGTGCCTATATGCTCGGCCACGAGGCGTGCCTTGGCAAGGTCGGGTGCACCCTTCAAGCCCACGGCAAACGAGTGCAGCCGCGGCCACCATGCCGTCTCGCGTCCGTCGCTCTCGATGCGACGTGCCGAGAATTTCTCGGCAACTGCCGAAATCACCGACGAGTCCAAGCCGCCCGAGAGCAGCACTCCGTAGGGCACGTCGCTCATAAGCTGACGCCGCACGGCATCTTCAAGCGCGTCGTGTATGGCCTCGACACTCGCCTTGTTTTTGCTCACCGCGTCGTAGCCAAACCAGTCGCGGCGGTAGTAGCGGTGCATCTTGCCCTCGCGGCTCCAGTAGTAGTGGCCCGGGAGAAACGGTTCGTAACTGTCGCACACGCCCTCGAGAGCCTTCAACTCGCTTGCCACATACACGCGGCCTTCGGCATCGTGGCCTATATATAGAGGTATTACGCCTATCGGGTCGCGCGCGATGAGATATTCGTCGCGCTCCGCGTCGTAGAGGGCGAAGGCGAATATTCCGCTCAAGTCCTCGAGAAAGTCAATGCCTTTGTCGCGGTAGAGGGCGAGAATCACCTCGCAGTCGCTGCCTGTCTGAAACTCGTAGCGGCCGGCATAGCGGCTGCGTATGTCCTTGTGGTTGTATATTTCGCCGTTGACGGCAAGCACCTGGTGGCCGTCGGGACTGTAAAGCGGTTGCCTACCCGACTCCGGATCGACGATGCTGAGCCGCTCATGGGCGAGTATTGCACTGCCGCCGCAGTAGATCCCGCTCCAGTCGGGACCGCGATGGCGTATTTTCTGACTCATCCGCAGCGCTCTGCTGCGCAATTCAGGTGTCTGTTCCTGAATGTTGAAAATGGCTGCTATTCCACACATATTATTTTAGTTGTTTAAGTTTTAGGTGGGTTCTGAAAATTCCCACCGCAAAAAATAATAAATTTATAATGGGTTGCGTTTTGCCATCTTGCGGTCTTTTTTCGGTAAAATTCGCCAGTTCGTTCAGTCGTATAGCCCGCTATACTCCTTCACTCACAGTCAAATTTTCCTCGAAAACAGCCTCGCAATCTGCCAAAGTCAATTTTCAGAACCCACCTATAATATCCGCTGCGGCAGGGCCACTGCCCCATCCGCAACGGAACGCAAAAGTTAACACTGTAAGGTCAGGTATCAGATGCACGTCAATTGTAGGCCGACTCGCCGTGTTCGTAGACGTCGAGTCCCTCCTCCTCCACGCGCTTGTCAACGCGCAGACCTATCGTTTTGTCGACGGCCACATACAGTATGTAGGTCACTACCGCGCTGAACACTATCGACACGAGCGTTGCCACCACCTGTACGCCGAGCTGATGCCAGTCGCCGTAGAGCGCGCCCTGCACGCCGCCGTCGCCTGTTACGCACCGTGTGGCGAACACTCCGGTTAGCAGCGAACCCACGATACCGCCCATGCCATGCACGCCGAAGGCATCGAGCGCGTCGTCGTATTTGAAGAGCGGTTTCACCACAGCCACCATTACGAAGCACACCACGGGTGTGATGATGCCTATGGCGAAGGCTCCGATCAGGTCGGTAGATCCGGCAGCAGGCGTTATTGCCACCAATCCGGCCACCGCTCCGGTGCATGCACCCACAGTGGTGGGCTTGTCGTTGCATGCCCAGTCAATCACCATCCACGTCACGGCGGCAGCCGCAGCGGCCACATGGGTCACGAGAAGGGCGTTGGCAGCGATGCCGTCGGCACAGAGTCCGCTTCCGGCGTTGAAGCCGAACCATCCCAACCAAAGGAACGATGTGCCCATGAACACTATAGTTACGTTGTGGGGCAGTATGGCATGACCCTTGTCATAGTCGTCGCGCCGACCTATCATAAGAGCCATAACGAGTGCCGACACACCTGCATTGATGTGCACCACGGTGCCTCCGGCAAAGTCGATAGCCCCCATCTGCTGCAAGAATCCGCCGCCCCACACCCAGTGGGCCATGGGGAAATAGGCTATAATCACCCACAGAATGATGAACACCAAGTAGCCTCTGAACTTAATGCGCTCGGCAAATGCACCGAGGATGAGGGCCGGAGTGATGAGCGAGAACATGCACTGGAACATGGCGAACACCGCCTCGGGAATGCCTGTTTCGGTTATCGTGTCGGGGGTGATGCCGTGCAGGAAGCACTTGTCCATGCCGCCCATGATGGCCCAGAGCGGCGATCCGCTCTCCTTGAAGCCTGTGCCGAAAGCCCACGAGTAGCCCACGGCCACCCAGAGCAGCGTCACAACGCCCACGATGAGCATGGTCTGCATTATCACGCTGAGCACGTTTTTCTGTCGCACGAGTCCTCCGTAGAAAAGGGCTATGCCCGGGATGCTCATCAAGAGCACGAGTATTGTGGCCATAATCATCCACGCCGTGTTGCCGGTGTCGAGGGCCGTTGCTGCAAGTAATATAGATGTCATATCCTGAAAAATCTTTTTACATTAATAATATGGTTTGTCTGCCGTCGCCATGTCTGCTTCGCCGCAGGCTGTTGGCGGCAAGAGAATGCTATTTTTCCTGCTCGGCGTTATACAAAGCAATGTCGCCACGCTCGCCTGTACGTATGCGCACGGCATCCTCAATGGGTATCACGAATATGCGGCCGTCGCCTATTTCGCCCGTGTGGGCAGCCTTCAGAATGGCGTTCACGGCACGTTCCACGTTCTTGTCGCGCACTACGAGCGAAACGAGTATGCGCTCGATGCTGCTAGTGTCGTAGACTATGCCCCTGTAGATGCGGCCCTGGCGGGCTTTGCCCACGCCGCGCACATCATAATAGGAGAACCATTCTATGTCGGCGGCGAGTAATGCCTGCTTCACATCCTCAAAGCGCGACTTGCGGATAATGGCTTCAATTTTCTTCATGTCTTTATTTCTTTTTGGTGTTATAAAAATGACTTTCCCTGTCGTTCTGCAACTAATCGACTGCAAAATTACGACAAAATGACAAATAATACTACTTTAACTTAACAAAAATATCACCCTTGTTTTGTTTGTCTTTCATAATGTCTGCAAAACCATATATCTATATTTCAAATTGAAATGGTTTTGCTTGTTATTGCTTACAAATAGCAACTTAATGTTTATTAACTCAAAATTTTATAGCCGAAAATATTGATTTACGCACAAATCGTTGTAATTTTGCAACCGAATAAAAAGAAATAGTAATAAAAAGACAGTAAAGAGGATAAAAATGGCAAGGTCGGTTAAATTCACGAAGATGCACGGGGCAGGCAACGACTACATATATGTAAACACGTTGGAATATGACATTCCCGACCCTGCGGCAGCCGCAGTGAAATGGAGCGCCTACCACACAGGCATCGGGAGCGACGGCCTTGTGCTCATAGGCAAAGCATCGCCCGAGTCGGGTGCCGACTATTCCATGCGCATCTTCAATGCCGACGGATCGGAAGCTATGATGTGCGGCAACGCATCGAGGTGCATCGGCAAGTATCTTTACGACAAGAAACTCACCGACAAACGCGCCATTCTGCTCGAAACCCTTTCTGGCGTGAAGACACTCAACCTGCACATCGGCCCCGACGACAAGGTGGAAAGCGTCACGGTTGACATGCTTCAGCCCGCATTCCATGTGCCGGCACAATACGACGAGACCGCAGGCGACACGCTGTCGGCAGCATTCCGCACGTTCCGGGGCACATTCGTGTCGATGGGCAACCCCCATTTCGTTACCTTCGTAGACGACATCCACGACATAGACATAGCAAAATACGGCCGCGTGCTCGAACGCGACGCGGCATTTCCGCAACGCTGCAACATCGAGTTTGCACAGACTACCGGCGACGGCAAGATACGCACCCGGGTGTGGGAACGCGGCAGCGGCATAACAATGGCATGCGGCACCGGAGCATGCGCAACCGCCGTGGCGGCAGCACTAACCGGACGCAGCACCCGCAAGAGCGACATAGTGATGGACGGAGGCACGCTCACCATAGAATGGAACGAGGCCGACGGACACGTATATATGACAGGCCCGGCGGCATTCGCCTTCGAAGGCGAGGTGGAACTGCCCTGAACGGCACCGCACAACGGTCTGGGACACAACGGCACGCCACTATAATCACGCGGCGCAGCCACAAGCAAACTGACAGGAACAACCCATAAAACCACATTCCAAAACATGGCACTAGTAAACGAACATTTCCTGAAACTCTCCAACAACTACCTCTTCGCCGACATAGCCAAGAAGGTTAACGCCTTCAAGGTGTCGCATCCCCAGGTGCGGGTGATAAGCCTCGGCATAGGCGACGTTACACAGCCGCTCTGCCCCGCAGTAATCGAGGCAATGCACAAAGCCGTTGACGAAATGGCAGTGCAGGCCACATTCCGCGGCTACGGCCCCGAGAGAGGCTACGACTTTCTGCGCGAAGCCATCGTGAAGAACGATTTCGCACCGCGCGGCATACACCTCGACCCGAGCGAGATATTCGTCAACGACGGAGCAAAGAGCGACACCGGCAACATAGGCGAGATAGTGCGGTGGGACAACTCAGTGGGCGTTACCGACCCGATATACCCCGTCTACATCGACTCAAACGTGATGTGCGGACGCGCCGGAGTGCTCGAAAACGGCAAGTGGAGCAACGTGAACTACATGCCGTGCACCGCCGAGAACGGTTTCACGCCACAGATACCCGACCACCGCGTTGACATGATATATCTGTGCTACCCCAACAACCCCACCGGCACAGTGATAACAAAGGAAGAACTCAAGAAATGGGTGAAGTATGCACTTGAAAACGACACGCTCATCTTGTATGATGCAGCCTACGAAGCATACATACAGGACGACGACATACCCCACTCCATATACGAGATAAAGGGCGCAAAGAAATGCGCCATAGAGTTCCACAGCTATTCAAAGACGGCTGGTTTCACCGGAGTGCGCTGCGGTTACACCGTGATACCCAAGGAAGTGACCGCCGTGACAATTGACGGAAAGCAGCGCGTGGAGCTAAACCACCTGTGGGATCGCCGCCAAAGCACCAAGTTCAACGGCACAAGCTACATCTCGCAGCGTGCTGCCGAGGCGATATACTCGCCCGAAGGCAAGAAGCAGATAAAGGCCACCATTGACTATTACATGGGCAATGCACGCATAATGCACGAGGCACTCACAGCTCTGGGACTTGAAGTCTACGGCGGAAAGAACGCCCCCTACCTCTGGGTGAAGACCCCCGGTGGCACCGAAAGCTGGAAATTCTTCGAACAGATGCTCTACGGAGCAGGCGTGGTGTGCACTCCCGGCGTGGGATTCGGACCGAGCGGCGAAGGCTACATACGCCTCACTGCCTTTGGCGAACGCGCCGACTGCGAGGAAGCAATGCGCCGAATAGCCGAATGGCTCAACACCAAATGAGCCACATGACGGCGCATTCAGGATAACAGGATTATTAAGGTAAAAGAGTTTAAACAATAAAAGCTTAAAGAAACAATGGCAAATTTGAGATTTGAGGTTGTAGCCGAAGCGTTCAAGAAAAGACCCCTTGACGTGATAGCACCGATTGAACGCCCCTCGGAGTTCTTCGGAAAGAACGTGTTTAACCGCGCCAAGATGTACAAGTATCTGCCGCGCGATGTCTATGAGAAGCTCGTCGACGTAATCGACAACGGCGCGCGTCTCGACCGTTCCATTGCCGATGCAGTGGCAAAGGGCATGAAGCAGTGGGCCGACGAGAACGGCGTGACACACTACACACACTGGTTCCAGCCCCTCACCGAAGGCACTGCCGAGAAGCACGACGCTTTCATCGAGCACGACGGCAAGGGCGGAATGATTGAAGAATTCTCGGGCAAGCTGCTCGTACAGCAGGAACCCGACGCAAGCTCGTTCCCCTCGGGCGGCATCCGCAACACCTTCGAGGCCCGCGGATACTCTGCTTGGGACCCCACATCGCCCGTGTTCATCATCGACGACACCCTCTGCATCCCCACAGTGTTCATCTCCTACACCGGCGAGGCACTCGACTACAAAGCACCGCTGCTGCGCGCTCTGCACGCAGTGAACGTGGCCGCAACCGACGTGTGCCATTATTTCTATCCCGAGGTGAAGAAGGTGGTGTCAAACCTTGGATGGGAACAGGAGTATTTCCTCGTTGACGAGGGTCTCTACTCGGCTCGTCCCGACCTCATGCTCACCGGACGCACACTCATGGGACACGACTCTGCAAAGAACCAGCAGATGGACGACCACTATTTCGGAGCAATTCCCGAGCGCGTGCAGGCCTTCATGAAAGACCTTGAGATACAGGCTCTCGAACTGGGCATTCCTTGCAAGACACGCCACAACGAGGTGGCTCCCAACCAGTTTGAGCTTGCCCCGATATTCGAGGAGACCAACCTGGCCGTAGACCACAACATGCTCCTCATGTCGCTGATGAAGAAAATAGCACGCCGCCACGGCTTCCGCGTGCTGCTGCACGAGAAGCCCTTCGCCGGAATCAACGGTTCGGGCAAGCACAACAACTGGAGCCTCAGCACCGACACAGGCGTTCTGCTGCACGGACCGGGCAAGACTCCCGAAGACAACCTGCGCTTCATCGTGTTCATCGTAGAGACGCTCATGGGCGTTTACAAGCACAACGGACTGCTCAAGGCGAGCATCATGAGTGCCACCAACGCACACCGTCTGGGCGCCAACGAGGCACCTCCAGCAATCATCTCTTCGTTCCTCGGCCACCAGCTCACCGAAATTCTCGAGCACGTGGAGAACTCCGACAAGGACGAACTGTTCAACATCGCAGGCAAGCAGGGCATGAAGCTCGACATTCCCGAGATACCCGAACTGCTCATCGACAACACCGACCGCAACCGCACATCACCCTTCGCCTTCACGGGCAACCGTTTCGAGTTCCGCGCCGTGGGCTCCGAGGCCAACTGTGCAAGCGCAATGATTGTGCTCAACACGGCTGTGGCAGAGGCTCTGAAAGACTTCAAGCGCCGCGTTGACGCGCTCATCGCCAATGGCGAAGACAAGATCAGCGCCATACTCGACGTTGTACGCGAGGATGCCAAGTTCTGCAAGCCCATCCACTTCGAGGGCAACGGCTACTCCGACGAATGGGTTGTCGAGGCAAAACGCCGCGGACTCGACTGCGAAACATCGTGCCCGAAGATATTCGAGCGTTACCTCGACGAGTCGAGCATCAAGATGTTCTCCGACATGGGAGTGATGTCTGAAAAGGAACTCGAGGCACGCAACGAGGTGAAATGGGAGACCTACACCAAGAAGATACAAATCGAGGCCCGCGTGTTCGGCGACCTTTCGATGAACCACATCATACCTGTGTGCACACACTACCAGAGCCAGCTGGCCAAGAACGTGCAGAGCATGTACGATATATTCCCTGCCGAGCAGGCTGCCAAGCTCACCTCGCGCAACAAAAAGATTATCGAAGAGATTGCCGAGCGCACACAGAAGATCGAGACAGGCGTTGAAGAACTCGTGAACGCCCGCAAGGTGGCCAACAAGATTGAGGACGAGCACAGCAAGGCAATAGCCTACCACGACACCGTGGCTCCTAAGATGGAGGAGATACGCTACCAGATTGACAAGCTTGAACTTGTTGTGGCCGACGAACTGTGGACTCTGCCCAAATACCGCGAGCTGCTGTTCATCCGCTAATGCAAGCGGCTCAATAGACAAAGGCTTCCGTCGGCGGTGCGCCGCGGCGGGGGCTTTTGCACAAGCCCCGGAAGGCGTGAGCCTCCGTGGAACGACAAGAGCAATCTATTTCTTTTATTGGTTGTTTAAGTTTGCTGCGGAGTGTGGTTGTGAAATCATGCTTCGCTTTGTCGTGCAGGCATTGCAACGGCAGCGCACCGCAGACGCACCACACGCGTGCGGCATAAGAAGCACACGCATGCAGCATGCGCCACGCACCGCAAACAAGGCAACATGATATGGGAAAGACAACGTTGCGGCAGTGCCGCGACATACGGTTACGGGCCGGACGGAACACTTGTTCCGCCCGGCCCGTAGTTCTTTCTATATTAATAGTGGCCAATAAATGTTGCAAGCGATAGGTCCTCGAAGGGTAGAGTGTTCAAAATCGGATTAAAAAAACATGCGATTTTTTATGTTTGTATAAATTTGCAATCATTTGTTTATCAAAAGGAATGCTGTAATCAAAGCCCTGAAAGGGCACAACAATCCCAGCCCAGGGTGAGGACGGAGCGAAGCTACGGACGTAACCCTGGGTTCCATGTACGGTGGAGCGGTTGGCCTGTAAGGTCAACACACCAAATTTATTGTGCTGACCTTACAGGCCAGCCTTGAAAACCAACCGTTTACCCAGGGTTACACCGCTTCACTACGTTCCGCGGTTCAC
>CAVKCP010000102.1:0-9614 GCA_963654815.1 Lachnospiraceae bacterium | reverse complement strand
TCCCGTTTTGTCTGATGAACAGATGAAGGAAACGGTCGCTAAATTCAAGAAGCTTCTCACCGACAACGGTGCAGAAATCGTGAATGAGGAGGCCTGGGGACTCAAGAAGATGGCTTATGCTATTCAGAAGAAATCCACAGGATTCTATTGCCTGCTGGAATTCAAGGCAGAGCCTACTGTCATCAAGACTCTTGAGACCGGCTATCGCCGCGACGAGAAAGTAATCCGTTACATCACTGTCAAACTCGACAAGTATGCAGCACAGTATGCCGAGAAGAGACGTAACAAGTTTGGTAAAAAAGAGGAGGCTTAAATTATGGCAGCAGTAGAATCAGAAATTCGCTATTTGACCCCACCTTCGGTGGACACAAGAAAGAAGAAGTATTGCCGTTTCAAGAAGAGCGGCATCAAATACATTGACTACAAGGATCCCGAGTTCCTCAAGAAGTTCTTGAACGAGCAGGGTAAAATCCTTCCGCGCCGCATCACTGGCACTTCACTGAAGTATCAGCGCCGCGTGGCTCAGGCCGTGAAGCGTGCCCGCCAGATTGCATTGCTTCCTTACGTTACCGATTTGATGAAATAAAATTAAGGAGGAACAGCAATTATGGAAATTATACTGAAGGAAGACATCATAGGATTGGGTTACAAGAACGACATCGTGACCGTGAAGAACGGTTACGGCCGCAACTACCTCATCCCCACCGGCAAGGGCGTTATCGCATCGGAGTCGGCAAAGAAAGTGTTGGCTGAAAACCTCAAGCAGCAGGCTCACAAACTTGCAGCTATCAAGGCTGAGGCTGAGAAGAAGGCTGAAGGCTTGAACGGTGTAGAGCTGGTTATCACAGCCAAGGTGAGCGCAACAGGCGTAACCTATGGCTCGGTTAACGCAAACATTGTGGCTGACGAGCTCAAGAAGAAGGGTTTCGACATCGACCGCAAGATTATCACCATGCACGACATCAAGAAGGTTGGCGACTACGAGGCTACCATTCACTTCCACAAGGAAGTTGAGGTTAAGGTTCCCGTTAAGGTTGTTGCCGAGAACGAGCAGGTGGTAGAAACTCCTGCCGAAGCTCCCGCAGAGGTTGCAGCTCCCGCACAGGAAGAGGCAACCGCTACTGAGGCATAAGCAATTTTTGCGAAATAATACAGGCGACAGACGCGCAAGTGTCTGTCGCTTTTTTTGTGTCGTGTGGTATGGTCGGGACGTTGTGCAGAGCAACCGCCGGCATTTTAGCGGCATGGGAAACTTGCGAATGTGTGCGACAACGAAAATATCAACAGTAAAGGCGATGCCAATAGAAAAAATATCTGTAATTTTGCAGCAAATGAAAAGACGTTTGTTATGCCGCCAATGCGGATGGCAACGCCATGTTGAAAGTTAAGATTGCCATGCGTAGGCACACGGTTGTCATGCGCTTGACAGTTGGGAATTAAAGGCAAAAATGGAAAAAAGACAAAGTTTCAGGTTTCTATTCAAGGCAAAATTAATGCTTGCCGTCATGTTTGTATGGCTTGCCGCCATGACGGTTTCGGCAGCTCCTTCCCCCGACAGTGTCCGTAACGACGGCACCGAACTGTCTGACACGTCGCTTGCAGGGCAAGGTGCGCCGTCATCCATGGCCGACTTGCAGGATGGCACTGCCGACATAGTGCCCGAAGAGAGCCCGAGCTTCCACCAAGTGCTCAAAACAAAATTCATCGAGGGCGATGCCTCGTTCATGTCGCTTGTGGCTCTTGCCCTTGTGCTTGGTCTTGCGTTCTGCATTGAGCGCGTGATATATCTGAGTCTTTCCGAGATAAACGCCAAGCGGTTCATGGCCGACCTTGGCGCGAAGATAGCTTCGGGCGACATCAATGCGGCCTTGCGGCAGTGCCGCGACACGCGCGGTCCGGTGGCATCGATATGCTGCGAAGGACTTGAACGCATAGACGACAGCATCGACAACATCGAACGTTCGGTGGCAGCCTACGGCACCGTGCAGGCTGCCAACCTCGAGAAAGGCTGCTCGTGGATAACGCTTTTCATAGCCATGGCCCCGTCGCTCGGTTTTCTGGGCACGGTGATAGGCATGGTGATGGCGTTTGAACAGATACAGATGGCGGGCGACATCAACCCTACGATTGTGGCTTCGGGAATGAAGGTGGCACTCATCACCACCATCTTCGGTATCATCGTCGCCCTTATTCTGCAACTGTTCTACAACTATGTATTGTCGAAAATCGATCATATCACGTCGCAGATGGAGGAGAGCGCGATAACGCTTCTCGACGAAATACAGAAATACAAGACTGGCAAATGAAAGTTCCTGACATAAGACGATGGTCTGCCGAACGCATATCGCGCCGTGTGCTCTACATTCTTGTGGGCACGACGGTGGTGCTGTTTGCTGCATTCCGCTTCGTGGGCTTTGACATGCCTTACCTTGACAACCCCGACTTCAACGCGCCGCTACTCACTGGCGTGCTCGTGTGGTTTATGTCGCTGCTTGTGGTTGTAGCATTTGCCGTGACCGTGTGTTCGGCAGTTTCGGGCATGCGCAAGAGCCGCGACGAGGCCAGGGTGGTGAACGGTGTGCCGGCAGCACGCATAGCATGGACCACGGCCGGCGGCACTCTCGTGCTTATAATCGTCACGCTGGCCTTGGGTTCTACCGATGCTTTGGTGGTGAACGGTGCTAGCTACACCGACACGTTTTGGTTGCGTGTGGCCGATATGTTTGTCAACACGTCGCTCATAATGACAGTTATCGCCATCATAGCCGTGGCTTTCGGGGCGACACGCTATATAAGGAAAAAGGAAAAAGACGGGGCCGATGCTCATAAAGCGTAGAAAACACAGTGTACCGATACTTAACACGACGGCAACGGCAGACATCTCGTTCATGCTGCTGACGTTTTTTCTCGTGACAACATCAATGGATGTTGACAGCGGATTGGTGCGCCAGTTGCCTCCGGCCGACAACGACCGATCGCAGCAGCAGTCTGTTGCTGAGGTTAGCCGCGACAATACGCTCAGTTTCAATATTACTGCCGACAACCGCATAATGCTTGACGGCAAATCGGTTGAGATGAAATCGCTGCGCCACGATATTGCGGAGTTTGTGTTGGCGCGCCCCGAGAGCCACATTATCTATATTGATTCGCACCCTTCGGCAAGCTACGACACCTATTTCCTGTTGCAGAACGAAATTGTGGCGGCCTACCGCACCGTGCGCGACCAGCTTGCGCACCGTCGCTTCCACCGTGCTTACGACTGTTGCACCGAGCAGCAGCGTGAGAGCATACGCAACCTTTGTCCGCAGCGCATAGCCGAAACTTACAACGACGGCAAGCAGCCGGAAAATGCTGCCGAAGCAGAGAAAGGAGGCAAACAATGATATTGCGCAACCGCCGCCGTGAAGTGCCCATGCTCAATACGGCATCGCTTCCCGACCTTATATTCACCGTGCTGTTCTTTTTCATGGTGGTCACGCACATGCGTAAGGTGACGCTCAAAGTGAAATACACGGTGCCACAGGGCACCGAACTGACGCGGTTGACTAAGAAATCGGCAGTTACATATATTTATATAGGCCGCCCCGTAGGTGCAAGCAAGACCGGATGTGAAGGCGGCTGCGTGCAGATTAACGACAAGATTGTTTCGCCCGACGATGTAACCGACTATATCTCAGCCGAAAGAGAACGCATGTCGGCCGACGACCGCACACGCATGACCGTGTCGATAAAGGCCGACCGCGACACGCCCATGTGGCTTGTAACTCAGGTGAAAATGGCTCTGCGCAAGGCAAATGTGAGCCGAATAAGTTATTCAGCACAAAAAGAAAGTGTTGAATTGTCACAAAAATAAAATTAAAAGTTGTCATATTCGTTATTTTATTATACCTTTGCAGTGAAAATAAAACAACAGAGATGGCACATCACAATTTAGATTTACTTGACAAGAAAATACTTCGCCTCATAGCGAACGATGCACGCATTCCGTTTCTTGAAGTGGCCCGCTCGTGCAATGTGAGTGGCGCGGCAATTCACCAGCGCATACAGAAACTTACAAATTTGGGCATCCTTAAAGGTTCACAGTTTATAATCGACCCCGAGAAGGTGGGCTATGAAACGTGCGCCTATATAGGTCTTTACTTGCAGAACCCTGCAAAATTCGATGATGTAGTTGAGGAGTTGCGCCGCATTCCCGAGGTGGTGGAGTGTCATTACACCACTGGTGGCTATGACATGTTCATAAAGATTTATGCCCGCAACAACCATCATTTGCTCAATGTCATACACGATCGCCTGCAGCCTCTGGGCTTGTCGCGCAGCGAAACTATAATTTCGTTCAATGCGGCAATCAACCGTCAGGTGCCTGTGTGTGACCTTCAGGTTGACGACGAGGAAAAGGAAGAGCAGTAATGCCATGCCACACAGGCGTGTGACCGCCGTCTGCCGACGGTTGTCCGGGTTATGACGCTTTACGCGTTGTGTGTGAATAAGGCAAGAACAAAACAAAAGATGCAATGCAGAACCGTTGGCTCTGCATTGCATCTTCGTGTTTTCCGGGGAGTGAATTGCGGTTTACCGCACGGCGGTTATTTTACATAATCAACAAAATCATAGGCATATTCATGGCGTTCGTCGGTTTCGTGGTGTTCGCGTGCCGCCTCTTTCCAGTTGTCGTAAGATGGAAAAAAAGCGTCGGCCACGTCAGGCGTGTCGTCAATCTCGGTGAGGCACAGGCGGTCGGCCATGTCCATTGCCTGCTCATACACACTTGCCCCACCTATTATATATACGTCTTCGCCCTCTTTGCAGTTGGCGAGAGCCTCGTTGAGCGAGCTATATGTGTCGCATCCGGCAAACTCGCCTTGCGTGCGGCTGAGCACAATGTTGCGGCGGTTTGGCAGTGCCCCTTTGGGCAATGACTCGAATGTGTGCCGCCCCATGATTATCGTGTGGCCTGTGGTGAGTGCCTTGAAGCGTTTCAGGTCGTTGGGAAGCCAATACAGGAGTTTGTTGTCGTTGCCTATGGCACGGTTGCGCGCCACGGCGGCTATGATGTTTATCATGTTGAGTATGGTTTTCTTGAGATTCGTGTGTAGGGTTCTTTTATGCCGTTTTTGCGGTTCCGGCCTTCGGCGGGGTGTGGTCAAGCTGCGTCATTGCGGTGCTTTCACACGCTCACGGTTGCACTGATGTGTGGCCAGGGGTCGTAGCCTTCAAGTGTAAAGTCTTCGTATTTGAAGTCGAAAATGTCCTTTACGTCGGGATTGAGGCGCATCACCGGCAGTTTTCTCGGTGTGCGTGTGAGTTGCAGCTTGGCCTGTTCTATATGGTTGAGATACAGATGTGTGTCGCCTGTGGTGTGTATGAAATCGCCGGCTTTAAGTCCTGTTGCCTGTGCCATCATCATTAGCAGCAGTGCGTAGGACGCTATGTTGAAAGGCACTCCGAGGAAAGTGTCGGCCGATCGTTGGTATAGTTGCAGCGACAGGCGTCCGTCGGCAACATAGAACTGGAACAGGCAGTGGCACGGCGGCAGTGCCATTTCCTCTATTTCTGCCGGATTCCATGCACTTACAAGTATTCGGCGCGAGTCGGGGTTGTGCTTAATCATTTCCACGGCATTCTTTATCTGGTCGATTGTTCCGCCGTTGTAGTCGGGCCACGAGCGCCACTGGTGGCCGTAGACAGGTCCGAGGTCGCCGTTTTCGTCGGCCCATTCGTTCCATATCCTTACGCCGTTTTCCTGCAGATAGCGCACGTTGGTGTCGCCGCGCAGAAACCACAGCAGTTCGTGTATAATCGATTTGGTGTGCAGTTTCTTTGTGGTGAGCAACGGGAAACCCTCTTCTAGGTTGAAGCGCATTTGGTGGCCAAACACACTTATAGTGCCCGTTCCGGTGCGGTCGTGTTTCTTTGTGCCCTCATTGAGTATTTCGTCGAGCAAGTTGAGATATTGTTTCATTTCAGAGTGTCGTTATGTTTCTTTTTGTTTGTGTGCATTGTTGGCGTGGGGTGGGGGCGTACTTGCCGTCAACCGGCTATTATTTGGGGTGGTTCCTGTAGGTGCGTTGTCTTTATTTTCCATTCCTGCGGATACAGGTTGTTGGCTCTGTTGCCGATGTTTTTCTCGAACCCGATTGGTATTCCGGCGTATGTGAGCAACACGAATCCGCGTGGAGTGTCGGCCGGAAGAGCCACCGGTTCTTTGCGCAGGAATGCTATTGCCTCGGTGTGGCTGATGTCAACGGTGGCAAAGGCTTCCTTGTCGAGGCATGCAGAGAGTGCCAGTCCCTGGTCGGGTATGATGTCTTTGCCTTTCATGCGTCCCGTTGTCACTCCGGCATTCACTATGTGCAGGCTACTTTCGGCGGCATCGTATATGTCGGCCCAACGCTTTGGTATGGCCGAAACTGCATCGCCGCGCAGGCGCAATGTGAAATTGTCGGCTTCGATCAGACCTTTCGGCATGGGCAATGTCTTGCCTTTTGCAGTGTTGTTGCGCCTTGTCGCCTGCTTTTTCTTTTTGCCTTGGGTGTCGGGCGAAGGCTCGCCCGGTTTTCTGAGCACCGCCATGAACAGGCCTTCGCCACGGCTTACGCCCGGTAGAAAACGGCAGACAGGTGCGTTGCCCGCGAGTGCTCCGGTAATGTTCCATGCCTTGTCGGTGGGCAGACTGACGCATTGTGCGCCGAGTTCTTGCACTGCCCATTCCACGTTCTCCTCGTTTTCCTTGGCGTTGAACGTGCATGTGGAATAGATTAGCAGTCCGCCGGGTTTGAGACATTGCCATGCATCGGCCACAATCTCGCGTTGCAAGCGTTGGCAGTTGTCCACGTTCTGTGTGCTCCATTCGGCTCTTGCCCCATCATCCTTGCGGAACATTCCCTCGCCGGAGCACGGCACGTCGGTGAGGATAACGTCGAATACAAGGCCCGACTTGCGGTAGTCGCGTGGATAGTTGTTGGTGACAACCACGTCGGGATGCCCGAATTTCTGTATGTTCTCGGCCAGAATCTGTGCTCGGGTGCGCATCGGTTCGTTGCAGAAAAGCAGACTTCCGTCGGGCAATGCTGCCCTAACGGCCGTAGACTTGCCTCCCGGCGCTGCGCACATGTCGAGCATTGTCACAGGATTGTGTATGAGTTGGCGCACCACGAAATCGACAAACATCGACGATGCTTCCTGCACATAATACACTCCGGCGTGCATTAGTGGGTCGAAGGTGAAGTTGGGACGTTCGCGCAAGTATCTGCCTGTGTCCTCGCACCAGGGTACTGCGGCATCGAGCATGGCATCGTTCACGTCGCGTGATGACGCTTTAAGCGGGTTGAGGCGTATGCTTGTGGGTGCATCGGTGTCGAGTGCGTCGCGCAAAGTGCCGTAAAGTGTTTCGCCCATAAGCGCACGCGTGTACGTTTTAAAGTCTTCGGGTAACTGCATCTTTGTGGTAGTTGATGTTTGTCGGGTGCAAAATTACACTAAAAAATCGGTTTCTGCACCGGGCTGCACCTTTATTTTGGCTGTGTGCAAAGTGGGGCATGCATTGTGCTGGTGGCCGTAACGTTGGCGTGAACGGAGTTTTGCAGTTTCGCGTAGAATTGCTATTTTTGCAAGAAAAGCAAGATTTGTGCAACCAAAACGCATTGCATTGCGTCAAACAAGCAGAAAACAAACAAAAAAGACACACATGAAAAAGATTCTGTTAACAATGGCAATGCTGCTCACCGTAGGCGTAATCGCTGCCCCGGCGGCACCTAACCACCGTCACCGCCACACGGTCGTGAAAGTTGATGTGGACTCCACATCGCAGGCAATAGAGGCATATTCAGACACCACGGCATTTGCCGATGATGCCGCTTATGTTGCCGATGATGCCGACGACGATGCACAAGGTGGTGACAATGCAGTAATTATGACATCATCAAATGATTTGGGCGATATGCTGAAAACCATGTGCGGCTTCGGAGGCTTGGGCGTTTTTGTCTGCGTACTGTTTGTTCTGGCAATCTTGCTTATGATAGTTGTTCCGCTGGTATTGGTGTTTCTGTTGGTGCGCTACCTCATACGTAGAAACGAAAATCAGCCCCGTAACGCCCGGCGGAGTTATTCTCCCAAGCGTCCGGTTGCCCAAGGCGGTGTGCGTAATGAT
Organism: Lachnospiraceae bacterium; assembly: GCA_963654815.1. GTDB lineage: Bacteria > Bacteroidota > Bacteroidia > Bacteroidales > Bacteroidaceae > Prevotella. Next base: position 1,465 of record CAVKCP010000102.1, on the reverse strand, counting down.
GATTATACGGCATCGCATATGTGGCAACGCGGCGTGCATAATCTGGCAGTCGGCATAGGACTTATGCTTTTCTTCTTCTTCCTTGGCGCAAGACCGCTCATTGGTATAGGTGCCTTGGTGGCCTGCATGGGTGCCGGAAAGATGTATATAGGGCGTTACAGTCATCAAAGAAACTGTGGCACGGCCGACTGGAAAGATGCGGCCGAAGACGACAGAGGCTCGTATAGCGACGACGGCAACCGCGATGTCAACGACCGATATGCCGACCCTGACGAACCGTCAAGCGATGCACTCGGCTCTGACGAAAAGGAAAAAGATGACAACGACGCCGTCAATGAAGGCGTCAAGTGATGTCGCTTGACTGAAAACAAGATGCTTTGATGAAAGAAATTAGCGATCTCTCTTTAATAACCAGGGTGGCTGTGTTTCATGACAGGAGGGCTTTCGACCGGCTTGTCGTGAAATACCAGTCGCCCATACGCCGTTTCTTTCTCAACCAGACATTGGGCAACACGCAGCTGAGCGACGACCTTGCACAGGACACTTTCATAAAAGCCTATACAAACATAGCCCAGTTTCGTGGCATGTCGGCGTTTTCAACATGGCTCTACCGCATTGCCTACAACGTGCTTTACGACTACACGCGGCGCAACCGACACACCGATGACATCGACAACTCCGATGCTGCACGCCGCAACACCGACAGTCATGACACGGTTTTGCACATGGATGTGTATGACGCATTGCGTAGGCTCGGCGAGAAGGAGCGTTTGTGTGTGACGTTGCAAATAGTGGATGGATATAAGATTGACCGGATAGCCGAGATAACAGGTATGGCCCAGGGTACGGTCAAGTCGCATTTGTTTCGTGGAAAAGAAAAACTTGCCAACTTTTTAAGACAGAATGGTTATGACAGATAATGATGACAAACTTATAAAAAGCTTTTTTTCAGAATATGGTGTAGGTGACATTGCCGACAACGGGTTCTCGTCACGGGTGATGCGAAGCCTTCCCGAAGGTGTGCGTCTGTATCGCATCGACATGGCATTGCGCTTGGTGTGCTTTGCGGCAACGGTTGTTCTGTTGCTTTTCTTTGGCGGACTGGCTTCTCTTAAGGTTGCCGTCGGAAATGTAATTGCCGATGCTTTTAGCATGTTGGTGTCGGTTTCCTACTCTTCAATATCGCCGTTGCTTGTGTCGGTGGCTATTGTTGTCATGTGTGGAGTGATTGTCTTCGACTCGGCTGAGATGCGCCGCTTTGTCTGAAAGCATGGGTAAAATAATAAAAGGCAGTGCCTGTAATGCGGGCACTGCCTTTTGTCATATTCATGCGGGAACCGATTTGTTGTGCTGAATATATACCTCAGTTCGGGATAAGAAAGTCATAAAAAATGGGCAAAAAAGTTGGCAGTCCAATAAATATTTTGTATCTTTATAGTTAGTAATCAAATAGTTACAAATATGA
>CAVKCP010000101.1:835-9638 GCA_963654815.1 Lachnospiraceae bacterium | reverse complement strand
GTTTTCACGGCTGGCCTGTAAGGTCAGCACAATCAATTGGGTGTGTGTTGACCTTACAGGCCAACCGTTGCTATGGCCATGAAAACCCAGGGTTACGTCCGTAGCTTCGCTCCGTCCTCACCCTGGGCTACGGTCGTGACGCCCTTTCAGGGCTTCAATTACCAAATTCTTCCTTATAATTAAATGATTATAAATTTATATCAATATAAAATTCTGCACATTTTTCAATCCGATTTTGAACACTCTACCCTACGCGACTTTTTGCTTGCGAAATACTTACTGGAAAACAATAAACTGTAAACGGCGCGCAAACGCCGGCTCCGCGTCAGTGCGCTTCGAGCCAGTTTGCACCCCAACCCGAGTCGGCAAGCAGCGGCACGTTGAGCTTGCAGGCTTGCTGCATCTCCTCTATCACGATGCTTTCAACCTTTTCTTTCTCTTCGGGCAGCACCGAGAAATTGAGTTCGTCGTGCACCTGAAGAATCATCTTCGATTGCAGTTGTTCGCGCTTGAAGCGTTGGTGTATGCGCACCATGGCTATCTTTATTATGTCGGCAGCCGACCCTTGTATGGGGGCGTTGACGGCGTTGCGCTCGGCAAAGCCTCGCACCGTGGCGTTGTGCGACAGTATGTCGGGCAGATAGCGGCGGCGGTGGAACATGGTTTCGGCGTAGCCGCGTTCGCGCACGAGCTGTTTGGCGCGTTCCATATAGTCGCGCACGCCGGGGAATGTCTCGAAATATCCGTCGATGAGTTGCTTGGCTTCGTCGCGCGGGATGTCGAGGCGTTCGGCAAGTCCGAACACCGTTATGCCGTAGATTATGCCGAAATTGGCCCGCTTGGCCTTGGTGCGCTCGTCGCGCGACACCTCGTCGAGCTGTTTCTTGTATATCCGCGCCGCCGTGGAGGTGTGTATGTCGTGGCCCTCGCGGAACGCCTCTATCATGTTTTCGTCGCCCGACAGATGAGCCATCACGCGCAGTTCAATCTGCGAGTAGTCGGCCGAGAAGAACAGGCAACCCTCTTCGGGCACGAAACAACGGCGTATCTCCTTGCCGTCGTCGCCCCGCACGGGGATGTTCTGCAGGTTGGGATCCGACGAGGAGAGCCGTCCAGTGGCCGTGACAGTCTGGTTGAACGACGTGTGTATGTGCCCGGTGCGCGGATTGACGAGCTTGGGAAGCGCATCGACATAGGTGCCGAGGAGCTTCTTCAAACCACGGTGTGCGAGTATGCGGTCAACTATCGGACTCTTCGAACGCAGCTGCTGCAACACCTCTTCCGACGTGACATACTGCCCGGTGCGTGTCTTCTTGGGCTTTTCCACAATCTTCATCTCGCCGAACAGCACCTCGCCCACCTGGCGGGGCGATGCTATGTTGAACTCATGTCCGGCCAAAGCGTATATCTCTTTCTCCATGTCGGCGAGCCGGGCAGTGAGCGTGCGCGACGTTTCGGCAAGTGCTTCGGTGTCGAGGCGCACGCCCGTTGTCTCGAGATCGGCAAGCACTTCCACGAGAGGCATCTCTATATCGTAGAACAGGCTCTCGGCGTTTTTCTCGCCAAGCATAGGCCGCAGCACGTTGTAGAGGCGCAGAGTGACATCGGCATCCTCGGCCGCATAGTCGCAGACAAGCGCGGGCGGGATGTCGCGCATGCTTTTCTGGCCCTTGCCCTTGGGCCCGATGAGTTCTTCTATGTGTATGGTGGTGTAGCCGAGAAGCACTTCGGCAAGATAGTCCATGTTGTGCTTGAGCTCAGGTTGCAGCACATAGTGGGCTATCATGGTGTCGAACATGGGCGCGGCAAGGCGTATGCCGTAGCGCATGAGCACCTCCATGTCGTATTTTATGTTCTGCCCTATTTTCAGAATTTGGCTGCTTTCATATACGGGTTTGAATATGTTGACAATCGTTAAGGCTTTTTCACGGTCGGCAGGAATGGGCACATAAAATGCCTTTCCTTCTTGGGCGGCGAAGCTCAAACCCACCAATTCGGCGTCGATAGCATCGGTTGAAGTGGTCTCGGTGTCTAGACTGAGAATTGGTTGTGTCAAAAAAAAGTCAAGAAGTGCGCGTGCTTCTTCTTCTGTTTCAATGAGTTTGTATTCGTGAGGGGTGTTTTTTATGCTCTGAGAATGCTTGTTTTCGGCAATTTCCTGCCCATCGGACGCATTTTCAGAAAATAAATCGAGCTGCGGATTAACCTTTTTTGCGGTTTGTTTCTCTTTGTTCAAGATTTTGTCGGCAAGGCTCTTGAACTCGAGTTCGGCGAAGATTTCGGTGAGACGATCGGCATCGGGTGGAGTGAGGCGCAACGCTTCGAGGTCGAGATCCATGGGAACGTCGGTGCGTATGGTGGCGAGGAAGCGCGACATGCGGATGTCGTCGACGGCCTGCTCCACTTTTTCGCGTTGCTTGCCCTTGAGCCTTTCGGTGCCGGCGAGCAGTGCATCTACCGAACCGAACTCGCCTATGAGCTTGGCAGCAGTCTTGGGGCCGATGCCGGGACAGCCCGGAAAGTTGTCGGCAGAGTCGCCCATGAGCGCGAGCAGGTCGATAACCTGGCGCGGCGAGGTGATGCCGTATTTCTCGCACACCTCTGCCGGCCCCATAACCTCATAGCCTCCGCCGTGGCGCGGACGGTAGATCGACACGTTGTCGCTCACGAGTTGGCCGTAGTCTTTGTCGGGGGTGAGCATGAAGGTGCGCACGCCTGCCGCGCCGGCTTTGGTGGCCAGCGTGCCAATCACGTCGTCGGCCTCGAAGCCGTCGGCCTGAAGTGCAGGGATGTGCATGGCCGATATGATGTCTTTTATTATGGGCACCGAGAGGCGGATGTCCTCGGGTGTCTCCTCGCGCTGCGCCTTGTAGGCCGGAAAAGCCTCGTCGCGGAACGTGCGCCCGTGGTCGAAGGCCACGCCGATGTGGGTGGGCTGCTCCTTGGTGATGATTTCGTTGAGAGTGTTTACAAACCCCATCACGGCCGAGGTGTTGAGACCTTTGGAGTTGATGCGGGGATTTTTTATGAACGCGTAGTAGGCCCTGTAGATGAGGGCATAGGCATCGATGAGAAAAAGTTTGTCCATGATGGTGAAGTGTGCCGCCGTGGCTTGCGCAGTGGCACAAGGTGTAAGGCGGCAGGGTTTATTTATTCTTATTTGCCGTAAAATTACTAAAAATATGTCAGTAGTCCCGATAAAATCATTAATTTTGTGCTAAATAACAGAAAGTAATGGACTACCTGTCAATCATCAAGACTCCCATCGAGGCCGAACTCGAAGGCTTCACAGAGCTTTTCAACCGCTCGCTGTCGCACGAAGACGGCATGCTCGGCAGTGCGCTCGACCACATTCGCCGGCGCACGGGCAAACGCATGCGTCCCATGCTCATCCTGCTTGCCGCCAAGAACTACGGTGAAGTGACCGACGTGGCGCAGAATGCCGCCGTGGGTCTGGAACTGCTTCACACCGCATCACTGGTGCACGACGACGTGGTTGACGAGAGTGAGGAGCGCCGTGGGCAGGCTTCGGTCAACGCAACTTACGACAACAAGGTGGCAGTGCTGGTGGGCGACTACATCCTTTCCACCGCGCTTCTGTGCGTGTCGCGCACACATTCGGAGCGCATCGTGACCTATCTGGCCGAACTGGGGCGCACGCTCAGCGACGGCGAGATACTGCAGCTTGCCAACATAGGCCGGCGCGACATCTCGGAGCAGGTGTATTACGACGTGATAAAGCAGAAAACGGCGGCCCTTTTCGAGGCTTGCGCCGGAATAGGATCACTCTCGGCAGGCGCATCCGAGAATGAGGTGGAGGCCGCGAAACGCTTCGGGCAGAACCTCGGCATTATATTCCAGATACGCGACGACATCTTCGACTACTACGACTCGCACTGCATCGGCAAGCCCACGGGCAACGACATGGCCGAGGGAAAGCTCACCCTTCCGGTGATTTACGCGCTCAACAACGGCGGCGACAAGGCTATGCTCGAACTGGCCTACAAGGTGAAAGACCGCACAGTGACACCCTCCGAGGTGGCGCAGCTCGTTGACTACACCAAGCGCATGGGCGGCATTGAATATGCCGAGAAGCGCATGTGGGAGTTCCACAGCCAGGCAATGGAATACATAGAAGGCCATGTGAACGACGAAGCCATACGCCGAAGCCTTACGGCCTATCTCGACTATGTGATAAGGCGCGACATGTAGCCACTGAATTTACTACCGATATCACGCAATGCGGGGCACAACCTTCAATGAGGTTGTGCCCCGCATTATTGTTATATGCACGGTGAAACCGCGCTTTTTCATGCCTTCATGACGATGAAATGGGCGCTTTCTGTCGATTTTACTTCACTGTGATTTTCTTTGCCGATGATCCTTGGCGCACGATGTAGATGCCTTTGCCGAGGTTTTTGGTGGATGTGCCCACGCGGCAACCGTCGAGAGTGTAAACCGCAGTGGCGGCATCGGCGGGCTTGAATGTGGCCGTGCCAATGCCCGCAGCAACGTCGGTGTAGGCCGAATACACTGTCTTCGTCATCGGCGTGTAAGGCTCGCCGTCGCCAGCCCACTCGCTTGTCACCACCTCGGCAATGCGGCCGTTGTCGTAGGTGTAGTCGTAGGTGTAGCCCTCACGGGTTGAGAGGTTGTCGGTGGAAGAACCCGACTCGAAGAGCATAGCGGTGTAGTTGCCGTGGTCGTCGGCGGTTATTGTCTGGCGTTCGCAGTCGGTTCCGTTCTGCGTCTTTATTACCGATGTTGCCACACAGCTACCGTTGGCGTCGGTGTAAGCCACGTTATACGTTACCGACATTATTGACATGACCAAGTATTTCAACGAGAATGCCTGCTCGTAGCCCTCGTCGGTATAGTTGCCGGTGAGTGTTCCGCTCAGCGTCATGCCGTAAGTCGAGACTGATAAGTCGGCCGATGTAATCTTTCCGGCCTCGTTGCCGGTTATGCCGAAGTCTTCGCTGTCGCTGCTGAAGAGCGAGAAAAGACCCTCATAGTTGTAGTCTTGCCACTTGATGTTGCTCATGGTTATGGTGGAGTTGCCCGCGTCGCTGTCATATTGCGACATACTCAGTTTGCAGGCCTTGCCCTCGCTGTCATATTCCACGGTCAATGTCGTGGGATCATCTGCGTTTGCATCGTCGGAAGAACCATCATATTCGGTCACGCTCGTTATCCTTCCTTCGCTGTCGTGCGTAATGTCGCGGCGCAGGGTGACGGTGGGTTCGCCCCATGCCGACGATGCGTCGGCGCGTGTGATCTCGGTTGTCAGAGTGACATAGGAGGGCAGATAACTGTCGTAGGTGTTGGTGGTGAGGGTGCTGCTGCCGTTTGTTGCCGTGGCCTCGTCGGTGAGGATGTAGCCTGCGGCGTTGTAGGTGAATTCATGGTCATACTGTTTGTTCCAACTGTCGGTGCCGTATTCGTAGACAACCGACTTGCCCGGACGCCACACGCCGCCTTCGGTTGCGGTCTTGGCAGCAGCCTTTGCAAGGTTGGGCATGAGCATTCTCTTTACAGTTGCGGCGGCGCGGCGCACCGTTTCAGTGCTCTGTGCCTGTGAAGCCGACGGCATTGCAAGCAGCGCGGCGGCGATTAATGGGTAGATTTTCTTCATGTTGATGTGAGTTTTTTTGTTGTTGTTTTATGTATTGCATACCGCCCTGCTGCGGCTCTGTAACCACGGCAGGGCGGTGAAATGGGCGTTTTTGGAGTATATTCGGGTCATGCCGCCCCGATGAAATGGGCGTTTTTCTTAGAAGAACTTTATCTGCTCGCCCTTCAGTTCGCTCAGGAGCATGTTGGCAAGGCGGCTTGTGCCAAGGCGGAACCACTTGTTGGTGAGCCATTTCTCGCCCAGCACTTCCTTGACGATGGTGTAGTAAATCACGGCATCCATAACCGAGTTGATGCCTCCGGCAGGCTTGAAGCCTATCTGAATGCCCGTTTCATCGTAATATTCCTTTATGGCCTGGCACATTACATAGGCGGCCTCGGGCGTGGCAGCTGGTTCGAGCTTGCCTGTGGAAGTCTTGATGTAGTCGGCTCCGGCATACATGGACAGTATTGAGGCGGTCTTTATGTTGCGTGCCGTTTTGAGGCATCCCGTTTCGAGTATCACCTTCATGGGTGCTTCGCCGCAAGCGGCTTTCAGTTCGGAGATGTCGTCGGCCACGCCCTCGTAGTCGCCCGAGAGAAACTTGCCCACGGGCATCACGATGTCTATTTCGGTGGCTCCGTCGGCCACGGCGAGCGATGTTTCGGCTATCTTCACCTCGATGCGTGCCTGCGACGAGGGGAACGAACCCGACACGCAGGCTATCTCCACGCCGTCAACCTCGAGCGATTCGGCCACGGTCTGGGCGAAGCAGGGGTAGACACATATCGTGGCCACGTGCGGAAGGTCGGGAAACTGGTTGTCGAAGTCGTTCACGCGCTCGGTGAACGCGAGGATGCTCGTGTCGGAATCGGTGGTTTTGAGCGATGTCAGTTCGATGCTGCCGAAGAGGAAACGCTTCACTTCGGGCGTGTCGTTGAGGTGCACCTTCTCGGCTATGATGTTGCGCACGGCTTCGCGCACGGCGTTGTCGTCGGTGTCGAGGTTGTATTTTGCGAGTGCTTCCTCATATTTGCTTGCACTCTGCTTGGTGTTGTTGGCCTGCTGCTGGGCGCGGACCTGGTCGTTGATTGTTCCCATATTGATAGTTGTTAATATTCTGATGATGATTTTGCGGCGGCATTTTTTGTCGTTGAGTTTATGCCTTGGCATCGCTGTCGGCGTGTTGTTTGCCGTCGTCGGCGGGCTTGAAGAGTTTCGGGTTGTCGAGGTGTCGCGTGCTGTCGCGTGCGGTCTTCTTCTGCATGTTGCGGCGCAGTGCGTCGGTGAGGTCAACCCCTGTTTGGTTGGCCAGGCACAGAAGCACCCACAGCACGTCGGCCATTTCGTCGGCAAGGTCGAGCTTTTCACCTGCCTTTGTGCTCTGGTCGCCGTAGCGGCGCACCATTATCCGGGCCAGTTCGCCCACCTCCTCGGTGAGGCATGCCATGTTGCTCAGCTCCGAGAAATAGCGCACTCCGTAGGTCTTCACCCACGTGTCTACCATGAGTTGAGCTTGGCTTATTGAGATGTCGTTGTCGTTGTGCATTTGTTGGCTTGGGTTTTGTCGTTAAATGTGGCCATTTGCGTGGGGTGGTGCGCCGTTGTTAGTGCGTCGCGCAAGGCTCACTCCTTGTTCTTGGTGTCCATGCAAATAGTCACCGGACCGTCGTTTTCGAGCTCCACCTGCATGTCGGCACCAAATTCGCCCGTGCCCACCTCGCGGCCAATGGCCTCGCTCAGGCGGCGGCAGAACAACTCGTAGAGCGGAATGGAAATCTCGTGCCGCGCGGCGCGGATCCACGACGGGCGGTTGCCTTTCTTGTAGGAGGCGAAGAGGGTGAACTGGCTCACCACGAGAGCGTCGCCCCCGACGTCGAGAATGGATAGGTTCATCACGCCCTCATCGTCGTCGAACACGCGCAATCCGGACACCTTGCGCACGAGCCACTCCACATCGTCGGGCCCGTCGGTTGCCTCCACACCGAGCAAAATGAGGTAGCCCTGGCCAATGGCCGACTTTTCTTTGCCGCCTATGCTCACCCTGGCGTGCGACACGCGTTGTATCACTGCTCTCATGTGTCTTTCTTGTTTTGCTTTTTACCAACCACAAAGTTAGGCAAATAACACGACAAACACAAGCGAAACCGTGCCCAAACTGCCTCCGAAAGTCCATATTTGCGCCATTTTTCACAAGGTTGAGTTTTTTTGGAAGTTTTTTCTTTGGCGAACGATAAATATTTCTTATTTTTGCAAAAATCGCCCGTGCGGAGTGTCGCGCGGTGCTTTCTCATAAATAATAATAACTTTACTGGCCGGCAGCAACGTAGCATTGCAGCACCGCCGCCACCACACCGGGATGATGCGGGGCGCGGCACCGCGGCAAGGCAGAGCATGGCACCGCGAGGAAGGAAACCCCAACCGGTGCACCCGGCTAATTGACTGACTTTTAGTTTTTAGTATAATTTGATATAAGGATTGGCTTGTCGGCACCCGAGAAGGGCAGAGGCAGGCATTTTTGGAGATTTTTATTAATCTTCTCTGTGTGTGCGCTTAGATCGTGAGGTCGCAGCGCATTTTTTTATGCAGTTTTCTTTGCAGTATGCAAATAAATTGCTATTTTTGCCACATAACTACTGCCTGCGTGCAAACCACATGGTGTGAAAAGCACAACAATGGGGTGCGCGCAGCGACACAATGTAATCAGAAAGCCTTAAAAACTTACAAACCACAAAGAATCGCAAGCAATTCGATACATTTCAAATAGGTACATTACCTCCTTTGCGGGGCTTGGTATCTGTGGGCAAACGCGTGTCTTTGGCACGCATAAAGGCAAACTGCACTTGTGTCAGGCTACGGATTGAAAGTTTAAATCAAGAAGAGGATTAAAGATTCGAGTTATATTTACTACACGTGAGTGTACATGTTTTTTCTCAAAATTAGTTTAATTATCAATTGTTCCACGCAAGTGGAAAATGTTTATTAGTTCATTTTCGAAGGTGAGGCAGTTGCGAAACTGTCTCATTTTTTTTGTCTGTTGCCCGGTAAAATATCGGTCTAACACAGTAAAACTTTGATTGGAGGTTCTTTATAAGGTTTTGGAAAATGCTGGGCTTACTTTTGCCAATTGTATGGTTTTTCTATTCATTGCCCCTGAAAGGGGCGCATATTATAGGATAGGGGCTTGCC
>CAVKCP010000101.1:0-763 GCA_963654815.1 Lachnospiraceae bacterium | reverse complement strand
TAGGGGCTTGCCCCTATCTATCAAAGCACACCGTCTTTTGCCCCTGTAAGGGGCAAATTTAGTAGAATGCACAAAACGCAGGGGCCAGCCCCTGCGCTATAATCTGTCGTCCCTACGGGACTTTCATGTTACTAAGTTTTTACCCAACACCAATAATTTTTTTGTTTATTGTCCGGTAATATTACTAAGTAAGTTGGCTGAGAATGCCCACAAAACGTGTGAAGAAATATTTGGTGCAGAATTATGCTATTCTCGCGGTAATTTGTGTTTGTTGTTATAAACCGTTGATATACAATGTAATATGCTAACAAAACCCCTTCGCTAACTGTTTTCTCTGTGGTTGTGCCGATGTAAACAAGGCTTGTTTGCAATGCAAAGAAGCCTTGTTTGCATTTGTGTTAGTGCAGAAAAGCGCCGCGAAAAAGACTTTAATGCCGCACCGGGAAGCCTTTGTTGTTGACGGACGGGCATTTTGTTGCACCGAAAATGTGGAATAGTGACTCCGAAACGCCGATTTTACGGTTTCGTGGGCGGCTAAAATGCGAGTTGGCGATGTCAAAAAAAATTACTGCAGTGCTATAAAAAATTGGTCTTAAAGAGATGTAACTCAAGTTTATGATTTGTAATTATGGTTGAAAAAATGCCCTCTTCGGTAGGGTGTTCAAAATTCAGAAAAAATTAGTAGCATTTTTAGTTGGGTTTTGCATACTAAGCCCTGCAAGGGCGTAACGACCGTAGCCCAGGGTGAACCGCGGAACGTAGT
>CAVKCP010000100.1:0-9670 GCA_963654815.1 Lachnospiraceae bacterium | reverse complement strand
CAGGGTTACACCGCTTCACTACGTTCCGCGGTTCACCCTGGGCTACGGTCGTTAAGCCCTTGCAGGGTTTAGCATGCAAAACCCAACTAAAAATGCTACTATTTTTTCTGAATTTTGAACACCCTACCCTACGGGACTTACCTGTTGCAAAGTTTTTACCTGACACCAATAATATTTTTCACTGGACACCAACAATTTGAAAACAATCCTTACTTGCAACTCAAACAAGGCTTCTTTGCATCGCAAGTAAGGCTTCTTTACCACTCAAACAAGGCTTACTTGCAACACAAAGAAGCCTTGTTTGCACCACGCCATGGTGCTTGCAGGCCACAAGGGCAGGCTCTGCGGGCATTTCAGCGCACCGTGGAGGGGGCAAAAAACCAAATTCAGAACACAAAAACGCGCATATTTTGCCAAAATAAAGTAACTTTGCAAAAAAGGCGCGCACGCCCCCGCCGCAAAACGAGAAAGAAAAGAAAAACAACAGAACAGCAATGGAATACAATTTCAGGGAAATCGAGAAGAAATGGCAACAGAAGTGGGTGGAAGACAATACCTACAAGGTGGCCGAGGACAAGAACAAGCCGAAATACTATGTGCTCAACATGTTCCCCTACCCGTCGGGCGCGGGTCTGCACGTGGGACATCCCCTTGGCTACATAGCCAGCGACATCTACGCGCGCTTCAAGCGTCTGCAGGGCTACAATGTGCTCAACCCCATGGGCTATGATGCCTACGGACTGCCCGCCGAGCAGTATGCCATACAAACCGGCCAGCACCCCGCCGTGACCACCGAGGCCAACATCGCACGCTACCGCCAGCAACTCGACAACATAGGTTTCTCGTTTGACTGGAGCCGCGAGGTGCGCACCTGCGACCCCGCCTACTACCACTGGACACAGTGGGCATTCGAAAAGATGTTCAACTCGTTCTACTGCACCATGTGCCAGAAGGCAATGCCCATTGAAACGCTCGTGGAGCGGTTTGAGAAGAAAGGATCAATCGGCATCACGGTGGCGCAGGGCGAGCAATTGGACTTCACCGCCGAGGAGTGGAACTCCTACGACGAGACGAAGAAACAGCAGGTGCTCATGAACTACCGCATAGCCTATCTGGGCGAAACCATGGTGAACTGGTGCGCCGGACTGGGCACGGTGCTCGCCAACGACGAGGTTGTTGACGGAGTGTCGGTGCGCGGAGGCTATCCCGTGGTGCAGAAGAAGATGATGCAGTGGTGCCTGCGTGTGTCGGCCTACGCACAGCGCCTGCTCGACGGGCTCGACACCATCGACTGGAGCGACAGCATCAAGGAGACGCAACGCAACTGGATAGGCCGATCGGAAGGCACCGAGATGCAGTTCAAGGTGGCAGGACAAGACTTCGACTTCACCATATTCACCACACGCGCCGACACCATTTTCGGCGTGACATTCATGGTGCTCGCTCCCGAGAGCGAACTCGTTGAGAAGCTCACCACACCCGAACAGAAGACTGCCGTGGAGGAATATCTGGCCTATGTGAAGAAGCGCACCGAGCTCGACCGCATGGCCAACCACGCCGTGACGGGCGTGTTCAGCGGCTCCTACGCCGTCAACCCCTTCACGGGCGACAAGATTCCGGTGTGGATTTCAGAGTATGTGCTCGCCGGCTACGGCACGGGCGCCATCATGGCAGTGCCTGCCCACGACTCGCGCGACTATGCCTTCGCCAAGCACTTCGGCCTGCCCATAGTGCCGCTCATCGAGGGTGCCGACGTGTCGGAGCAGAGCTTCGACGCCAAGGAAGGCACGGTGTGCAACTCGCCTGCCGAAGGCAAGCAGACACTCGACGGCTTCTCGCTCAACGGACTGAGCGTGAAGGAAGCCATTGCAGCAACAAAGCAATTCGTGACCGAACACAAAATGGGCCGCGTGAAGGTGAACTACCGCCTGCGCGACGCCATTTTCTCGCGCCAGAGATACTGGGGCGAACCGTTCCCCGTATACTACAAGAACGGCATGCCCTACATGATACCCGAGCACTGCCTGCCGCTCGAGCTGCCCGAAGTGTCGCACTACAAGCCCACCGAAACGGGCGAGCCGCCGCTGGGCAATGCCGAGAAGTGGGCATGGGACACCGCAACAGAAACGGTTGTGGACAAGAAACTCATCGACGGAACCACGGTATTCCCCCTCGAACTGTCCACCATGCCGGGATTTGCAGGTTCGTCGGCCTACTATCTGCGCTACATGGACCCGCACGACGACAAGGCTCTCGTGTCGGCAGAGGCAGATGCCTACTGGCAGAACGTGGATTTATATGTGGGCGGATGCGAACACGCCACCGGACACCTCATCTATTCGCGCTTCTGGAACAAGTTCCTCTTCGACATGGGCGTGTCGTGCAAGGAAGAACCGTTCCAGAAACTCGTCAACCAGGGCATGATTCAGGGCCGAAGCAACTTCGTCTACCGCGTGAACAACACCGGCAAGGATCATCCCACATTCGTTTCGCTCGGACTGAAAGACCAGTATGCCGACGTCACCCCAATACACGTCGACGTTAACATAGTGCATGCCGACGTGCTCGACACCGAGGCATTCCGCGCATGGCGACCCGAGTATGCCGACGCCGAGTTCCTGCTCGAAGACGGAAAGTATGTGTGCGGATGGGCCGTGGAGAAGATGTCGAAGTCTATGTTCAACGTGGTCAACCCCGACATGATAGTAGAGAAATACGGAGCCGACACGCTGCGCCTCTACGAAATGTTCCTCGGCCCCGTAGAACAGAGCAAGCCCTGGGACACCAACGGCATCGACGGCTGCCACCGATTCCTCAAGAAAATGTGGAACCTGTACTACGACACGCGTTCGGGCGAGTTCCTGCCCGACGGCAGCGAGGCCTCGGCAGCATCGATGAAGAGCCTGCACAAGCTCATAAAGAAGGTTACGCAAGACATCGCGCAGTTCTCCTACAACACCAGCATATCGGCATTCATGATAGCCGTAGGCGAGTTGCAGCAGCAGAAATGCCGCTCGCGCGAGGTGCTTGAAAAGCTCGCCGTGCTCATAGCCCCGTTTGCCCCGCATGTGGCCGAAGAGCTGTGGCACGCCTTCGGACACGAAACCACCGTGTGCGACGCCGCATGGCCGGCATGGGACGAGAAATATCTCGTGGAGAACGAGATGCAGCTCACCATATCGTTCAACGGCAAGGCACGCTTCCAGAAACGCTTCGCCGCCGACACAAGCAACGCCGACATTGAGAAAGCAGTGCTCGCCGACGAGCAGAGCGCAAAATACATAGGATCGGGACGCGTAGTGAAAGTGATCGTAGTGCCCAAGCGCATCGTCAACATCGTGGTGAAATGACACCACCGGCAAGCAGGCGGACACACTGGTCCGCCTGCCCGCCACAACGGCGCGCAGCACCGCGCGCACCCAACCGGCGGCCACACGCCGCAACGCCCCATCCCAAAACCCAACCCCTCAACAACAAACAACCAATGACAATAGGCCAAAAGAACCTCTGGAACGAGACAAAAGACTATGTGTTCATAACCCTCGGACTGATGCTCTACACATTCGGGTGGACAGTGTTTCTGCTGCCCTACGAGATAGTTACGGGCGGAGTCACCGGCGCATCGGCTATAATCTTCTACGCAACAAAGATACCGATAGAATACAGCTACTTCGTAATCAACGCCGCACTGCTCGCCGTTGCACTCAAAGTGTTGGGATTCAGGTTCATGTTCAAGACCATCTACGCCATTGTCGCACTCTCGGTGATGCTATGGGCAGCACAGAAGATAATGATGGGATCAGACGGCCGCTTCATACAGGTGCTCGGTCCGGGACAGGAATTCATGTCGCTCATCATCGGATGTATGCTCACCGGCACGTCGCTGGCCATAGTGTTTCTCAACAACGGATCCACCGGCGGCACCGACATCATAGCTGCCGTGGTGAACAAATACCACGACTTCTCGCTCGGCACGGTGCTCATTATGGTCGATTTGTGCATCATCGGTTCGTGTCTCTTCATACCGCAGTTCGGCAACGAGCTCGAACGCTGCCACAAAGTGGTGTTCGGCCTGTGCACAATGGGCATCGAGTGCTTCATGCTCGACTATGTGATGAACGCCCGGAGAGAGTCGGTGCAGTTCCTAATCTTCTCGCGCGAATACCGCAAGATAGCCGAGGCCATAACGCGAAAAACCGACCACACGCTCACCATTCTCGACGGACACGGATGGTACACGGGCAAGGAAATGAAGGTGCTGTGCCTGCTTGCAAGGAAAAGGGAGTCGGTGCTCATCTTCCGACTCATAAAGACCATCGACCCGCGGGCATTCGTAAGCCAGAGCAGCGTCATAGGAGTCTACGGCGAAGGGTTCGACCAGATAAAGGTAAAGGTAAAGAAACAACACCAAAAGGAGATTGAAGAACATGAAAATAGTATTCGCAACCAACAACCCCCACAAGCTTGACGAGATGCGCGGCATACTCGGGCAGGGCGTGGAGCTGCTCTCGCTGGCCGACATAGGCTGCCACGACGACATACCCGAAACGGCCAATACGCTCGAAGGCAACGCCATACAGAAAGCCCGCTACATAGCCTCGCGCTACCATGCCGACTGTTTTGCCGACGACACGGGGCTTGAAGTTGACGCACTCGGGGGCGAACCGGGAGTGCTCTCGGCACGCTATGCCGGCGGCGCAGGCCACGACTCCGAGGCCAACATGCGCAAACTGCTCACGCGTTTGGGCGACAACCCCAACCGCAGCGCACGCTTCCGCACCGTGATAGCCCTGGCACGCAGCTGCGAGGAAGCCGACTTCACCCTGTTTGAGGGCACTGTCGAGGGCACCATAACCACCGGCAGGCGCGGCGACGAAGGCTTCGGCTACGACCCGATATTCGTGCCCGAAGGCCACGACAAGACCTTCGCCCAACTGGGCGAGGCCGTAAAAAACAGCATCTCACACCGCGCCCGCGCCGCCGCCAAGCTCGCGCGGCACCTCGCGGCAGCACACGCCGACGGCGCAGAATAACCTAACCACACACGCAATGAAGCAAGCCATAATAGCCGCCGCACTGTTAGCGGCATGCACAGTAGGCGCAGCGGCACAGCAAGTAACCGCCGCCATAGGCACATGGAAGGCCTACATGTCATACAACGACATCACACGCATAGTGCGCCACGGCCAAATGGCCTATGTATTGGCATCGGGCAACCTCTACACCTACAACACTTCCGACCAGAGCGTAGTGGCCTACGACAAGGTGAACGCGCTCAACGACTGCGAAATTGCCGACATAGCGTGGGTTGACGGGGCCAAGAAGCTCGTCGTGCTCTACGAAAACAACAACATAGACCTCATGGACGAGAGCGGCAACGTGCAGAATTTGCCCGACTACTACAACAAGTCGCTCACGCTCGACAAGACCGTCAGCAGCCTCACCACCTACGGACGCAACGCCTATCTGGCCACCGGCTTCGGCGTGGTGGTTATAAATGCCGCCAACGCCACCATATCCGACACCTACAACATGGGCGTGAAGGTGAACCGGGTGGCCATAAACGGCAGCACCATCTACGCCGTGACGGCAGATGGAGTCTACCGTGCCAACCTTAACGACAACCTTGCCGACAAGTCAAACTGGCACATGATTATCGACTATGTCTACAACTATGTGGCCACACGCGGCAACGACTTGTTTGTGGCCAACAACACCGGCTTCTCGCAACTCGACCCCGCCACGGGCAAGCTCACGCGATTGTTGTCGCCATGGTTCAGCAACATGTTTGTAGACAACGGCACGTTCTACTTCTACGGAAGCGACCACACCTACATATACCGTTCGGCCACCGACTGCATGGAGCTTCCACGCAAGTTCACCGGCCTTGCCGCCGACCCCTCCGACGGCACGCTCTGGGCCACCGACACCGACGGAACGCTGTGCAACCTGAAACTCGCCGACGACGGAACACTCACCACCCTTACCACGGGCATACGCCCCGACGGGCCGCGCTACAACTACTTCGGCTTCATGCGCCACACCGGCGGCAAGCTATACACCACCGGCGGCACCGACAACCCCGAACGCCCGGCCTGCATACAGGTGCTCGACGGCGACACATGGACTATATTCGACGAGACGTTTGCCGCATCGCTCAACAACCGTTACCGCACGGCCTACGCCCTAGCACTCGACCCTTCCAACCCCGAACATGCCTATGTTGGCACGCAGTCGGGCCTCTACGAGTTCTACGGCGGCAAGATGACAAAGCACTGGAACAAGGACAACAGTCCGCTCGTGCCTGCCCTCAACAGCAGCGAATACAACTACACGCAGGTGTCGGCCCTTGCCACCACCTCCGACGGCCACTTGTGGTGCTTCAACAACGGTTCGCGCGACGGTTCGACGAGCCTCTTCGAGCTTTCGGGCGACACATGGACATCGCACCACAACAGCGAGTTTGTTGACAAGAGCGGCAAGTCGATGCGCCAGGCACGGTCGATGTTTGTCGACAGCCGTTCTCTTTTGTGGTGGTGCAACAACGACTACCGCCTGCCGGCAATAGCCTGCTACCAGCCCTCCACGGGCGGCACGAAGACATACTCGACGTTTGTAAACGAAGACGGAACCACCGTGGACGTGACCTGTGTGGCCTGCCTTGCCGAAGACTCGGGCAACAACATCTGGCTGGGCACCAATGCCGGGCCTCTCATGCTAGAAGCTTCGGAGATAAGTTCAGACGGCGACACGTTCACGCAGGTGAAAGTTCCGCGCAACGACGGCACCAACCTTGCCGACTATCTGCTCTCGGGCGTGTCGATAACATCAATGGCCATCGACGGCGCGGGGCGCAAATGGTTCGGCACCGACGGCAACGGCATCTATCTCATAAGCGCCGACAACCTCACGCAGGAGCAGCATTTCACCGAGAGCAACAGTCCGCTGCTGTCCGACAACATCGAGTCGGTGGCCGTAAACGATGCCACCGGCGAGGTGTATATAGGCACCGACAAGGGCATGTGCTCCTACATGGGCGACGCCACACAGCCCTCCGACAAGATGACCAAGGACAATGTGTATGCCTATCCCAACCCCGTCACGCCCGACTACACCGGTCTTGTTACCGTGGTGGGCCTCACCCTCGACGCCGACGTGAAGATTGTCACCACGTCGGGCACGATCGTGGGCTCGGGACGCAGCAACGGAGGCTCCTTCACCTGGGACTGCACCGACCGCAACGGCAAGCGCGTGGCCAGCGGAGTGTATATGGTGGAGACGGCCACAAGCAACGGCGGCAAGGGCACAGTGTGCAAGATAGCCGTGGTGAACTGACCCCGTGCGCTGCCTGACAACGCGCAAGCCACACGCCTCAACACACCGAAACAAATGACAACAACAATGCACAAGACCGACAAATGGCTCCTGACCATAGCCGCCATCTACGCCGCCGCACTGTTGGCGGTGCTCGCCGTGTTCGGCTACACGCCGGGCAACGACACCGACGGATACATAAGCATGGCGCAGACATGCCTCGACGAAGGCGAGCCCTACCCCTGCATGAAGCTCATCAACAGCTTCCCGTTCATCTGGAACGTGGGTTCGATAAACATCATAGCCGCCTCCATACGGCTCACGGGTTCGGCATTGACGCTGCTGCCAATATTCTGTCTGCTCAAGGCACTCACCGCCCTGCTCACGGCCAAGATGTGCGCGCGCCTTATGGGAGGCCGCGCCGCCGTGGCCACCATGCTGCTCTACGTGCTCTATCCCAACAACTGGGGGCAAAGCACCATGCTGCTGAGCGAGCTGCCCATGGTGTTTTTCTGCACATGGGGCGTATATACGGCCACGGGCAAGCCCACCACGGCGCGTCTCGCAGCCTCGGGCGTGCTGCTGTGCGTCGCCAACTGGTTCAGGCCCATAGCCGTTCTGTTTGTCATCGCGCTCGCCGCCTACCACATAGTGTTCTTCCGCCGCGACGCACTGCGCCGCATCCTGCTCATAATCTCGGGCTACGCCGTGACGGTGTGCGCCATAGGCACCGAGACATGGAGCCGCTCCGGATACTTCGTCTACCAGAGCGAGTCGTTCTGGTTTAACATGGCCGACGACGCATACGACGGTGCTTCGCCCTACACAAACTACGACGATCCTCTCATCAAGAAGGGCACGCCGCGCTACATCGAGGACATCGAGAGCAAAAACTGCTTCGAGTGCAGCGACATCTGGCGCGACCGCTGCCTGCCGTGGCTGCTCACCCACAAGGCCGAATACCTTTCAAAGGTGCCGTGGAGGCTCTACTACATGTTCTACAACGATGCCGACAACATGGCGGCATTCTTCACCAAGGCCGAGAAAGACGGTACCGTGAAGCCCACACTCACCGTGCCCTACCGCAGTCTGTTCAAGCAGTCAACGCACCTCACGCGCTACCAGCGGCTCTGCGTGCTCGCCATGCTGTGCTACTACATCATAATGTTCTCGGCCATAGCCGGATGTATAATGCTCGTGCGCCGCCGCAACTGGCACGCACTCTTCTTCCCGGCACTCGTAATAGTGCTCGTCACCACGGGCACGGTGCTGCTCGTGCACGGCGAAACACGCTTCAAGGCACCCTTCATGCCCTACGTGTTCATGCTCGCCGGATATGCCTGGCAGCAGGCCGCAGCACTCGCCGCACGCCATTTCAGCAAGAACAAACCCAAAAATCTCACCCCAACCACAATATGACAACACATCCTCTCTGGCAAGACGACTACTGGCTGCTCATCATGCAACTCTACATGAGCAAGCCCACGGGCATGAAATCGCCCTACTCCAAGGCCATGGTCGACCTCGGCATAATGCTCCACATGCCACCCAAGTTCCTGCACGCACAGATGCGACGCCTGCGCGACCGTGCCACGCCGCAGCTTCAGCGCTTCTGGGACACCTACTCTGCCAACACGCGCAAGCTCAACCGCGACGCCAAACGACTGCGCGACATGCAGGGATTCGGCTCTGCCGCCGCATTCTACGAGGGTGTTGACACGGCCGACACCTTCGCCACCGCCTACCGTCCCATCGACCCCGCATCGCCAATCACACCCGTGATGCTCGTCATCCTGCTCAACCTCTACTACAGTCTCACCCCCATAACCATGGTGGCCGACACGCCCGAAGTGCAGCAGGCAGCCCACCTCATGGGCATTACGGTGGCCGATGCCGTGCGCGTGCTATCCATTTACCAGACATTCGACCCCATTCTGCACCGCAACCCTGTCGAGGCCACACCCCTCACCGAGGCTTGCCGCCGCACATGGCAGCAATACGGAGCCGAAGAACCCGACCGCCTCGCGGCAGCAGCCGTAAAACTGGGCGAATATTTCAAATAGCGCACCGCAACGGCAGCAACACTGCACACACCGCAAACAAGGCTTGTTTGCAACCAAAAGAAGGCTTGTTTCACTCGCAAAGAAGCCTTGTTTGCGCGGCAAAGAAGGCTTAGTTCGACAACAAAGAAGGCTTGTTCGCACACCGGGCAAGCCTTCTTTGCGTTTGCCCGGCACGTTTCGGCACGCCAATGCCCATATTCCTGACTTCGTCAATGCGTCACCCAAATCAGAAATTGCTTGTTGTTAGTCAGAAAAGAGGTTTGATGGCAAGGTGTTTCTTGGTTAGGAATAGA
>CAVKCP010000099.1:0-9890 GCA_963654815.1 Lachnospiraceae bacterium | reverse complement strand
TAACAGTATTTTTCCCCACTCCAATACATCCCAAAGAATCCTTTGCTGTGTTCAAGGGGTGTATTCTAATTCCTTCAAATCCCTTGACATTTAAAATAATAGGAGCTTGCCCTTTATATTTTTTGCCCCATGCCCTGTTAGCAAATTTTGAAGAATATGATAATTTCAACTCATAATTTCCTGAAGGAATAGCAGTTTCTCCATACACTTTCTTTTTCCTTATCTCCTCAAGAGGCATGTCATTTGTCAACCCTCTGTCCTTGTCTTCAAGGGTGTTGCAGAAGAATACTCCATCAATGTAAAGCTTGCCTATTGTGTATTCTTCCTTTTTCCATTTCCTTTCAACCAGTATATTCATAATGTTTTGTTTTGATGATGCAAAGATATGGAGGGAAGGAGAGGGTGGAAAGTACTTATGAAGTATGATAATGTGGTATAAGCAAAACTGTTAGACAGTTGCCTTTGCATTGCTCTGACTGTAACTTTGCATTGTAAAGGAAATGGTATGAAACATATAAGGATATATGCTGGCTTGTTGGCTGTGATACTTGCAATGGGCATAGCTTTGGTTATTGTTTTGAAAAGCAGGAGCAATGTAGAGAAGAAATGGAAGGATGCAGTGGAGAATGTCAAGGCATACAGTGAGCAGTGCAGTGCTTCAGAAAAGAAGAACAGGGCATTCAAACTGACAATAGAACAGTTGGAAAGTTCAAATGACTCTATCTTCATGGAACTGGACAATGCAAGGAAGAAGCTGAAGATAAAGGATGCAAACTTGCAGAGCCTGCATTATGTTTCTTCTGATTTTACAAAGGCTGACACTATAGTCTTGAATGATACCCTCTTCAAGAGTCCAGAGTTGAATGTTGATACACTGCTTTCCGATGAGTGGTATTCCATTCAAGTGGGTCTTGAATATCCATCAACAATAGCAGTGAAGCCAATGTTCAGGAGTGTAAAGCACATAGTGGTTTCCACAAGAAAAGAAACTGTAAACCCTCCTAAAAAGTTCTTTCTGTTCAGGTGGTTTCAGAAGAAACATACAGTGCTGAATGTTGATGTGGGTGAGGAGAACCCCTATGTGCAGAGCCAGGGCAACAGGTATGTGGAGATATTAAGGTGAAGGATTGTTTTTCGGGATGTGTTTTTGTTTGTTTTTAGGTTGTGGTTTCTCCCTCTGTCGGTGGACAGGGGGAGTTTTTATTATTGGTGTCTGTCTGCTTCAATCAGCTTTTCCAGATATTGCATTACCATTGCATTGGCCTTGTTGATGTTGGTGAAGTCCTTCTGAATATAGACGTCTGTAATGTCAAGGTCAGACACATGGTTGAGTGCCTCATGTATTGTGTATTTGTCAATGCCAAGCCTATTTCTTGCAATGGAAGCCCATGTATGCCTTGCAGAATAGAAGTCAAACTTTGGTATTCCAAGTCTTTGGGCAATGATGTTCAGTCCCTTGTTTATGTGCTTGTTGAAGTTGGCTGCCGTTGTGTATCTTTTGTAGAAATCAAACACCCTTGCTTCCCCATTGTATTTTTTCATCAGTGGAAGTATAAGTGCAGGCACATTGATTTCAATGTGTGCATTGTCAGCCCTTCTGTCCTTTGTCTTCATGCGGTCATAGGAGAGTATGCCATTCTTGAAGTCCCTGCATTCATACAGATCAACAGAGTTCATGCCCATAAGACAGAAGGAAAGTATGTAACAATCCCTTGCCATACCTACTCTTTTGGTGCCTTGGAAGTTGTATATCTTCACTAGGGTTTCTTCACTCACAACCCTGTTGTTGGTCTGTGGAGTGTGCTTGGGTATTCTGAAGAACTCAAAGGGTGATGTGGGTATAGTCTTTTCCTGCTGGGTATTGTATTCTCTGATTGCTTCATTGTATAGATGCCTTATCCCTCCAAGGTACAAAGACTTTGCTCTTGGATGGTTGCCAAGAAACTGGCAGAACCCTTCAAGGAATTTGTAGTCAATGGAAGAGAAAGGAAGTATGCTCTTGTTGTAGTATTTCTTGAGGGCATTCAGCATTGAGATGTAGTTCTTCTTTCCCTTGATGTCAGTTTTCTGCAACCATTGTTCTGCAAAAGCAAAGAAGTCTGCATCGTCATTCTTCTTGATAATTTTGTTATATAGCCATTCTACATCAACATTCTTGTCTGTCAATTCCATTTCCAGTTCATAAAGCCTGTCCTTTAATTTAGACAATTTTGCATCAACAATCCTTTTTATTTTGGCTGATGTGATGTTCCCTTTCTTTGAAATAATCTCTTTTCCTACAATAATGTTTGTAGCAATTCTTTTTCTTTTGCCTTTATGGGAAAGTATTATTGACACTTTTCTTGAGCCATCTGCCTTTTCCTTCCCCAATTCATATCCTAATGTAGCCATTTCTTCTTTTGGTTTTTGCGGCAATTTTGCGGCAATTAGTACAATGTAAGTTTTATATTGATAGGGTAATGACAGACTATAACACATTGTTTAAAGTCCTGCCATAAAGATGATGAAAAGTAAATGGTTGATTTTTAAATAAATAGGGAAAGAGTATTGTTGTTTCTTTCCTTTTCCTTGTGATTCCGCAGGGATTCGAACCCTGGACCCACAGCTTAGAAGGCTGTTGCTCTAATCCAACTGAGCTACGGAACCATCGTTTCTGAAATTTTGTGCAAAGGTAATAAATATAATCGATATGAGCAAACTGTTGCAGAAATTTTAATTTGTGAAGCCAATCGGCAGGTAAAAAATTGATAGTAGGCGTAGGTTTCATTTAGCTTTTACGGGTGTGTTTCTTTTTTATGGGCTATAATAATTGTGTGTTTGACAGAAAATTAATACATTTGCAACCGAAAAGAAAACCGACTATGAAGTTAGCAATAATGACCAAACCGTCCTTCTTTGTTGAGGAGGATAAAATATTGGCAACCCTTTTTGATGCCGGGCTGGACAATTTGCACCTTTATAAACCCGGTTCATCACCTATTTATTCCGAACGTTTGCTGTCGTTGTTGCCCGAAGACTATTACGGCAAAATTGTTGTGCACGGGCATTATTATTTGAAAGACGAGTACAGGCTCGCGGGAATACACATTGACAATGCTGCCGACAATGTTCCGCAGGGATACAAAGGCCAGATAGGGCGTACTTGCCATACGACCGATGACTTGAAGGAACATAAAAAACACTCGTCTTACATATTTCTTGGAAACATTTTCAATTGTCTTTCTGAGCCGTATGAAAAGTCAGACTACACGATGAATGAACTTGAATTGGCGGCCAAAAAGGGACTTATTGACAAAAAGGTATATGCCATGGGCGGCATTACTGCCGACAACATACAGATAGCACGCGATTTCGGTTTCGGTGGGGTGGTTATTTGCGGCGACCTGTGGAACAGGTTCGACATACACAACCAGATGGATTACAAAGAACTGATAACCCATTTCGAGAAACTCAGGAAACTGGTAGGGTAGGCCGGACATTAATATAAACAATGTAAAGGAACAACATTCTAAATATAAAACGATAAAAAATGAGTGCACAAAACTCTTTTTTGGTGTTCTCGGGAACAAACACGAGATACCTTGCAGAGAAAATCTGCGCAAGTTTGGGCTGTCCGTTGGGCAACTTGGTAGTAACCAAGTTCTCTGATGGCGAGTTTGCCGTGTCATACGAGGAGTCGATACGCGGCAAGGATGTGTTTTTGGTGCAGAGCACATTCCCCAACTCTGACAATCTTATGGAGCTTTTGCTCATGATAGACGCTGCCAAGAGAGCTTCGGCACGCCATATCATAGCAGTCGTTCCTTATTTCGGTTGGGCACGCCAGGACCGTAAGGACAAACCCAGAGTGAGCATTGGCGCCAAGCTTGTGGCCGACTTGCTCAGTGCGGCAGGCATCGACCGACTGATAACCATGGACTTGCATGCCGACCAGATTCAGGGCTTCTTCGATGTTCCTGTTGACCATCTTTATGCTTCGGGTGTAATTCTACCTTATCTGCAGAGCCTGCACATCAAGGATTTGGTTATCGCCTCACCCGACGTAGGCGGTTCGAAGCGTGCCAACACATTCGCAAAGTATCTCGGTTGTCCGCTCGTTCTGTGCAACAAAACGCGCGCCCGTGCCAATGTCGTTGCCAGCATGCAGATTATCGGCGACGTAAAGGACAAGAATGTGGTTATTGTCGATGACATGGTTGACACGGCCGGTACAATAACCAAGGCTGCCGACATCATGAAAGAAGCCGGCGCATTGAGCGTGAGAGCATGTGCATCGCACTGTGTGATGAGCGGCCCTGCTTCTGAGCGTGTGCAGAATTCGGCTTTGGAGGAAATAGTGTTCACCGACTCCATTCCTTATTCCAACAGGTGCGCCAAGGTGAAGCAGCTCTCAGTGGCCGACATGTTTGCCGAAACAATACGGCGTGTCGTGAGCAACGAGAGCATCAGTTCACAGTATTTGGTGTAACCCCGTGTTGCACAGGCACTGCAATGGCAGTGTTGAAAAAACGGTTTTACAACGGTAATTTAAGTTGCCGTTCAACAAATAAAAGGCATTTTGTGGAGGGCATACCTCAGCAGAATGCCTTTATTTGTTGTGTATTGTTTCGTTTGCAGCCCCAAAAACGCTATCGTTTTGAAATAATATTAGCACTCGGCAGAGCGCAAAACACTTGTAATTCGGGATTTTTGCCTAATTTTGCATAATAAACACGGTGCTCCGTTGCAACGGGTTGCCGCTTCAGGCATCTGCCTACAGGATTGCTGGAGAATGTTATTGCTTGATGGCATCAAACCGATCCGGTTGCCGGTGCCGGAATTATGCGAAGCGTGGTTACACAAACAAAACACAACATTTCAAAATGCTTACAAGTCGAAATGCTATAAAATCGCTCATTA
Source organism: Lachnospiraceae bacterium (assembly GCA_963654815.1). GTDB lineage: Bacteria > Bacteroidota > Bacteroidia > Bacteroidales > Bacteroidaceae > Prevotella. The sequence goes on along the minus strand of CAVKCP010000099.1, from coordinate 4,991 downwards.
TGGCCATGGCACTGACTGTGGCCTTTACGCAATACGGCACCGCCCAGACGCGATGGAACAGTGCCTATCAGTCATACATCGACCGCTACAAAGACTTGGCCATTGAGCAGATGTTGCGTTACAACATTCCGGCAAGCATCACTTTGGCTCAAGGTCTGCTTGAGAGTGGGGCGGGGCGCAGCGAGCTCACGCGCACCGGAAACAACCATTTCGGCATAAAGTGCCATGGATGGAAAGGCCGCAAGACCTACCACAACGACGATGAGGCCAACGAATGCTTCCGCGCATACGACAGTGCCAAGGACAGTTATGAAGACCATAGCCGTTTTCTTTCCACCCAAACACGTTATTCGCAGCTGTTCCGCCTGTCGCGCACCGATTACAAGGCATGGGCACGTGGATTGAAAGCGTGCGGCTATGCCACCAACCCGCGCTATGCCGACCTACTCATTCAGATAATCGAGGTTTACAGTCTGTCGCAATACGACAAGGCGTCTAAATACGACAAGTTCCTTGCCGGACACGCATATTCTGATGTTCCGGGAAGCGACGGCTGTCTGCATGAGATTAAATATTACAACAAGAATTATTACATAATAGCCAAGGCCGGCGACACGTTCAGTTCGTTGAGCAAGGAAACGGGAATATCGGCCCGCAAACTTGCCCGCTACAACGAGCGCGACAGGCGCGACGCCCTTGCACAAGGCGATGTGGTTTATCTGTGCAAGAAGAGAAAGAAGGCCGAAAAGGCTTATCGCAAGGTGCTTCATGTGGTGAAAGGCGGCGAGAGCATGTACACCATTGCCCAAAAATACGGCATACGCTTGAAGAGCCTTTACAAGAAAAACAACCTCACTCCCGACTATCAGATTGCGGTGGGCGACAAGTTGAAGGTGTACTAAAATTTAGTTGCCAATGCACCGGCAGCCCGTCAATGGCGTTGTCGGTGGTTGTGGCGCAGCGTTTGGTTGCTGCTTTGTGCAGTGGTGTGCAGTTGCCGGGCAGACCATGCACATGTAGAGAATGTAGAAGGATAACAAGAAAGGAAAAAAATCTCAATAGGAACGAAAATGAAAAACAAGTCTTCTTTGCGCAGTTGGTTACCCCTCATCGGGCTAACCTTTGCCGTATTCGTGTTCAATACATCGGAATTCATGCCGATAGGTCTGCTTTCCGACATAGCGTCCGACCTGCACATCACGGCATCGCGGGCAGGTCTGCTCATCTCGGTCTATGCGTGGATGGTGGCTATAATGTCGCTGCCGCTGATGATACTGGCTTCGCGCATGGAGATGAAACGCCTCATGATCACTGTTGTCACGGTGTTCATGCTCAGTCAGCTTGGGTCGGCATTCGCTTCGGGCTACTACACTCTCATGGCCTCACGCATTGGGGTTGCGTGTGCCCACTCGGTGTTTTGGTCGATAGTTTCGCCCATGGCGGTGCGCACCGTGCCCGAAAACCGCCGCGCGTTTGCGCTCAGTATGGTAGCCACGGGGTCGTCGGTAGCCATGGTAGTGGGCTTGCCGCTTGGGCGCGTGATAGGCATCAGCGTGGGGTGGCGCATGACATTCTTCATCATAGCGGTCATTGCCGCTCTGATTTTGCTGTATCTTGCAGTGGTTTTTCCGCGTGTCGAGAGCCGTGGATCGTTCTCTTTGGGCAAGATGCCTGCACTTCTTCGCAACCGTGTGCTTGTGGGCATTTTCATAATGTCGGTGCTTTTTGCCACGGCCCACTACACCGCTTATAGCTACATCGAACCGTTTCTCGCATCGGTTGGCGGCATGAGTCCCGCCACAATCACACTCACCTTGATAATATTCGGTGCATCTGGCATACTCGGAAGTATAGCTTTCACCCGATGGTACACCGGCCACCGCTACGGTTTCATAGCCATAACCACCGCCGTTCCGGCAATCACCCTGCTGTTGCTTTGGCCTGCAACGTGCTCGTTATGGGCCATCATTGCCGTATGCGTTGTGTGGGGAGCCATGGCAACGGCATTCAATGTGGCATTCCAGGACAACACCATGAAGTATGCCCCGGCCGAAGCCACATCAATAGCCATGTCGATATTCTCAGGCATTTTCAATCTCGGTATAGGCAGTGGAGCCTACATTGGCGGATTTGTAGTGGCTCACATGTCGCTCTCGCTTATAGGTGTTGCCGGAGGCATCGTGGGCATAGCCGCCACTGCCTACTGCCTTCTTAGGCTCTTTCCCGACATGCGCCGTCGTGAGCGTGCTACCGCTTGACTCAAAACCACACAAAACTCCAAAAAATCCATTTATTTACATTCAATCGTGACTTATATACAAAGGAAAAAGCATAACTTTGCATTGTGTAAAAAAACGACATGGTAAGTCTTGTGCTGAGATTAGGATTGGCGGGCAAAGTGAGTATCATCCTTTGTTTAATAGCCATCAAATCAGACGTTGGCTTCCGGGAATAGCTAAAGGATTTAACTTATAGATTTTTCTAAAATCATTAATATTTATATTTGTTACAATGTACAAGCACATTATATTGTCAGGAGTAATGGCTTTCTCTGTAGCAAGCGTATTTGCGCAGAAAGAAGTTATTGGTAATGTATTGTCCAATGAAGTGCGAAACAAAATGGGACTTTCATTGTTGGGCAGAATAAACCGTAGTGGCATGGCAAATAACCGTAAGTCTGTTTCCATGCCAAGTGTCACAACAACAGAACCGCTCATAGGAGCGATTGTCAGGTTGCAGCCAGATTGCGGCTCTGACTTTTTGGCATCGTATGGAGCAAAGGTAGCTGCCAGTTCAATGGGATTTGCTTCTGTAAAAGCCACTGCCGAGCAACTTTCTAAAATCGCTGCCGACAAACGGGTGAAGCACATGTCGTTGATTCAAAGCGGCAGGCGATTTCTTAATCAAGCCCATCCGCGCACAGGTGTAGACCGTATTAAGGAAAGCGACGGCCTCTTGCAGCCCTATACAGGCAAAGGCGTGTTGACACTTATGGAGGATTGTGGCATCCAGCCCACCCATCCTATGTTGATGCGTGAGGACGGCACACCTAAGATAGAATATTTCTGGGGCTACGACGGTACGGTTTCCACCACACTTGACCAACTGAGTCAGATACGCGAAGCCTATGATTTGCATGCCACCCATACGTCTACCATTCTTTTGGGCAGCAAGGTAACATCTGGTGGGCAGAGCTATGAAGGCGTTGCACCAGGTGCAAGTATGGCGTTCTTTCAGGCAGAAACCGACAGTATAGGTATGTTGTATGACTTGCAGACACCTTTGTTGGCTTTGGCTACGTATGCCGAGAATGAAACCGATCACCCCAAGGTCGTAAGCATTTCGCTTGGCATGAATGCCGATGCGGCAACCGATGACGACGACGATACGATGGCTCTTCTCAACAAACTTGGCGAAAAGATGCCGGTGTGCATATCTGTCGGCAACAGTGCCGCTTTCAGAACGTGTGTCTACCACGAGTGTGGAATTGGCGGCGACAAACTGCTTTTCACCGCAGATGCTTATCAGCCAGGAGAGTATCTGCCCGAAGATGCACCGGCAGCATATTTTATTACGACGCAGAACGATAAACCGCTCAAGGTTACGGTGATGATTGTAAAGGGCAACGACATCGTTTACAAAATGCCTGTAATAGATAAGAATACCGAAGGAAAGTTCACCTATCTCTCTGGCCGAGCCGAAGATGCCGACAACGACGAATATCTGCACAACGATGTTTTCACCAAACAGTTTGGCGGACGTCTTGGTATTGGCTCAAAGGTGAGTGAAAACGGCAGATACCAGTTTATGGTAACTCTCGACAGCGTAAGTATGATTCGGTCTGATTACAAGCTTACCTTCCTTGTTGAAGGTGAGCAAGGACAGAAAATCAAAGCTTCTGGCTATGGTTATGCCTTCCTGTCCGAAGCAGCCAATGGTATTGTTGACAATGCCGTGACTGACTGTATTTCGGCTGACGGCAATGGCGACGGATGGTCGTTTGCCAAAAACGTGATAGCAGTGGGGTCGTACACTAGCCGTGTAAATGAGAACGATATATGGTATGACGGTTATGACGGACTTGACAGTTTGGCCCATTACTCCTCGTATGCCCATCTCTTTGACGGGCGCACCGTACCCTATATCACTGCACCTGGTCAGTATATCATTGCAGGATCCAACAAGTATTGCACTTCGGACATGTATGCTTATGGCGTAACGAGGTATCCTATTGACGGTACTGACGAGCAACTAATTTCGCTTACCGGAACATCTATGGCCACTCCTTATGTGGCCGGTGTTATCGCCCTTTGGTTGGAAGCCGATCCGCAATTGAGCGTAAGCGATGTGAAAGAGATTATTGCATCTACGGCAATCAAGGACAAGTATGTTACCAATGGTAACTCTATTGCATGGGGCAATGGCAAGATTGATGCCTACAAAGGGTTGAAGGAAGTGCTCAACAGGGCAGTGACGGCTCTTCGTCCGGTTAGCGCCGACAAGGATTTTATGTTGCGTCAGCAAGGAAAGCAAGTGGAGGTGTTCGTTGCAGGTGAAAAATCACTTTCTGCCAAACTCTACGACTTGGGTGGACGGGTCGTTGCTAAAGCTGCATGTGTAGGCAATCGTCTTGTGCTTGATGCATCTGCAGCTACTTCTGGCGTATATGTACTGCGCTTGGAGGGCTCCGAAACCTATCATAGCGCAAAGATATTGCTTCGTTAAAATTATAAGAACTTCGCATTACAAAGAAATCCGGTAGGGGAACAACATCGTGTTTCCTTACCGGATTTTCTTTATACGTTTGGAATGATCATTGTCCACAACGTAACCTTCCGAATGTTACCCAAAATAAAAATATTGTTGTCCGGTAAAATTTTGATATAACATCGCAAAACGTTGAAAGAATGTTTTTTATAAGGTTTTGGGAAACAGGGAGCTTACTTTTGCTCACTGCATGGTTGTTTTCCGTTGCCCCTGAAAGGGGCGAA
>CAVKCP010000098.1:0-9897 GCA_963654815.1 Lachnospiraceae bacterium | reverse complement strand
AGGGGCAAGCCCCTATCCTATAATATGCGCCCCTTTCAGGGGCAATAGATAGGAAGCTATACATTAGACAAAGTAAACCCTATGTTTCCCACTACTTTATAAAGAACAACCATTCAACGTTTTACTATGTTAGACCAATTTTTTGCCGGACACCATTAATTGAAAATACTGTGCCGGGAATTTTGAAGACAAACACACTTGCACTAACTTTGCACCGCAAAGGCGGCCGAAAAAGGGCACAAACGACTGCAAAATGCGCCCTAACGACCGCAAGACTCTTTTTCATACGGCTATGAGTGATACTTACGACGACATCGAGGTGCTGCTCGACACGCACCCGGATTACCCCGACAACAGAATAATAAGGCTCGACAAGGCCGCGCTGCTCATTGTGGTAAAGGGCACGGCAGAAATAGAAATCGACTTCACGCCATACAGTCTGAAACCCAACCGCATGCTGCTGCTCGTGCCGCTCGGCAACCTCAGGCAGCTGCAATGCTCGCCCGACTTCACGGCGCAGTGCGTGTTCTTCTCGCCAAAGGTGGCCGAGGAAATCACGGCACAGCTCGAACCCACATTCTTCTCGTTTCTAAAAGAATATCCCGTGGCCGACCTCGACGACGACGACATGGTGTTTCTCGTCAATCTGATGCACGGAATGAAGCATGTGGCCGACAAAAGCCGGGGCGAACACCGCATGAAAATAATGAAAAACATGCTGCAATGCTTCATTCTCGAGCTTTACGACCGCACCAAGGAAGACTTCGCTCAGCGCAAACGAAAGAGCGTGAGCAGTCAGGAATATTTCTTCATGAAGTATCTCGCACTGGTGCACAAGCACGCGGCAACGGAGCGCGAGGTGAAATTCTATGCCGACTTGCTGTGCATAACGCCGCGCTATCTGCAGTCGATAGTGAGCGGACAAACCGGACGCACGGCCAAGAGCTTCATCGATAGGCACTGCACGCAGGAGATAAAGATACGCCTTTCTACCACGACAGACAGCATACAGACAATAGCGCGGCAACTGAAATTTCCCGACCAATCGTTTTTCACGCGCTATTTCAAGAAGCAAACGGGGCTCACACCCAAGGAGTTCAGAACAAAAGCGGGCGCAGAAGGCGGCGCAGAAGAGTGATTTTCGCGGTGCGGCGGTGGCACACTGCACACGCACAGAAACAAAAAAGTGGGGAGAGTAGCCTGCATTCGGGCTTCTCTCCCCACGTTTTTTATATATAAGCGGATCGTTTCGCCAAACCGGCGAAGGCTTGCCGCTTAATCGTCAAAGACTTAGTGCTTCAACACTTTCACTGTTGTTCCGTCGGCCTTGCGCACGATGTTGATGCCACGCTGCATCTTATTGTTCTGCACACCGTTGATGCTGAATACGGCAGTAGTGCCGTTGCCGACCTTGACATTGTGTATGCCGGTCCATGAGATGTCGCCGAATACGGCCTTGACATCCATTACGTCGTCGCCCAGAGCAACGGGCAGACTGATGTTGGCGTAGAGTTTGTCGCCCTTCATCTGCGCATTCATAGTGATGTGCACCTTGCCTCCGAGAGCATCGGCTATGAAGCTGCCGTTGGTTATGACTGCATCCTGCTCGGTTTTAAAGTTGGTGTAGTCGCCGTCTACGGTGGCGGGCACGTTGCTCATGGTAACGTCGCCGATGAGAAGGTCGCCGAACGAGAACTGGTTGAGCACGAAGTTGTAGGTGCCGTCGTCGTTCTTGCTAACGCCGATGGTGGCTTCCTGCGGATCCTGCTCCTCGCCGTTGATGGTGATTACGAGCTGGTCGGTGTAGTTCTTCACCTCTACCTTCTTGGGCTCCTCAACCACAAATGTGTAGGCATTCACTGTCTGCAGATCGCCAGAAGTAACTGTCACCGTAGCGGTGGCCTTGCCCGGCTCGTTCTCAGAACGTGTGATGTCAACCGTTGTGGTGGCTCCCTGAGCACCAACGGTGTAGGCTACGTCGTCGGCAGTGAGCTCGTGGTCGATCTTAATGCCCTCGTAATAGTACTTGCCCGAGCTGAATCCATCGACAGCAGTGCCGCCGATTGTGGCCGAACTGAGCTGTGCGTTGTAAACGAGCGAGAGGTCGTCAACGTAGAGAATGTCGGGGTTGCTGGTGTCGGTGCTTGCCACTCCGGGCTGAGCGTTGGTTGAAAGCGTCACGAGCAGAGCCTTGGGCTCAGCGCCGTTGGCTGCATAAGTGGCGTAGTCGAAGGGCACGCTCACACGCTGCCATGCAAATTCGAGGCTCTCGATGTGTGCGTTTGAAGCCTTGGCCACCACGTTGTTGTAGGTAACGCCAGTTGCCTCGGGATCCTGATATGACGTTCCGTCGGTGAGCACTGCGCTCATTGTGGCATACTTATAGTCCTTGTTCTTGTCGGCAATGGTGCCTTGCTTGAACTTCACCCACACGGTGATGGAGTCGGGACGGTTGCCAAGTGCTGCGAAGAAGGGGTCGCCGTTGGAGTCTACATCGCCGTTGGCCGGATTCATTGTAGAGTTGTTTCCGGGATCGTTGGCAGTCATTGACCCTGCCACCAGACGGCCCGTAGTGAGTGTTCCGTTGGCTGCAACGCCCAGAACCTTGTTTGAATACACCTTCACACTCTTGCTGCCTGTTGATCCGGGACGCGTTTCATTGGCCACGTCGGTGAACACTACCCTTCTCACCGATGACGACAATGATCCGTCGGCGCTTGTGAACGAGTGCCATCCGTCGGGCTCGTTGCTTGTGTAGTCTTTGAGAATAGTGCTGTAAGTAGCGGTGTGGAATGTCTCGAAGTCGCTGCCGAGGAGCTGGCCAATGGTGTAGCGTGTGTCGCCGAAGGTGGCTTTCACACGGCGGCGTATGGCCTGGTAGGTGTCGAGGTTGAATGCGGCAGTCATCTTGTCGCCGCGCACTTCGGCCTTGAACACTACCGGAACGCCGCCCTGGCAGAGTGCCGAATAAGACGGGCCTTGCCACGACTTGGTGGCATCGTCGCCCTCGGCAATCTCAACGCGCTCGTTGCCCGAAAGCAAAGTAACGCTTCCCACAGTGGTCTTGGCAACGTTCTTCAGCACGATGTTGCCCACATACTGTGTCTGAGAATAATACTCATAAGCAAAGTTCTTGACTGTAACGGTGCATGTTCCGTCGCCGTTGTCGTCTACACTGACCACTGCTTCGGTTGTGCCTTTCTGGCCTCCGACATTGGTCAGGGTGTTACCCGTGTAATCTGTGGCGCTCACCGTCATCTCGGCGGCTGCCACTGCCATTGTCAATAAAGTCTTTTTCATTTTGTCGTTCTTGTTTTTTTACAAAAAAAGTGCACCCCATGCCTTTCGGGCGCGGAGCACACTTGTGTGTTATGGCTATTTAAAGTCACTTTACATTTACTTTCACTGTCTTCCCGCCATTGGTGCGCAGGATGTTGATGCCGTGCTGCATTGTGCTGCGGCGAGTGCCGTCGATGCCGTATACAGTGGCCGTTCTGAGTGTCTCGTTGTTCTTGAGCGAACCGATACCGACGGTGCCGGAGTTGAACTTGAAGTACACTGTCTCGCCGTAGTTGTCTACAACGAGCGATGCCCAAGCCGTTTCGCCGCTGAACTCACCGTCGAAGCTTGTCATGTCGAGGGTGGTGTAAACCGGGTGTGTAGCCTCGGTTGTCACGCCTTCCGACTTGCTTCCGGCCTTGAGCACGAGGCTTGTATCGTCGTCGCTGGTGCCGCCTTCAACGCCCTTGATTGTGATTGTGCCCAGAGTAATGGTTGTTCCGGGCATCTCGGCGTTGGTGAACGACACGTCGAATGTGCCGTCGTTGTTGTCGACAAGCGTCATTGTCGAAGCCGAAGAAGCACTGCTGGGCACTCCGTCACCGTCAACTGTTGTTGCAATAAGTGTGCCAGAAATGGTGTAGGTGTCCTTGGCTTCCTCGCCGTAGTGGCCGGTGATTGAGAGAGACTCGTCTTCGTCGCTGTCCAAATCGAATTCAAGATAGAGCTTGCCATCGATTATCGTGCCGCCGAAATAGCCGTTGATGGTCTTTCCGTTCCACTCGCTGTCAGCGCAGTCAACCACTGCTTTGCATGCATGGTTGTTGAAGATGTAGGTGATGCCTTCCTGTTCGGTTATCGAAACGCCGGTGAACTCGAGGTTGCCGAGCTTCACATTGTCGGTGTTGAAGTCTACAAGCTTCAGCGTGTTGCTGCCGTCGCTGTAACGCACATACTTCACTGTCTTGTTTTCCTGGGTCTGGCTGTTGTCGTCCTGGTCGGTGGTGTAGAGCGGAAGAGTGAATTCCTTGCTTTCAACCTCAACCACTTCGGCCTCTGTCGGCACGAGCTTTATGCTCTTGTAGGTGGCATACGACTGCTGGTCGGTGCCTTGGCCGCTACCTATTGATATCTCGCTAAGAGCGAAGATGTCGGAAAGTTTATCGGCAGCGATGATTGTAGAGTCGTTGAGAGTAAGACCGTTGGTTTTCGAAAGTTCAACGGTTATCTCGTCGTCTACGGTGATTTTGCCAGTGCTGTTGTTGCCCGCACCTGCTTCGAAGTATGCTATCAATTTGCCATTGTCGCGGTAGACGTGGATGTTGTTTTCCCATTCCGTAGGTTCAGAACCTATTGAGAGCACGTCTTCAACGCTTCTTTGGCATGTGCTGAGGTCGATTACGGCCTGCACTTTCTGTGTTTCCCAGTCGATAGGAGTAGTGAAGCTGAAGCCTGTTCCGTCGGCTGTGAAGTTTTCTACAATCACTTTATCAACCACAGTGTCGTCTTCCACGCCGTATTTTGCAACGATTCCCGTTGCGCCTATGTCGGCGATGTCGATATTGAACGTTCCGGCGAGAGAGTCGCCATAGATTGTTCCGGCGAAGCTTACGCTGGCAATCACGCCCTTGTAGTCCATGTCATCGGTCTCGATTTCCACGTCCTGCTTTGCAGCAGCCACTGCCTTGGTGCCGTCTTCGTTGTCGGCAACGGTCACACCGGTGAGTGTCAGGCCGCCTACCGAAGCATCGCCCACTTTGAAGTTGGGCAGGTTGAGAGTGTAGGTGCCGTCGGTTGCGGGTGCGAGAATGATGTCGGCATCGTATGCCTCCATTGTCTCGCCGAGGAAGCTAACCTGAAGTTTGTTGGTGTAGGTCACGCTCTTAGGCTGATCATCGCCGCCTTCTACCTTTGTAGCGGTGTAGGTTACGTTGGCAGATGAGTAGTAGCCATAGTCAAGATATTTCACGCTAAGGCTGAAATCGGTTGCGCTCACCGTTATGGTTCCGGTGCTGAGATAGCCCACCTGACCTGCAACATTGCTGTTGGGAAGCGAAAGCTGAATCTGGCTGACGGGTATTGTCACCACGCCGTCGGTCTCTGTTCCGCTGAGATTTTCCACTGTCCATGCCCCGAACGAGGAGTTGCTGCCGGCCTCGAGGCCGTCGAAGGCGAGCGTGTAGGTGTTGTCGCCGTTGTCGGTAACGCTCACCGATCCTTCATAGTCGCTTGCGGAGCTGTCGCCGAAGTGCCATGTGCCCTTGTACTGGGTTGTGGATGCCATTGCCGTGAGTGTAGCCACGAGCAAGGTGAGAAGAGTAAAGATTTTCTTCATGCTTAATCCTTTCTTTTATTATTATTGTTACATCTTCGCATATAGCGGCAAGCGGTGCGGCACGGCGCACCGCCTGCATGCCTATTTCAGCTTGTAGGTCACGCCCACGGTGCCGAATATGGGGTACATTGTCTGCTCAATGGTCTTGAAATCTTTCTTGAACGCGCCCGAAAGTCCCCATGTAAGGCCGGCGTATGCGCCCACTCTCTGCGAGAAATACCAGTCGGCCCCGAGGTCGAGACCGAACTGCCACTTGCGCAGCTGGTCGGAGAAGTCGTAGTCGCCGCGCTCGCCCTCGTTGTGGCCGAGCTCCACCTTGCTTCCAGTGGGGTTGCCTTCGCGCAGGTAGCCGTCGTAGGCATAGCCCGAGAAGCTGCCCGACATGACGTAGGAGAAATACGGTCCGAACTTGAGACGCACCTTCTTTCCGAGGTCGAATGTGGCCTGAAGCGGAAGCGTGAGCATGTGCTCGGCTGCGTCGGTAACGACATTGCCGGTGAACACGCCGCTAATCGACTCGCCGCCCTGGCGCATTTCCATGCGGTAGTTCTTCACCTTGGCATCGGTTTTCATTCCTTTGTTCTCGAAATGGAAGCCTGCCATGATGCCCCATCGACCCCCAAGGGGCTTGTAGGCATCAAGCCCTATGGTGAAAGTAGCCTTCGGTGTGTAGCTGTCGAGGCTGCGTATGGTGGCCGGCATGCCCACCGGTGCGATGCCGCCGAGGTTATATCCCAGGCGAGCCTGATATTTAAGGTTGTCGAATATCCCGGCCGCCGTGGCCGTTGCCGACGCTGCGGCAAAGGCAATGGCCAGTGCAATCATTCTGTTCTTCATCGTCGTTTGTCGTTATTTGTTGTCCTTGTCGGCTATTATCCTAACTTTGTCGATGAGCAGTGTGCTGCCCACCGCTCCCTCGAACGTGGCTCCTTCGCAGCTCGACGTGAACACTATTGCGAGGCTGTAGCCGTAGTTGGCGAGCACCTCGGGGTCGGGTTGTGACGTGTATTCGAACGGGATTTCGAACTGTGTCCACCCGTTTGTCTTGCTCACGTGTCCCGATAGAGCCTTGGCCACTATCTGTCCGCTCGTGAGCACGTCGGTGCCGTTCAGGTGGCAGGCGTTGCCCGAAGCGTCGGTATTCTTGTAAACCACGGCGTAGATGTCGCCCTGGTCGGTGCGGTTTACGGTGTTGCCGCTGGCATCGTGGAATGTCTCGCCGGGAGTGTACTGGTAATATCCCGTGAGCTTCACGGGCTTGTAGTTTATGGCGTTGTTTGCCCCGTCGCCGAAGTGGGTGGCTTCGAGCGGAGCTTTGGTTGCCCGTTTGGTGTCGAACGTGCCGGTGAAGAGGTTGCCTGCGGCGAGACGCATGTTAACCATCAAGCCGAATGCGCCGGTGTCGCGTGTGGTGAGCTGCACAGCTGCGCCATCGAAGCCGCCTGCATAAGGCACGGTGGGATATTCGTCGGGTGCTGCCGAACCTCTGGCCATGGTAAATCCGGCGTTGCCCGAAGCCCAGTTGAGGGCATCGCTGCCGTCGGCCAGCGTGTCGGTCCACACATAGTATTTCTGGCGCGAGGTCTCGAGGAAATAGCGTTCGAAATCATATTTTATGGTGTCTTGCTTCACTTCGGGCACGGCTGCGGTGATGCGCACGTTGTAGGTGCGGCTCCACTCGCCGTCTTCCGACGTTACTTTATACTGCACCTCGCCGTTTGAGAAATCCTGCACCGACCCGCTTTCGGGCTGTATGCGTGCTCCTTCGGTGATGCGGAAACGCGGTGCGAGTGCCGTGATGTCGGTGCCGGGACGCAGCTGCTTGAACACAATGGTGCTCTCGGTAGATCCTACAAGCACGAGCGAATCGGACGGTTGGAAGAATGTCTGAGCCGGGTTTTCGGCGTGGAGGTATGCCTCTTCGATGTCGCACTCGGCATTGAGCGGCTCTTCCTTGAAACAGGACGACAGCGCGCCGCATATCACTGCGGCGGACAATAGCATGTATGGCTTGACCATTCAGTTGTTGTTATCTTGTGGTATGACAAAGGCAGACGGTGTGCATACCGCCTGTCGGTATGAAATATTTCGCATGCAAAGTTACTGCAAAAAACCCTGTCAGCCAAAATTTTACGTCAAAATATGCCTTACTTGCGATTTCCTGCGACAATAAGAAAGTATTCAGGAAAACAAAAGAAAAGCCCCGTCCGCATTCACTGCGGGCGGGACTGATTATAAAAATAGAAATCGCTGTGAGTTTCGTTATCTCTTGAGCACCTTCACTGTGGTGCCGTCGGCGCGGCGCACGATATTGATGCCGTGCTGCAGAGAGCCTGTGCGGCTGCCGCCGAGGGTGTAGATTTGTGTGGTGCCGGTGGTGTTCTTGGCTGCTGTCGAGATGCCAGTGCCGGGATTGTCGGTTACTTCGCCGTTGTAGGTCACGTTATACAGCTCGCTTGTGCCGTAGCCCACATACTTGAAGCTCAGGGTGAGCTTGTTGCCGGAGATGTTTCCTTCGCCCATTTGCACGTAGTAAACCGGGGTAGAAGGTGTCTCGCCTGCGTATGTCACCATAATCCAATTGTTGGCGCCGGTGGTGAAGCTGAGGTCGATGCCGTCTTCGCCTTCGGTGGCAGTAACGCCCGGAATGGTGAAGCCACCCACCTCAGCGCCGCTTACGGTGAACTTGTCTACGTATATGTCATAGGTGCCGTCTTCGTTCTTCGTTGTCGAAACGGTTCCGGTGAAGTCGTCGAAGCTGCCAAGAGCGCTCGACCATGTGCCGGAATAGTAGGTCACGTCTGATTCAACCGGGGGCTCAACCTCGTCGAAGTCAGAACCGAACACGTTTGTAACATCAAAGTCGTACATGCCGTCGGCAGTGGATGTGTGGAACGTAGCGTAGAGCTTTCCGTCGCGGCTCTTGCCTGTCATGGTGAAGGGCTGCTCTTCGAGCACGTTGCAGTACATTCCGAAATAGAAGTTGAGGTTCTCGATTGTGGCATTGCCGTCGAACGTATAGCTTATCGTTCCGTCTTCGCCTTCGGTGCCGGTAACGCCCTTCAATGTAACGTCGCCAAGTGTCTGGTCGCCGCACTGGAATTCGGGCAGATAGAAGTCGTAGGTGCCGTCGCCGTTGATGGTGACTACTGCCGACTTGTTTTCAACCGAGAAAGCGTCGCCGTTGTATGTTCCGCTCTCCGTGTCGGTGTATGTAACAGTTTCTTTCTCTACCTCGCCGCCGCCTGCAAACTCGTCGGTGCCGAAGATAACGTCGCAGTCGTTGATTGCGAAGCTGCCTCCTACTAAAAACGAGAGGTTGGCGTTTACATATAGTTTCTCGCTGGTGCACTTTGCAGTGAGCGTGAGTGCCGAGCAGTTGCTGGGTGCATAGTAGGATGCGCCGTTGTAGTTTTCAAACGAAACCTTTGTGGCATCGTCGGTGGTGTAGGTTGTAACGCCGTCGGCCTCAGTTCCGGGCACGTTTGAGAACACTACATCAAAGCCGGGGAACTTGTAGTTGGTTGCGTCGGCAAACTCCACTCCCGTGACAGTTATAGTTGCTGTTCCGTCGCCGTTGTCAGTAACGGTGGCATCGGCAGCATCGAAATTCACCGGTGCGCCAGTGTGCCAGTACACTTGCAACTTGTCGGTATAGTCGGCGGCCATGGCAGCCACGGTGAGAAGCATGAACGTAAATAGCGTAAAGAGTTTCTTCATAGTCGTTCCTTTCTGTTAATTGTGTTTTGACTTTATTTCTTTTTTAATACTCTCTCTCAATAATCATGCCGGCAAGAATTTCTTGCCCACTATCATGTTGCAAATATAGACATTTTTACGTTTTCAACAAAGATTTAATGTAGAAATTTTACCGATTTTGTTAAAATTGTAACAAAATCACTCATTTTAGACAACGATGTATAATCTGGAAAAACCCTTCGGACAACAGATTATCGAATACATACGAGATTAATTTTGTCCGGTAAAAGTTGTAAGCGGAGTGTCCTCGAAGAGGGCCAATGTGCATAACCGCTGGTGACCGAAGGGAACCTGCGGTTATCCTAACAGCGGAACGGGCGTCCTCGAAGAGGGCGAACATTCTCATTAGATATTTGTTTTGAGATATTGGTGTCCGGTAAAATTTATATCTAAAACAGTAAAAAAACTGACTGGTTGTCCTTTATAAGTTTTTGGAAAAACGCTGGGCTTACTTCGTCTAACGTATAGCTTACTATCCATTGCCCCTGAAAGGGGCGCATATTATAGGATAGGGGCTTGCCCCT
>CAVKCP010000097.1:0-10193 GCA_963654815.1 Lachnospiraceae bacterium | reverse complement strand
AGGGGGCGCATAATTCATTGTAATATTGAAATATGCGCCCCCTACAGGGGCAAAATTAGTGAAAAACATAAACGCAGGGGCAAGCCACTGCGCTATAATCTGTCGTCCCTACGGGACTTGCCAGTTGCAATATTTTTATCTGACACCAATATCTGGAAAAACTTAATTTTGGAGCTGTCAAGTGTAGCTTGGCGGCTCCTTTTTTTATGGTTAGCAGTATTTTTGGTTTTAAATATGCTACTAATTGAAAGTAAATTAGTATCTTTGCATTCACTTTGATAGGAATTTTAATAGTTTACTAATTAAAAGCTATAACGATGGGTAAAAGCAATGGTCATCAGGCGGTGCGCCTGACGACGGAAAACACATTTTCAGGATTGTACAACCCCGCCTATGAGCACGACGCTTGCGGTGTCGGCATGGTGGTGAACATACATGGCAACAAGAGCCATGAGCTGGTTGACAATGCCCTGCGCGTGCTTGAGAACATGCGCCACCGAGGTGCCGAAGGAGCCGACAACAAAACCGGCGACGGAGCGGGCATCATGTTGCAGATACCGCACGAGTTTATACTCTTGCAGGGAATTCCCGTGCCCGAGAAAGGAAAATACGGCACGGGTCTGGTATTCCTGCCCAAGGACGAGACACGTCAGCACGACATTCTCTCGGTTATGATTGAGGAGATAGAGCGCGAGGGCCTCACGTTGATGCACCTGCGCAACGTGCCTACAAACCCGGCGTGCCTTGGGGCGGCTGCACTCGAAACCGAACCTGCCATAAAGCAGGTGTTCATAACCGGCGTCACCGACGACCGCGTGGCCGATTTCGAACGCACATTATATATAATAAGGAAGAAGATTGAACGCCGCGTGAGCGACAGCGACTTTTATGTCTGCTCGCTGTCGAGCCGCAACATCGTCTACAAGGGCATGTTGTCGAGCATGCAGGTGAGACAGTATTATCCCGACCTCACCAACAATTACTTCACTTCGGGACTTGCGCTCGTGCATTCGCGCTTCTCCACCAACACCTTCCCCACATGGAGCCTGGCCCAGCCGTTCCGCCTTCTCGCCCACAACGGCGAGATAAACACAATCAGAGGCAACCGCCTTTGGTTCAGTGCGCGAGAGTCGGTGCTGTCGAGCGAGACTTTGGGCGACATCCGCGAGATTTCGCCTGTGGTGCAGCCTAACATGAGCGACTCGGCAAGTTTGGACAATGTGTTCGAGTTCTTCGTGATGAGCGGTCTGTCGCTGCCGCATGCTATGGCAGTGATGGTGCCTGAGAGCTTCAACGACAAGAACCCCATTCCCGAGGATTTGAAGGCTTTCTACGAATACCACTCCATTCTCAACGAACCGTGGGACGGTCCCGCCGCGCTTCTTTTCAGCGACGGACGCTACGCCGGAGGTATGCTCGACCGCAACGGTCTGCGCCCGGCGCGCTACACCATAACCAAGAACGACACCATGGTGGTGGCTTCTGAGGTGGGCGTTATGGACTTCGACCCGACAGAGATAGCCGAAAAAGGACGTCTGCAGCCGGGCAAGATACTGCTCATCGACACCCAAGAAGGCAAAATCTACTACGATGGCGAGATAAAGGAACGCCTCGCCAAGGCTCATCCCTACCGCCAATGGCTGTCAACCAACCGTATTCAGCTCGAGAAGCTGCACTCCGGACGCAAGGTTGACAACTCTGTTGACGACCTCACGCGCAAGGAAATCATGTTCGGTTTCGGCGAGGAGGATGTCGATGGAACCATTGTCCCGATGTCGGTGAACGGTCAGGAGCCCACAGCCTCAATGGGCAACGACACGCCGCTTGCGGTGCTCAGCGAGCGTCCGCAGATTTTCTTCAACTATTTCCGCCAGCAGTTTGCACAGGTTACAAACCCCGCTATCGACTCAATACGCGAGTCGCTGGTGATGTCGTTGAGCGAATACATAGGCCGTGTGGGCTCGGGCATTCTGCAACCCGACGAGAGCAACTGCAAGATGGTGCGTCTGCCGCACCCGATATTGACCAATACCCAGCTCGACATACTCTGCAACATCCGCTACAAGGGCTTCAATACCGTGAAGCTGCCCATGATTTTCGAATGCGCCAAGGGCGAAATTGGTTTGCGCGAAGCCATCGACTCGCTTTGCAAGCAGGCAGAGCGCAGTGTTGACGAGGGCTACAACTATATCATACTTAGCGACCGCGACGTTGACGAGACACATGCCGCCGTGCCGTCGCTGCTCGCCGTGAGTGCCGTGCACCACTATCTCATAAGCGTGGGCAAGCGTGTGCAGACAGCACTTATCGTGGAGAGCGGCGAAATACGCGAGGTGATGCACGCCGCGCTGCTGCTCGGCTACGGTGCTTCGGCACTTTGTCCGTATCTCACCTACGCCATTCTCGACGACCTTGTGCGTCGCGGAAAGATACAGGAAAACTACGCTACGGCTGAGGCCAACTACATCAAGGCAGTGAAGAAAGGTCTGCTCAAGATAATGGCCAAGATGGGTATCTCAACCATCCGATCCTACCGTGGCGCGAAGATATTCGAGAGCATCGGTCTGTCAGAGCCTTTGTTGCGCACCTATTTCGGCACCGAGGTGTCAACGGTGGGCGGCATCGGCCTCGAAACAATAGCCCGCGATGCCGTGAGACTGCACGACAAGGCCTTCGGCAAGCACTCGCGCGTTGATTTCCTGCCCAACCTCGGACAGTTCCACTACCGCAAGGACGGCATCAGCCACGCTTGGAATCCCGAGACAATTGCCTCGCTGCAACTCGCGACACGCACTGGCGACTATGCAAAATACAAGGAATTTGCACGCTATGTAGACGAGAAGGAAAGTCCGATATTCATCCGCGACTTCTTCGAATTCCGCCGCAACCCCATTGATATAGACAAGGTGGAGCCGGTGGAAGACATCGTGAAGCATTTCGTAACGGGCGCAATGTCGTTCGGCGCACTCTCAAAGGAGGCTCACGAGGCTATGGCCATTGCCATGAACAAGCTCGGTGCACGGTCGAACACGGGCGAAGGCGGCGAAGACAACGAGCGTTTCCACACCGATGTTGACGGAGTTTCGCTCTCAAGCAAGACCAAGCAGGTGGCATCAGGACGCTTCGGCGTTACCACCGAATATCTTGTTAACGCCGAGGAAATACAGATTAAGGTGGCACAAGGTGCTAAACCGGGCGAAGGCGGACAGTTGCCGGGCTTCAAAGTGAACGAGGTGATTGCCAAGACACGCCACTCCATACCCGGCATTTCGCTCATCTCGCCGCCACCCCACCACGACATATATTCAATAGAAGACCTCGCGCAGCTCATATTCGACCTTAAGAATGTCAACCCGAAGGCTGCCATCAGCGTGAAACTTGTGGCCGAGAGCGGCGTGGGAACAATCGCCGCAGGTGTGGCCAAGGCCAAGGCCGACCTCATCGTGATTTCGGGTGCAGAGGGCGGAACCGGAGCTTCGCCGGCATCGAGCATGCGCTTCGCCGGAATATCGCCCGAGATTGGTCTTGCCGAAACACAGCAGACACTCGTGAAGAATGGTTTGCGCGGTCAGGTGAGGCTTCAGGTTGACGGTCAACTCAAGACGGGCCGCGACGTGGTGCTCATGGCTATGCTCGGAGCAGAGGAATTCGGATTCGGAACAGCGGCACTGATTGTGCTCGGATGCGTGATGATGCGCAAGTGCAACCTCAACACCTGTCCCATGGGTGTGGCCACACAGAACCCCGAACTGCGCAAGTATTTCCGTGGAAAGGCCGACTATCTGGTGAACTATTTCACGTTCCTCGCCCGCGAGGTGCGCGAATATCTTGCCGAAATGGGCTTCACGAGTCTCAACGACATCGTGGGTCACACCGAACTGATAGTAACAAAGAAAGACGGAGTAAGCCCGAAAGCCTCGCTGCTCGATTTCCGCCGCATGCTCTACAAGGAAACATCGGAATGCCCGCTGCACCACACTGCACAGCAGGTGCACGAACTCGGCGACGTGCTCGACCAGCAACTCATACGCGGGGCACAGAGTGCCATAGAACGCAAGGACGAGGTTAACCTCGACTTCGCGATAAAGAACACCGACCGTGCAGCCGGAACGATGCTCAGCGGTATGATTGCCGCCAAATACGGCGAAGCCGGTCTGCCCGACAAGACGGTGAACGTCAAGTTCAAAGGTTCGGCCGGACAGAGCTTCGGAGCGTTCCTTGTGGCTGGAGTAGACTTCAAACTCGAGGGTGAAGCCAACGACTATTTCGCCAAGGGACTGTCGGGCGGACGCATATCAATATTGCCCCCGATACGCAGCAATTTCTCGGCCGAAGACAATATCATCGCAGGAAACACCGGACTTTACGGCGCTACAAGCGGCGAGCTCTACATCAACGGAAAGGTGGGCGAGCGCTTCGGCGTGCGCAACTCGGGAGCTACGGCCGTGATTGAAGGCGCGGGCGACCACTGCTGCGAATATATGACCGGCGGACGTGTGGTGGTTCTCGGCGAAACAGGGCGCAACTTCGCTGCCGGAATGAGCGGCGGTGTGGCCTATGTGTGGGACAAGAACCGCAATTTCGACTACTTCTGCAACATGGATATGGTTGAAATCAACCTCGTAGACGACAGCAGCTACCGCAAGGAACTGCACGAACTCATTCGCCAGCACTACCTCTACACCGGTTCGAAACTCGCACGCACGATGCTCGACGACTGGAACCACTATGTGGAGGAATTCATCCAGGTGGTGCCGATAGAATACAAACGAGTGCTGCAGGAAGAGCAGGTGCGCAAGCTGCAGCAGAAAATCGCCGACATGCAAAGAGACTATTGATAAAAGTAAAAAAGTAAAAAGGTAAAAAGCCTTTGGCACTTTATTACCCTTTTACTTTTAAGAATGGTTTAAGTAATAATAATTAAGGGTAGTATAAGGTTAAGTAAAGAACGAAAGCCTCCAATAGCATGGATGTAGCAAGAATGTTCTTTTTACTTTTTTACCCTTTTACTTTTAAGAATGGTTTAAGTAATAATAATTAAGGGTATTATAAGGTTAAGTAAAGAACGAAAGCCTCCAATGACATGGATGCAGCAAGAATGTTCTTTTTACTTTTTTACTTTTTTACTCTTTTACTTTTAAAAGACTATGGGAAATCCAAAAGCATTCCTTACAATACACCGCAAAGAGGCGGGCTACCGCCCTATACACGACCGCATCCACGATTTCGGTGAAGTGGAGCAAACACTTAACAGTAACGACCGCAGGCAGCAAGCTTCGCGCTGCATGGACTGCGGCGTGCCGTTCTGCCATTGGGCATGTCCGCTCGGCAACAAACCGCCGGAGTGGAACGACGCGCTCTATAAAGGCGACTGGGAACTTGCCTACCGCCTGCTCAACTCCACCAACGACTTCCCCGAGTTCACCGGGCGCATCTGTCCGGCACTGTGCGAGAAGGCTTGCGTGCTCAATCTCATGGAACATGAGCCCACTACCAACCGCGAAGACGAGTGCGCCATAACCGAGCACGCCTTCGAGGAGAACTATGTGCGCACCGTGAGCCCCGACCGCAACGGCAAACGGGTGTGCGTGATAGGTGCAGGTCCGGCCGGACTCGTGGCCGCCAACCGCCTAAACCACATGGGCTACGAAGTTACCGTTATGGAAAAGAACGAGAGCGCGGGCGGACTGTTGCGCTACGGAATACCTAATTTCAAGCTCAACAAGATGATAATCGACCGCCGTATAGCCTTGCTCGAAGAGGAGGGCGTGCGCTTTGAATACGGAAAGGACATCGATGTGGAGAAATTGCCCGAAAGTTTCGATGCCTATGTGGTAGCCACCGGCACGCCCACGGCACGCGACCTGAAAATTCCGGGACGCGAACTGCGCGGCGTACACTTCGCCCTTGAGATGCTTTCGCAGCAGAACCGCGTGCTCGCCGGTATGGAATTCAAGAAAGACGAGCTTGTTAATGCCAAGGGCAAAGACGTGCTCGTGATTGGCGGAGGCGATACCGGAAGCGACTGCATAGGCACTGCCCACCGCCAAGGATGCAAGAGCGTTACGCAGATAGAGATAATGCCGTGCCCGGTGGAAGGGCCCGAAGACCCGAAAAACCCGTGGCCAAACTGGCCGCGCACGCTGAAAACCACTTCAAGTCACGAAGAAGGCTGCACACGCCGATGGAATGTCAACTCGCTTGAATTCATAGGCAAGGACGGACGGCTCACCGGAGTGCGCGTGCAGGAGATAACATGGAAGCCCAACCCCGAGGGCGGACGGCCGATAATGGAACCCGCAGGCAAGCCCGAGGTGATAAAGTGCGAGATGGTACTCCTTGCCATGGGCTTCCTTCGCCCCGAACAACCCAAGTTCGCCGACAACGTATTTGTGGCCGGCGATGCCGCAAGCGGAGCGTCGCTCGTGGTCAGGGCAATGGCAAGTGGAAAGGACATAGCTGCCAAAGTAGACAAATTCCTATCAAGATAAACAGCCGGAAACCCATCGCCGGCAGTAAGGCAGCAAAGCAGGCAGGACGCAACCCGATGACGGGCGCGGCCTGCCTTTTTGTTTGTTTGTGTGTCACAACACATTCAGCAATATTCGTTGGTTTTGCCAGTGCAATGTGCATGAAATGGATAAAATTTGCATATGGTGCGTTATGATTATTTAATTTTAACATTCATGTAACCTAAATGTAATAAGAAATGTTTATTTTTGCCGAAAATATTAAATTTAGGATAGCACCTATAAAGGTGAAACAGTATTTCATCACAATTAAACACATCTTATGAAACGGAAATTGTTTATTCTGTCTGTCATGTTTCTTGCAGTTTTGCAAGCGGCAATGGCGCAAGTGACAACATCGGCACTCACCGGACGAGTAACGTTGCAGGGTTCCAACGAAGAAGTAGTGGGGGCCACTGTGCAGGTAGTGCACGAGCCGTCGGGCACACGCTACGGAACGGTGACCAACGTAAACGGCCGCTACACCATTCAGGGTATGCGTGTGGGAGGTCCCTACCGCATCACCGTGAGCTACATCGGCTACTCCAAGCAAGAGGTTGACAACGTGACACTGCAACTCGGTGAAACCTACAACCAGAACTTCACCCTCAGCGAGAACGCCAACGAGCTCGGCAATGTGGTTGTAGTGGGCAAGGCTTCGAAGTTTGCTGGCGAGAAAACCGGTGCTTCAACCAACATAAGCAACGCCCAGATGATGCGCCTGCCGACAGTTGACCGCAGCATTTCTGACATAGCGCGCCTTTCGCCCTATGCCAACGGTTTGAGCTTCGCGGGCAGCGACGGACGCGGCACCAACTTCACACTCGACGGTGCCAACCTCAACAACAATTTCGGACTTTCTTCAAATCTTCCTGGTGGCGGTTCGCCTATCTCGGTCGATGCACTCGACGAAGTGCAGGTAGTTGTTGCTCCCTTCGACGTGCGCCAGTCTAATTTCGTGGGCGGCGGCATCAATGCCGTAACAAAATCAGGTACCAACACGTTCAAGGGCACAGCCTACATATATTATAATAATGAGAACATGCACGGCAACCGCGTGAACAATACCGACCTTGGCGAGCGCGGACGCAACCGTACTACAACCTACGGCTTCACCCTTGGCGGTCCGATCGTGAAGAACAAGCTGTTCTTCTTCGCCAATGCCGAGTACACTTTCGTTCCCGGAACGGCCAACCGATGGACTGCATCAGATGATGGTGTGGCCAATGCCAGCAAATACATCTCGCGCACAACTAAGAGCGACCTTGACAAGGTGAGCAAATTCCTCAAGGAAAAATACAACTACAACCCCGGAAGCTACACCGACTGGAACGCCGACGAAGACAACTTGAAGCTCCTCGGACGCATCGACTGGAACATCAACCAGGACCACCACCTTGCCGTGCGCTTCAACCATACAGCCAATACTGCATGGAACGCACCCAACGGCAACTCTTCTGACACTGGCTACCGCCTGCGCGGTATGGACCGCCTTTCGCAGTATTCCATGTCGTTCTCCAACTCAATGTATTCGCAGAACAACAAGGTGACATCAGTATCGGCCGATTTCCACAGCCGTTTCGGCGAGCGTTTCGCCAACCAGCTGCTCTTCACCTACACCAACATTCTTGACGAGCGCGGATCAAACTCTTCTGAATTCCCCTTCGTCGACATTATGAACGGCTACGAAACCGCTGCCGACGGCACCGTGACACAAGACCTCACGCCTTACATCAGCTTCGGATACGAACTGTTCTCTTACAACAACCGCGTGCAGAACAAGATTGCAACGCTCACCGACAACTTCACATGGTATGCCGGAAAGCACAAGGTTACTGCCGGATTCAACTTCGAGCACCAGCTTGCCAACAACTCTTATATGCGCGGCGGAACTGGTTACTACCGCTACCGTTCGCTCGACGACTTCATCAACGGCGCTGCTCCCGAGACCGTAGGTCTTGCCTATGGATACAACGGAGCATCACATCCCAATGCCGAGGTTAAGTTCAACCAGTACGGTCTGTATGTGCAGGACGAGTGGAGCATCCGCGAAAACTTCAAGCTCACCGCCGGCATCCGCTTCGACGACATCGCCTTCAACAACGACGACATAATGACCAACAACGCCATCAAGGAACTTGACTTTGGCGGTCGTCACATCGACACCGGCCTGTGGCCCAAGAACAACATCCAGGTTTCGCCCCGTGTCGGCTTCAACTGGGACGTGTTTGGCGACAAGAGCCTTAAAGTGCGCGGTGGTACGGGTCTCTTCGCAGGCCGTCTGCCCCTCGTGTTCTTCACCAACATGCCCACCAACTCGGGTATGATACAGCAGAACCCCTACAACGCAACCACCTACTACACGAACGGAGTGGTGACAAGCAGCTCTGAAATACTCGAGAAATTCAAGGGCGGCCTTGTGACCGATGTCAACAAGATACGCGAACTTCTCGGCGCTCCTGCCACTATCACTCCTGAAGAAGGAACTGTGGCCAAGACCATAGGTGGTGTTGACCGCAACTTCAAGATGCCGCAGGTGTGGAAGACAGCCATTGCCGTTGACTATCAGGTGCCCGTGACCTTCCCGTTGGCTGTTACTGCCGAGTTTACCTACACCAAGAAAATCAACGACGTGTTGCTCGAAAACTACAACATAAAGACCAACACTTCGGAGTGGAACCGCCTCAACGGAGCCGACAACCGCCTCGTTTATCCGTCTGACTACAAATACTACTCCGATATCAACGATGCCTGCGTGCTCACCAACACCCACAAGGGTTATGGCTACACGTTCAATGTAACGGCCACAGCAGAGCCTATAAAGAACCTCAATGTAATGGCCGCCTACACCCACACCGTGATGAAGGAACTTTCGGGTATGCCCGGCAGCAACGCTTCTTCGGCTTGGTCGGGACTCTACACAATCGACGGTCCTAATAACCCGACACTCATGACATCGCAGTATGTCGTGCCCGACCGCGTGATTGCCAACGTAAGCTACCGCTACGGCAAGGATAACTTCAGCCTCTTCTACACAGGCTACTCTCCTTCGGGCTACAGCTTCTACTACAAGGGCGACATCAACGGCGACGGAATACAGTCTGACCTGATGTACATTCCCAAGGATGACTCTGAAATCAACTTCGCTTCCGACGAAGACCGCAAGGCTTTCTGGGCTTTTGTTGAGCAGGACAAGTATCTCATGAACCACAAGGGACAGTATGCCGAGGCCTACGGTGCACGCGCTCCTTTCGTTCACCGCTTCGATTTCCGTTGGGCACACGACTTCGACTTGAAGATTGGCTCAACCAAGAACAAGCTCCAGCTCAGCCTCGACATAATGAATGTGGGCAACCTCTTCAACTCAAAGTGGGGCGTGATGAAGAATATGAGCGCTTGCAACAGCGGTCAGATTCTCTCTGTGAAGAGCATAAAGGACAACACTCCGGTGTTCACCTTCAACAAGGTGAGCGGAGAGTATCCCACCAAGACTTGGGATTTCAACTACAACTACGCACAGTGCTGGAAAATGCAGATTGGAGTTAAGTATTTCTTCAACTAATGCAACACTGTTTGTAAACATAAAAAAGGCTTGGCACCGTGTGCCAAGCCTTTTTTGTAGATTATTAGTGTCCGGTAAAAACTTTGCAACTGGCAAGTCCCGTAGGGACGACAGATTATAGC
>CAVKCP010000096.1:0-10307 GCA_963654815.1 Lachnospiraceae bacterium | reverse complement strand
CCCACCATTACGGGGTGGTTGTCTTGCAGCCACGCATTGCGCATCATGGTGTATTGACGGTCGTCGAACGAGTAGAAAATCTCTACGGCATCCAGGCGTCGCACGGCTTTTATCCACACATAGGGCACGGGTTTGTCGAGCGGAACGATGCTCCAGTCGCTCGTGTGATGGGTTACTACGGCACTGAGGTTGTATCTTCCGTCTACAAATTCGATGCCGGCCTTTATGTAGTTTTCGTGGTCGATGCGGAGCATAAGTCCCGACTGGTCGAACCGTGCTTTGTAGTCGCCCGAGATTTTCACCTTCACCTCAAACTCCCCGCCACGCAGAGTGTAGAGAAACGGGGCATCGTCGACGGTGAACCCGTAGTGCGAGATGCGCCAGTAGTCGGTTTGCGGCGTGACAGTCATCGAGAGCGAGTTGTTCTCTATCTTCCATTGTTCCGGTTCGTTAAACCACTGCATCTTTTCCATCGACTGTGCCATGCCCGACAGCGAAGAGGCACACATCACGGCGGCAAGCGCAATTTTCTTTATTTCCATAAGCATTGTTTCTTTGTGAAAGTAGGTTTTTGTTTACTTTTGCAAAGGTACGCATTTGTATATATACGGTGCAATGCTTAAAAATAACCAATTTTCGATAGGCTACGGATGAAAACGAGGGAAATGCCGAATGGTGAAAATATGGCGGGGCGTTATATGTAAATTACCATTGGTGTTTGGTGAAAAACATCGCAACAAGACGACCTGTTACTTGCGGCTTTTGCCGGACACCAATAATTTTTCACCTTCACTAAAATACCTATTTTTGTGTATTTTAGCATTTTATAGGTTAATGTAACTTTGCAACCGAAATTTCGGAAGATTTGAATACATCTTCCATCGCCAACAAAAATCGACACCTACGATGCCACATCTGCACCATATCGTTTTGCTTCTCCTATACTTATTGTTAGCCACCCCGGCAATGGGGCAGCACGCGCAGCCGCTCACCATTTCGGGATCGGTGCGCGATGCCGACGGCGGCGAGGCCCTGCAAGCGGCCGTTGTAACCTTCTCGGGACAACTGTCGCGTTCGGCCATCACCGACAGCAAAGGCAATTTCACCCTTGCTCTGCCGCAGGGCACAGCCACAGGGGTAGTGCGCGTCACCATGGTGGGCTACAAACCCTATGTGGCCAACGTGGATGCGCGACGCACACATAGGATCGACGTGCGCCTCAAGGCTAGTGCCGAGATAGCCGAAGTGGTGGTGACGGCACAGGAAGGACACGGACTTACCGGCACGTCGAAGATAGGGCGGCACGCCATGGAACACCTGCAGCCGTCGTCATTCTCAGACATTCTCGAACTGTTGCCCGGCGGAATGGCCAGCGACCCTTCGCTCTCTGCCCCCAACACCATACGTCTGCGCGAGGTGCCCATATCCTCGTCAGACTACGCCACGTCGTCGCTCGGCACGGCATTCGTGATTGACGGCGCACGCATGAGCACCAATGCCAACATGCAGTATCTCACCGGATCCTACGACACTACCACCACCGGACGCGACTTCACCAACGAGGGCGTGGACATGCGGTCGATCTCTACCGACGATATAGAGAATGTTGAGATAGTGAGAGGCATACCATCGGTGGAGTATGGCGACCTGACCAGCGGACTGGTGAAGATTAACCGCCGACGCGGCGGGCACGACCTCTCGGCCCGATTCAAGGCCGACATGGACTCAAAGCTGTTCTATCTCTCAAAAGCCTTCGAATGGGAGCCGCGCCGACTCACGCTCAATCTCTCGGCCGACTATCTCGACAACCGCGCCGACCCACGCAATGTGCTCGAAACCTACTCGCGCATCACGCTCTCGGCACGACTCTCCAAACGATGGATAATGGGCAACCGCACGGCCGATTTGCGCGCCAACGTAGACTACGGCGGTTCGTTCGACCGCGACAAGGTTGACCCCGAACTAAACTACGGCGGCGTAGACCGCTACGCATCTTCCTACAACCGATGGGCCACCGACCTCTCGTTCCGCATCGACGACACGTCGCACCAATCGGTGCTGCGATCTGTTGCAGCCACAATCTCGGCCTCTGTCGAGAACGACCGCACCGACCGCACACGCCTCGTGCAACTCTCCGGCGAAACGCCCGCCGCCACATCGCGCACCGAAGGCGAGGCCGATGCCGTGCTCATCACGCCCAACAAATATACGGCCACGCAATCAGTGGAGGGCATACCCGTGGGCATCTACACCAAACTGTCGGCCGAACTGGGGCTGCCCTCGCTACGCACCGTCAACCACGCACTGCGGCTTGGCGTGGATTGGCAAATGGACAAGAACTACGGGCGCGGACAGATTTTCGACGAACAACAACCGCTTTATCCCGGTGTCTCTACCCGGCCACGCGCCTACTCGGCCATACCGGCCTCTCATGCCGCCGGTGCCTACGCCGAACTGACGGCCACGCTGCCACTCGGAGCGTTCTCGATAGACGTGCAGGCCGGACTGCGCGCCTCAACACTGCTGCATCTGCCAACTTCATATACACTCCACGGCAAGGTGTATGCCGACCCGCGCGTAAACCTCGGCCTCACCTTTCCGGCCTTCAACGTTGCCAGCAGGCCCATGGTGTTCAGGCTCACGGGCGGTGTAGGGCAGCACACCAAGAACCCCACTCTCGACCAACTCTATCCCGACAAAGCCTACCTCGACCTCGTGGAACTCAACTACTGGCACGAGAACAAGGACTACCGACGTATGTATCTGCAAACCTACGTGGTTGACCCTACCAACCCCTCGCTCTGTGCCGCACGCAATCTCAAGTGGGAAGTGGCCCTCGACGCTACATGGTGGGGCAACCGAATAGACCTTACCTTCTTCCGCGAAAACATGACATCGGGCTTCCGGTCAATGGCCATATACGCTCCCTATACTTATAAGAAGTACGACGCATCGGGCATCGACGCTTCGGCCTTGACCGATAAACCCGACATCGCCTCGCTGCCCTATACCACTGTAAGCGAACTGCGGGCACACTACGTCACCACCAACGGCAGCCAGACACTCAAGAAGGGCGTGGAGCTCACCTTCTCGTCGCGCCGTTGGAAAGCCATAGGCACCCGACTCACCGTCACCGGAGCATGGTTCCGATCGGAATACCGCAATTCGCAGGAGGTTATGGAACGCCCCTCCGATGTAGTGGGAGGCAAGCAGGTGGGCGTAGTAGGACTCTACCGCGACGACGACGGATACATACGCGAGATGTATAACACCAACTTCACGTTCGACACCGACATCCCTCGGCTCAAACTGGGCTTCTCTGTCTCGGCACAGTGCCTGTGGCTCACCGCCAAACAGAGCATGCCCAAGGGCAACACGCCCACACGATACATGACAACCGACGGTGAGTGGCACGACTTTACCGAGGCCGATGCGAAGGATGCCGAACTGCAATTCCTCGTGCGCCACTACAATTCATCGCTCTATGAGCGGCAGACAGTGCCCTTCAGCATGAACCTCAACATCAAGGCTACAAAGAAACTCATGGCCGACAGGCTCATGGTGGCTCTCTTCGTAAACAAGCTCTGGGATGCCCACCCCGACTATGTGCGCAACAACTTCCGCATACGCCGCTACGTCACTCCCTATTTCGGACTCGAACTAAACATGAAAATATGATGACCCACCTCTTGAAATATCTCCGGCCACTCGCTCCTGGTTTGGCAGCAATCATTATTCTTATGGCTCTGCCCGCACTCACTGCCTGCCATGCCGACGAGGATGACTACTACACGACAATGGCAGTCACCGTGGGCGCACCCGAAGGCGGCACCATACTGCAGATGCAAGGCACCGTGCGATTGACCAATCTCAACAACAAACAAACCTACTCCACGTCGGCCTTCAACGTGGCTACGGCCAACCTCGAGGTGCTGCGCGGTGTCTACTCCATAGATATAGAGGGCACCGTGCGCTACTCCGACAAGACAGGCACCGTGCGCACGGCCAATTTCCGTGCCTCGTCGTCATACACCGAAGCACTCAACCACCCCTCGGCCACCACGCTCGACATCATACTGCTATAAGCGACGGTAAACGAAGGTAATGCAAATGCAACCCCGTTTTCTCATCGTCGATAAGCATCCATTCACCACTGCACAATGATACAACGTCTACTCATACTCTTCGCCCTGCTTCTCGCCGCCGCGCTGCCCTCTTCGGCCGCCGACAGCGACACTACCGGCATAGCCGAGCGGCACGCTCTGTGGACCGATGTCCGCACCGGACAGAGCGGCAACCCGGCCCTCATGCAGTCGATTTATGCCCACTCACGCTCGGAGATTGCCGCTGCCTACTCCTGGAACTCGGCCTCCCGACCCGTGCTCTATCAGCTTGGCGACGGACATTCTTTCGCCTCCTTCACGGCCGACTCCTACGTGCGTCTGTCGCCAACTACCTCGGTGTGGGGCGAAGCATCCTACCGCACCGGACGCCGACGCAACATCACTTGGTGCTCCACGGCCGACTTCCTGCTGCTCTATCCACACGTCATGGGCGACACTATTGGCGGCGACCTCAGCAGCGAACGCTACACTTTCAAGGGCGGATGGGCTTCGCGCATGGGACGGTTCACCCTTGGTGCCGCCGCAGACTTCCGTGCCGAGCACGAATACCGCACCACCGATCCGCGACCGCGATGCATAGCCACCGACCTGTCAGTTGGTGTTGGTGCTACATATGCATTCAGTCGCTACACCGCCGGACTCAATGCCGGAGTACGGTTCTATAAGCAAACCAACAATGTGAAGTTCTACCGCGAGGCGGGTGTCATACCCGAATATCAGATGGTGGGGCTTGGAGCCGACTACAAACGCTTCTCGGGCAGCAACTCCTCGGCCTACTACAAGGCTACGGGATGGAGTGCCGGCATCGATTTGAGGCCTGCCGCCGCATCGGGAGCAGTGGTTTCGGCCTCGTATGTCTACACGCCCTACCGCCGCATCATGCCCAACTACAACGCTCTGCCCATGACTACGCTCTATGTGGAGCATCTGATTGGCGAAGCAGGATGGCGGCATGCAGGATTGCGCACACGTTGGAGCCTCACCGCCGTGGCCGACTATGAGCATCGCGCAGGCGACGAGCATATTGCAGGCAATGCCTCGGCCTCAGAATACCGCGTCGTGGCTACGCTCACAACCTACCGCAACCACACCCTCACCACCTATGCCCAGGCTACGGCCGAGCGCACTCTCCTCCACGGCATAGCCGCCCTGCGCCTGCGAGGAGGCTACACCGACTTTGCAGCCGACTATCTGTCGCCACACCGCGAAATGGCTTTTGCCAAGGCATTCGGCGAGGCAGCCGCACAATGGAAGCACGCCTTCCGCCACGGACAGTGGATTTCGGCCGACCTTTCGGCTGCCTATCATGCCGCAACGTCGAAGCATATCGCCATGCCCTACGCCACAATGGATGACGCTGCCACCCGTCTGGCCGACAATACCTATGCATGGATTACTGCCGACAGGATCGACATCGCGGCCTCACTGCGCCTCGACATGCCGCTACGCACCCGTGGCATCGGCGGAATCTTCTTCCGCATCGCGGCCGACTACGCTTCTTCGCCCGGCTATCACGCCACAACACTCGGAGCATCGGCCGGACTTTCATTCTGACAGACTGACAGACAGACATACATTATAATTATATACACCAATCACAAAAGAAAGAAAAAGAAATGAGAAAGCACCTGATTATGTCCCTCATGGCACTCGCCACCGCAGGACTCGTGTTCACTTCGTGCAGCGACGACAACAACGATGACGTCGCAGAGAAAACCGCCAAGTATGCCGTTGCGCTCGACATGCCGCTCAACCTCGACAATGCCAAGCTCGAGGCAGCCACAGCTACACTCACCAACGTGAGCACAAAGAAAACCTACACGGCGCAGAACTTCCGCCTTTCAGGCACACAGTATGCCGACACCATCACTCTGCCCGAAGGCACATACAACATCGAGGTGGAGGGAACTGTAAGTTATGACTTGCAGAAGAGCACCACCGACGACGAGACTACTGCGGCTACCCGTACCACACGCGGCGTGAAGGCTACCCGCGAGAACGTGGCTGTGTCGGCCTCCTCTACTGTTGCTGCCGATCCGCTTGCACTCAGTGTCTACGTGGCCCAGTCGGGACTCGTAATTTCAGAGATATTCTTCACCGGAACGCTAACGGCAGAAGGCAAGCAATACTCCGACGACCAATACTTCAAGGTGGCCAACAACAGCGACACAACGATGTATCTCGACGGCGTGGGCTTTGCCGAGTCGGCCTTCCTCACAGTTGACAAGCAGGACTACACCCCCAATATTATGGACGAGGCTATATCCATCGACGCCCTCTATATCTTCCCCGGAAGCGGCAAAGACTATCCCATAAAGCCCGGACAGGAGGTGATTGTGGCAGTCAACGCTGTAAACCACAAGGAGTATAACTCACTTTCTTTCGACCTGAGCAAGGCCGATTTCGAAATCTACGACGAGTCGTCGAACCCCAATTTCACCGACACCCAGAACCCCGACGTGCCCGACATGATAAACTGGTATGACTACTCGGCTTCCTACTTCGGCATGCACAACCGTGGCTTCAAGTCTTACTTCCTCGTAAAGCCCGAGGTTGACAAGGACAAGTTCCTCTCCGATTACGCCTACACCTACACCTATGTGTTCACCTACGGAGAATACTCTTTCGACATGGACGGCGATGCTTTCAAGGTGCCCAACTCTTGGGTGCTCGACGCAGTAAACCTCAGCATAGCCGATATGTTTGAGTGGATTGTCACATCACCTGCTCTCGACGCCGGATGGGCGCACTGCGGAACGGTTGACCGCGACATGACACGCTACGGAAAATCGGTTATCCGCAAGAAGAACGGCACCAAGTGGGTAGACACCAACAACTCTACCAACGACTTCGAGTCTGATGCCAAGGCTTCATTGCTCAACTGACAATAAGTGACCCAAAAGCCCTGGAAGGGCGTAACAATCCCAGCCCAGGGTGAGGACGGAGCAAGGCTTCGTCCGTAACTCTGGGTTTTCGTGTACGGCGGAAACGGTTGGCCTGTAAGGTCAACACACTCCAAATTGATTGTGCTGACCTTACAGGCCAGCCTTGATAATCAACTGCTTACCCAGGGTTACGTCCGTCGCTTTGCTCCGTCCTCACCCTGGGCTACGGTCGTTACGCCCTTTCAGGGCTTTTTATAACGATAATTTTATGCGATTCTCTTATCTCTAAAACGAAAACAATGCGAAAAATATTTTCTTTCATTGTCCTGATGGCCTCCGTCCTCACCGCCGGAGCACAGACCTTGCCCACCGATTCCATCGTGCGCA
This sequence comes from Lachnospiraceae bacterium, assembly GCA_963654815.1. Taxonomy (GTDB): domain Bacteria; phylum Bacteroidota; class Bacteroidia; order Bacteroidales; family Bacteroidaceae; genus Prevotella. Next base: position 2,911 of record CAVKCP010000096.1, on the reverse strand, counting down.
AGGGAAAACTCGCCAACGGACTTACCTACTACATTGCCCACAATGCACAAACCCCGCACGTGGCCGACTTCTACATAGCCCAGCGTGTGGGCTCGATACTCGAAGAACCGCGCCAGCGCGGACTCGCCCACTTCCTCGAACACATGGCCTTCAACGGCTCACGCCACTTCCCGGGCGGCAATGATGCCGACGGAATAGTGAAGTGGTGCGAGAGCGTCGGCATCAAGTTCGGACAGAACCTCAATGCCTATACCTCAGTAGACCAGACCGTCTACAACATCTCCGCCGCTCCCGTAGTGCGCGAAGGAGTGGTGGATACCTGCCTGCTCATACTCTCCGACTGGAGCCACGACCTGCTGCTCACCGACGAGGAAATAGACAAGGAGCGCGGCGTAATACACGAAGAGTGGCGCACACGCCGCTCAGGCATGGCCATGCAACGGCTTATGGAAAACGCCATGCCCACCGTCTACGCCGGGTCGAAATACGCCGACGCCATGCCAATCGGTTCGATGGACGTTGTCGATCACTTCGCCTACAACGACCTGCGCGACTACTACCACAAGTGGTATCGCCCCGACTTGCAGGCCATCATCGTGGTTGGCGACATAGATGTTGACCGCATAGAACAGAAGATACGTACGCTTTTCTCCACGGTCACCGTCAAGGCCGATGCCGCCGAACGCATCTACTACCCCGTGCCCGACAACGACCGCATGATTGTCTACACCGAACAGGACAGCGAACAGCCCACCACCGCCTTCACACTCTACATGAAGCGCGACGCCACTCCGCGCGAAGAACGCAACACCGTGGCCGACTACACCGGCGGCTACAAGTCGCTTCTCGTGCGCTACATGCTCAACGACCGCATCGACGAGCTCACCGACCGCGCCCAACCGCCCTTCATCTCGGGCGGAGTACGCGACGGCGGCTTCTTCCTTGCCACTACCAAGGATGCATTCACCGTGTTCTCGGTGTGCCAACCCGACAACGTGAAGGGCAGCATCGATGCCGTTGTGGCCGAGGTGGAGCGTGCCCGCCAGCATGGTTTCACTGCCTCAGAACTCGCTTTGGCCAAGACAGAGATGCTGCGCCGTGCCGAAGTGGAATATGCCTCGCGCAACGACCGACGCAACGGACACATAGTGAGTGCCTGCGTGGCCAATTTCTGCAACGGCGAACCGATGCTTTCGCCTGCCGACGAACTTGATCTCGTGAAGCGACTCGACGCCACCGTCACCCTCGACGATGTTAATGCCGCAGCACGCGAGATGATTACCGACCGCAATCAGGTTGTCACCCTCTACGGACCAAAGAAAGACGGTTTCTCGCTGCCCACGCATGAGGAGGTGGAAAACACCATACTCGCCGCACAGACACGCCAATACACCGCTCCCGAAGAGAAGACTCTGCCCAAAGCCTTGATGCAGAAGAAGCCCAAGGCCGGCAAGATTGTGAGCGAGAAGGCCGACAAGCACGGCTACACCTGCCTCACGCTCAGCAACGGCATGCACGTCTACGTGCGCCACACCGACTTCGAGGCCGACGACATATCAATGCGCATATTCTCGCGCGGCGGCCGTTCGCTCTATCCCGATGCCGACGTTCCATCACTGTCTTACCTTGCTTCAACCATAGCCGCCTCGGGTGTGAGCACGTTCGACCAGAAGACTCTCGAGAAGATGCTTGCCGGAAAAACCGTGCGCCTCTCTCCCTATGTAGGCGAAACGAGCGAGGGAATGAGCGGATCGGCCGACAATGCCTCACTCGAGACACTCATGCAGCTCGCCTATCTCTACTTCACCGCTCCACGGCGCGACGACACTGCATTCCAAAGTCTCATCAACCGCCAGCGCTCTTTCCTTGCCAACCGCAACGCATCGCCCACCGTTACCTACAACGACTCGCTGCGTGCCATACTCTACGACAACAATCCGCGCATGGCTCCAATGACCGTAGAGAGGCTCGACTGCGTGAGTCTCGACCGTATAATGCAGATTTATGCCGAGCGTTTTGCCGATGCTGCCGACTTCGATGTAATCATTACCGGAAGTATGACAATAGAAAAGCTGCGTCCATTGCTGCGCACCTACCTCGCTTCTCTGCCCGCAACCCACAAGACCGAGGCCGAAGGCAAGAACGAACCGCGTCTGCGCCGCGCCGACGAGACACACCTCTTCACCCGCACACAGAGCACGCCCACCTCGACAACCACCATATATATCACGGCCGACATGCCCTACAACGAGCACAACGACATGTGTCTCGACGTGCTGTCGCAGACCCTCCGCATGGTCTACACAAAGAAGGTGCGCGAGGAGAAGGGCGGCACCTACGGCGTGAGCGTATCGGGCGACCTCTCGCGCACGCCTTCGCCCGAAGCCCTGCTCAAGGTGAATTTCCGCACCGATCCTGCCAAGTATGCCGAACTCATACCCATTATCTATGCCGAACTCGACAGCATGGCCCAGTACGGCCCCTCCGAAGAGAACCTCGACAAGGTGAAGGAATACGAGTGCAAGACCTACGGACAGGTGAAGATAATGAACAACTACTGGCACACCGTCATGTATGAGCAACTCTTCAACGGCATCGACATCGACCACGACTATGTAAATCGCGTGCGCGCCCTCACCTCCGCCGACATCCGCGACTTTGCCCGTCGGTTGCTAGCACAAAAGCACCGCATAGAAGTCACCATGCAGTGACAACCAGTGCAGTGACACTATTGCAGACAATAAAAAATTACTGGTGTTTGGTAAAAAATGGTTTGGCATAGTAAAACGCTGAATGGTTGCTCTTTATGAGGCCTTGGGAAACGTGGGACTTACTTTGTATAATGCATGGTTTGCTGTTCATTGCCCCTGAAAGGGGCGCATATTATAGGATAGGGGCTTGCCCCTATCTA
>CAVKCP010000095.1:0-10587 GCA_963654815.1 Lachnospiraceae bacterium | reverse complement strand
CAAACTAAATAACGGATATTTACATACTCAACAAACTTGCTCAAGTTATTTTTTTGAACATTACTTAAACAACCAACGACCGCAAGTGGCACAAAAACCGCTTGCGGTTGTTTTGTTTCTGATAGTTTGGGGCTATTTGCATGCCTTGTGCGCTAAAAATCACAATTCTTGCGAGATTTGTAAAAGCTTTTGCATACTTTTGCACCATGCAACAATCAAAGGCTAAAAGAATGCGTGTTTTGAAAGGAAAAATGGTGCTGCGCGTGGCAGCCGTAGTGCTGTGCGTGTCGCTCAACATGGTGTCGGCAACGGCACAAACTGCCGATGAACAGTCAACGGGCAAGACTCTGCGCGAAATTCTGCACACCGCCGACAGTCTGCGCCTGCGTCTGCGCAACGCCGCCGACAACGGCCGCATGCTGCAATGGATTGACTCGTTGGCCAACGCACGCCTCGATGTGATGAAAATGAGCGACAAACGGCGCGCCCGTTGGAAGCGGAAACTGGCCAAGATAGGCGGAAAACTCTCGAATATCGACCGTCGCCTGTTTTGGGGCGACTCTCTTTTGGCCGTCAACTACCGCAAGAAAAACATCGATACGGCCTATGTCACGCGTCCCGATGCACGTTGGACAATAAAGCTCAGGGGCAACCTTTCGGGGGCAAAGCTTGAAACTCAATCAGAAACGGGTGGTGTCTCGAATGTCACCAAGCTGCATTCCGACTACCGGGGAACGCTCAGTGTGGCGGTGGCCTACCGTGGTCTTGCTCTCGGACTGGCAGTAAACCCCGCCAAACTCGCGGGACGTTGCAAAGACTATGAGTTCAATGTCAACTCCTATGGCAACCGCATGGGCTTCGATATCGTTTATCTTGCGTCGAACACCTATCGTGGCACGCGGTCGGTCGATGGCTCTGTTGTGGGCGAGTTTGCCAAGGGACAGGTGTCGCAGCAGGCTCTGAACCTGAATTTCTACTATGCCTTCAACGGCCGGCGGTTCTCGTTTCCGGCTGCATTCAGCCAGAGCTACATACAGAAACGCAGTGCCGGAAGCTGGATGATAGGCGCAAGTTTCGACGGATCGCGCACCGAGATAGCCGCCGACGAAGCCTCTGGCGTGAAGCCGATGAAGATACGTCTCAACGAGTTTGCACTGGGTGCGGGCTACGGCTACAACCTCGTGGCGGGCAAACATCTGCTCTTTCATCTCTCGGCCTTGCCCACTCTCACCGTATATTCGCACGACTACACCAAGACCGACGGCGTGCGCAGCCGTATGGAATATCATTTCCCGAGCGCGGTGATAACCGGACGCGGCGCAGCCTTGTATTCATGGCGCAACAAGTTTGCGGGGGTTACGATGGTTTATAACTTTTCTTGTGCAGGCGAGGAGCAGCACTTGCTGCTGAAACGCGACAAATGGCGCATCAGAGCATTCTTCGGTTTCCGCTTCTGATGAGGCCAACGGCAAGGCGTGGCTATCTCTTTCCTTTTTTATGCTCAGATGCTTTTACTGGCATTTGGTTGTGTTTTGCATGGCTGTGGGGCGTGTTTTGTCAATCGTTTCTGCGTGTGAACTTTCGTTTCATGCTCTCCCAAAGCGACGTTTTCTTGTACATTATTACATACATCGACACTCCGCCGCTTGCCAACACGGCTGCAAAGCTGCCCGTCAGGCTTGCCCACAACGGCACATCGGCCACGGCAAACGCGTAGGCAACAACTCCGAGCGGATATTGCACGGCCATATAGCGCAGCACAGAAGGCGACATCTTGAAGCCGTAGCGCAAGTTGGCATAGGCAACAACCATTGCCAAGTCGATAAGATAGGCCATCGAAAGCGCGACACCAGTGCCCACAAGCCCCAACCAACGGTAGCCCAGAACGACAAGAAGCACCATTGCCACATCGGACACCGACTCCAGAATGAAATAAGCCTTAGAGTGTCCCTTGGCAAGAGTGATATATGCCACCGGCAAACTGGCTGCTTTGAAATACATTGAGAACACCGCTGCCTGCGACATGCCCACCACCGGGATGAAACGTTGGCTGTATAACAGCGGCAACACCAGTGGCAATGCCACGATGAGCAATGCAAGCATGGGCGCAACAAGCAGTATCGACACTTCAATCTGGCGGTTGGCCAACAGGGTTATCGCCTCGTTGTCGCGGTTTACTGCCGACAGTCGCGGGAAATAATCGGTTTCCATCGACGAGAACACCATGCCAGCATAGGTTATAGTGAGTGCGTAGGCAGCATTGTAGAGCCCCACTGCGTCGAGACTTGCGCTCGCATTGAGAAACGACCGTATGGCCATTTCGGCTCCGCTACCCATTGTTCCGGCCAAGACGAAGGCTACACCGAGGCGCAGCATGTCGCGTCCACGGCTAAGTGCACCGCCGTAACCGCGGCCAAGTCTTATTGGAAAGAGGGCAAGTGAGTAGTGGGCCGTAAACCAAGTGGTGGCAACCGAAAGCAGAAGAAGCACTGGCACAATGCCGGCCATGCCGTAGGCCCAATACACAGGCACCGATATTGCCATGGCCGCCACTACTGTTCCAAACTGCACCACGGCCAAAGCGCGCAGACGGCGCACCGCTTTCAGTATGGCAGTTTCGCCGCCTGTGACGGCAGTCATGGCCACAATGGGCGACAACAATACAAAGTCGGTGGTGTGACCGTCGAGTGAAAAGAACCGGCAGAGCACTGGTGCGGCTATCGCAAAAGCCACCATCCCGACCAAAGCAGTGAGCATACTCCACGCCCTAACCGTGGCCACGGTGCGTTCAACGGCTTCCTTGTCGCCGCTTTCGAACGTTTCCGAAAGGTGACGCACTGCGCTGAACGATATACCGACGTTGGTGGCTTGCGCAAAGAAGGTGAGTGCGGCGTTGAACAGAGCGGTCAAACCCATGCCGGCAGGGCCGAGCAGCACCGCAACAAACTTGTTGCGCACCAGATTTATGAGTATGCCAAGCCCCTGCACACCGCCGAACAGTCCGGCGTATTTGAGCACATGCCCGTAGTTGTTGTCGTTTTTCATATAGTTGTCTATAATAGACATAACGCAAAACATCCGTTATTAGTGTTTTTGCGACGGCGAAAAAATGACAATGGCGGTTGTTTCTTTATATAAAAGTATGGGTTGCGATAATTTTTAGTGTGGTTTGCTTTGCCTTCATTCGGTTTTTCCTTCGAAACCCACGGTGTTGAGCTTCGACGTTATTTCCACGCTTGATTCCTCCTTGCCTCCGCTTATTGATGCATCGGTGTAGAAGCCGCAGAACGGCGTACTGCCGCTTATTGTCGCGCCGGAGAGCAATCGGCAGGTTGTTCCGACGGCCATGTCGGGCGACGAGAACAACACGTTGCAGTTGGTGTAGCGGCGTGGCAGGACAAAGGCGAACATACTGTTGCCGTCTGCCGAGGTCATGGCCACCATACTGTTTATGTCGAATGAGCAGTGGCCTATTATGGCGCTTGGCTGCAATGAGGCCGTGGCCGACGGCACGGCAGTGCCTCCGCCTATCCCGAACAGCGTGCCCCCGTTGGCAAGCAGTGTGCTGCTTGGGCACTTTATGCCGCAGTGTGGCGATGTAGCGCCGCACGCAATAACGGTTGCACCGTTCATTGTGAATTCCGTTCCGGCGGTTATTCCGTCAGCATGGGTGGAGTAGGCGAACACCGTTCCGCCCTTGGCCGTAATGGCACTGTCGGCTTTCAGCGCATCGTCGTAGCAGTAATGGCGCATCGTTCCGCCCGTCATTGTGAGCGAAGCCTTGCTTTCCATGCCCACTGCGCCGTCGCCTCCCGAGGCACGCACCATGATGTCGCCTCCCGAAACGGTTATGCTGCCGTTGGCCTTGATGCCTTTCGGCGATGCAGTGATGTTGCCGTTGGCATATTTCAAACCCTCAGTAACCACGCGCACCGTGCCTCCCTCGATGTCGAGGCGTTGCTTGGCGTTGATGCCTTTGCCTCCCGTGCCGGTGCTCTTGCACAACAGTTGTCCGCCGGTTATGGTGAGAGTGCTGTCGGCACTCAGTGCCGCTGCGCTGCTGGCATCGTCGTCTGTGGCGTCATACTCGGCGTTGCCCGTTGTCGTCAGTGTGGTGCGTCCGCCCGAAATATTGATGAATGCGCCGCTTGTCATGGCTTTTGCCGCCTGAGCCGAAGCCTCCACGTTGATGGATCCGCCCCTTATGTAGATGCCGTCGTTGGCTTTGATGCCGTTTCCGGCGGTAGCCTTTACGAAGATGTCGTTGCCCGGTCGGAACAGAATATAGTCGTCGGAGCGAATGCCGGCCTTGCAGTTGGCATAGATGCGCAACTTGCCGCTGCCGCTGAAAAGCAGTTCTCCCTCGCTGAAGAGGGTGGCTTTTGCCGACTCTCCGTTGTCGGTTTCGGCGTATGTAGTGCCGTCGGTGAGCGTGTTGGTAGTTCCGTCGGCCACGACGAGGTAGCAGCGTTTGCCCGTTTGTATGTTTATTGCAGGTCCGGTGGGATTGGTTATTGCCGTTCCCGAGAGTTGCATGGCGAATTTCTTTTCGCTGTATATCTTCAGACTGCCGTTGGCGGTGGTTCCGGCAACGGTATATTTCACCCTTTTCGCGGTTGACTTCACCACCACGTCGGCTCCGTCGCAGGTGATGTTTACGCCCGCCACGCTGCCGGCGGTGCTTGCCGATGTCCCGTTGAACGTGATAATCACGTTCCGGGTGAATTTGTTGTTCTCTATGTAGTCGCCGTCGCTCGTGTCAACGGCATAGGTTTCGTCCAAAGCTGTGGTGTCGGTGGCCACGTCGAAAGTGGCAAGTTCGCCGAGCGACGCAGCATTTCCCGTACCGAATGTCTGCTCGTTGCCGTCGGTTTCGTCGTCGATGAAATCGTAGATGCTGTCGTTTTGGCATGCCGTCAGACTTGCCATGGCGGCTATGATGAATGTTGTTATGCGCTTGTCCATAGTTTCGCGGTGTGTTTAGAACTTGTGCGTGTAGGCCACTCCCAGTATGTGCATATTGCCGTTGTTGTCGTCATCGTCGGCAGTCACGTCCTGGAAACGGTAGCACAGAGTGAACGCGTTGTGCTTGTCAACCTTTATGTCGGTGCCCACGGTGAGCCTGTATTTCTGCACTCCGCCCTTGCCGCAGAACAATTCTCCGCCTATGCCCGGCGTGAGCGGGCAGTGCCTGATGTTGTATTCTATGTTGAGGCGTGTGCGCGAGATGTGCGACGACTTGCTTTTCATGTCGCTCCATTCTTCGGTGTCGGTGTCGTAGCGTCGGTTGTGCGACGTGGGGCGAAACGTGTATTGGTAGCGTTCGCGCAGCGAGAAGCCGAAACGGCCTGCCTTGAAGCTCGCCGTGAGGTCGGCGTGCAGGCGGTGGCGCAGCTGCGAGAAGGCCGGAGTAATCTTGTTCACCGACCCGTCGGCATGGTAGCTGAGGCTTGTTTCGCGCCTGTCAACGAGCAAGTCGTAGCCCGCCCCGGCTTTCAGCCACCGCGCAATGCGGTAGTCGGTGGCCACGCCAATGCTCCACCTGTCGAATTTCGAGGTGTTGTCGCGTGTGCGCAGACTTGTTTCTGCCTCCACGCTCCATTTCTTGTTTATCTTTTTCTCTGCCCCTATGTCGGTCCAGATGCCGAAGTCGGCATTCTGTGCGCGGCACGTTCCGGCGGCGGCGAGTGCGGCAGCCATCAGCAGTGTTGCACATATTTGTTTCATGTCTTGCCGTGGTTATTGTGAATACTCGTCGCGGCGCAGCTTCACTTGGTGGTTGGCCGTGTTGTCGGGCTCGTCCTGGTAGTAGATTTTCACTATGGCCATGTCGCGCAGAAAGTCGATGCCTCCCACGTCGACGCGTTGTATGTCGAGCCCGGTGCGCTCTTTTAGGTCGGCAATAAGTTCCTCGCGCCGATCGGGTTTTATGAGTTCTATGCGGTCATACTGCACGAGTTTCTCGGTCATGGCATCCTTCATGCGCACCTTTTCAAAAGCCCATGCCGTGAGCAGGAACAGTGCGTTGACGGTGATGATGTCGATGAAGCTGAGCCCGTCGGCAAGTGCGTTTATCACCGACATGGCTATGATTACAAACAGATAGGTCATCTCCCTCACCGGCATCGACTCGGTGCGGTAGCGTATGATGCCGAATATGGCAAACAGTCCGAGGGCGAATCCCACGCGTATCTTCACTCCTCCGAGCAGATAGATGAGCAGAAACACGCTCACCGATATGAGCATGAACGTGAAATAATAATCGCGCCGCCGGCTCTTGGGGTAGTAGAGGCAGCGCACGAGCAGTCCCACCGAGAGGGTGCTGAACGCGAAGCGCATGAGCATTGGTACGAATGTGGCCGTGTCGAATGGCTGGAGGTCGAACAATTCAGTGATTCCCATGATTCTTTCTGTTATATTAATGTTGTTTTTCCGGGCTGTTGCAGTGTGAGCGTTTCGCCCGTTGTCTTTTTGATCTTGTGTATGCGCGGCTTCAGCCGGTTCCGTCTCAGGTCGGGATTGGTGAGTGCCTCGCCTATGCAGTATTTGCTGAATCCGCACGGTTTTATGTGCAGTGAGTGCAGAATGCCGAGTATTGGCGATGGTTGCCGGCCGTCGCGCTTCAGTTCGATTATTGCCGTCTTGCCGAGAGAAATCCTCTGCCCGGTGTCGAGGTTGTTGAATTCGAGCTGCGTGTCGATAGTGAGCCGTTCGGTGCGGGCCTTGTTTACGAGTGTGATGCGGTTGAAGCGGTTCTCTATTTTCTGGCTGAGTGAGTGTGGGTCTACGCGCAGTTGTGCGGCGAGGAATTCCTCTCCGCTTTCGAGGCTCATCGTGCGCAGACCGGTTGCAGGGGCATCCACGCCCACGCGCTTCTTGCGTGTGCGTCCGTGGTTGTCTTTTGTCTTCACCTCGAGAAAGCTCAGGTGCGACTCTACATAGCTGCGCAGGCGCACCTTCTGGCGGTTGCAGTGACCGTCGTGGTGGGTGTTGTAGAACGTGTAGTCGGGTGTGTCGAAATATACGGTGTAGTAGAGCATGTTGCGGCGACCTCCTATTTCCTGCACGAGATAGTCATCCGAGGCCATTGCCAGCACCTTCATGAGCATTTGTGCCGATGTCACAAATTTCGTGTCGGTGCGGTTCATCAGTCTGATACCGCTCATCTCGTCGAGTGAAATGCTGTCAAACCGCGACAGTATGCTGTCCATAATCCTGATATTTAGTGTTGCACTCTCTGTTTGGGGGCATGCCGCGTAACGCATGCTCCGTGTATTTTGCAAAATTAATGTAATAGGTGTTGCATTGGAAATAAAATCAATGTAAAACCCGAAAAAATAAGCAAAGCGAAAGGTTCTTGCCGCGATGTGTGCGCAGACAGGCACTACTTGCCGCCCGAAAACGGCATTGCGAAGCCTCGGCAAGGCCTTGTTTGTGGGCGTGCGGCATTTGGTGGGCGAGTGTGCAGCAAATGCACAACGTGTGTGCGGCAACTGATGCACACGCGTGCGGCGTATGGAGCACGCGGCGCATTGGGACACAAAAAATCCGCACACTGCCCTTTGTTGGCGGTGGGGCAGTGCACGGTTGCATGTCATGCAGCACTATCCGCAGTGGAAAAAGCGGCGCACGAGCTGTTCGGCGAGGCTATGGTCGTTTTCGGCACGGGCCCGCAGTCCCACGTCGTCGAAGCTGCGCAGTTGCGCTATGATGCCGTCGATCATTGATTTTGAGAACACTCCGCGCCGTTCAAACGCGTCGCGATGGCGTTCGAGCACGTCGGCCGAGGCGGCGCATGAGTCGGGCAATGTAGACAGATTGCGCAGCTTGTCGGCATTGGCCGCATCGTGTATGTTCACGTTTACATAGGTCTTTTCGGCCACTTCGAGCGCGTTGTCCATTTCAAATCCGTGTCGGCATGCCACGCACAGGCCTGCTATGAGCTGGTAGACATCGGCCGAACCGTCGGGCGATCGCATCTCCACGGTCTGCTTTCCGGTTGTGTCGGGGTGCGATGCAGGTTCTGTCGGGTTGGCGGCGCGGCACATGTCGCGGTCGGCTGTCCACCCGAGCGGCACGCGCACAAGCACCGATCGGTTGCGGTCGCCCCAACAGATGTTGGTGGGGGCTTCCTGATGCGGCACCAGACGGAAGTAGGAAAGCGGGTTTTTGTTGCCGAATGCCGTTATGGCTCCGGCCAGTTCCATCATTCCGGCAATCATGCGGCGTGCGTCGTCGCTTAGTTTTCCGCCGTCAATCATCTTGTTCTTGCCGTCTTTCGTAATCTTCATGTGTATGTGCAGTCCCGACCCTGCCTTGCCGGTGACTATCTTCGGCGAGAAAGTAACGTCGTAGCCTTCGCGCCATCCCATGTTGCGTATTATCCACTTGGCTATTGTCAGCTGGTCGGCGGCCTCGAGTGCGGGCACGGGCAGAAACTCTATCTCGTTCTGTTCGTAGCACAGTCCGTCGGCCGAGAAATTGCCCACTTCGGAGTGGCCGTACTTTATCTGTCCGCCGCAGCGTGCTATGGCATCCATGCAGCGTGCGCGGAAGTCGCCCGATTTTACAAACGGTGCCGACTCGTGGTAGCCGCGCTGATCGACAGCCGGGAACTTGTTTTCCGACACGCTCACCACATAATATTCGAGTTCGCCCATTGCGTGGAACTCCATGCCGGTGACTTCGCTGAATGCGCGTGTGGCCTTCACGAGGGTATGTTCGGGCGACGAGGCGAGCGGCTGGCCGTCCTTGTCGAAGAACGAGCACAGCATGCACAGCGTGGGAATGTCGGCAAAGGGGTCGAGAAACGCCGTAGAGAAGCGCGGCAGCACATAGAGGTCGCTGCTTCCGGCCTCGATGAAGCTGAAGAGGCTGCTTCCGTCGACGCGTTCTCCGCATGTGAGTATGGTGTCGAGATATTGCAGCGAGTTTACGGTGAAGCCGAGTGTTTTCAGTCTTCCGTCGCCGCCGGGATACATGAAGTTCACCATGCGTATGTTGTTTTGGCTTACATAGCCTATGATGTCGGCTTTTGTGAATTGGCTTGGCCTTTTGTTGAGCGCGCGCACCACCGGGTTTGCGTTCAGTGTGATTATGTCGTCGTGCATAGGGTGTGGTTTTTTAGGTTGTTCGGTTTGTTTGATTGATGTTGACAAATGTACACCTTTATAATGTAAGTGACAAATGTTTTTTATGAAAATTTGCTAAAACCACGTTTTGTAAGGTGGGTTTTGTGTTAAAATGTAATTCACCAGAATGTCGGACTGAGTTTGAAGCCATTGGCAGACATTAATCTCCCCACATTATATAATAAGGTGTGGGCAACAGGTGTTGTATGGCATTAAACACGCATGGCATTCATTTTTCTTTGGATAGTGCATGTGCATTTCTGTCGTTCATAATGTCGGCCATGTGGTTTTGGGCCCATTCTATAAGGTTGTCAACAATAGGGATGAGTGAATGGGCGCGTTCGGTGAGTGAGTATTCTACTCTGGGCGGCACTTCGGCATACACTTTCCGTGTTACATATCCGTCGGCTTCCAATGTGCGCAGTGTGCTGGTGAGCATCTTCTGCGACACGTCGGGTATTTGTTTGCGCAGCATACTGAACCGCATACATTCTGATTGTTTGAGTGTGTATATCACCAACAGCGACCATTTGTCGCATATTCGGGTGATTACATTGCGTATGGGGCAATCTTGAAATACCGTTTCTTTTATTGTTGAACTCATAATGTGTTTATTGTCAATAATAGGCTACAAAAGTAACCAAGTATCTTAATACGAGCAAAGAGAGTGGGTTAATGCTTGTTAAAGGGCGTTTGCGTATCTGTTTGTTCCTCAATAAAGGTTACTCCTAGGTAACTTATTCACCTTGTTGTGCCTTCTTGCATGGGGTGAAAAGATGAACTATCTTTGCATAAGATAAGCTGCACTCGGCAATATGAAAGCAAGCTTTCATTGCGCTCGTTTGCGTTATCTTTGCATCATTACAAAAATAAAGAACATAACAAAGAAAGGGAAAAAATGAAACAAACTAAGGTTATCGCAAGTGCAGCCCATTACTCGGCTGTTGATTTTGGCAAGATTGCTGAACTGAATGAATATTTGTTGACACTTTCACCCGAAGTGCAGATACCAGGGAAAGTGTTTGGAGGATCTGCCGTAGGTGCAACTGGGGCTGAATTCTCCTTCCAGATGTATGCCCCCGGCACTGAGACGGGTTTCCTTCACACCCATAAGAACCATGAAGAACTCTATTTCTTTCTCAGCGGTAAAGGCGAGTTTCAAGTGGACGGCGAAGTGTTTCCGATAGGTGAGGGCAGTGTGGTGCGTGTGTCGCCAGAAGGAGTGCGTTCCGTGCGGAATAACGGCAATGCGCCTTTGGTGATGCTTTGCGTGCAATACAAGGGCGGCACTTTTACCGCAGAAGACGCTGCCGACGGGAAAATACTTGATGAAAAAGTGGTGTGGTAAGCCGTTGTGCAGGCATGAAATAAAAGAATGTAATGGTGTCTGGTAAAAACTTTTATTAGTGTCCGGTAAAAACTTTGCAACTGGCAAGTCCCGTAGGGACGACAGATT
>CAVKCP010000094.1:0-10790 GCA_963654815.1 Lachnospiraceae bacterium | reverse complement strand
TCCCTCTTCAAGAGACAAAAACATCTCAAAAATATAAGCCGCAAATCATACCAATCTATTTTTTCATCGTCACTAAGGACAAAAAAACAGGAGGAAAACATCAACTGCTTTCCTCCTGTTTGATTTTTGAATACTTGTTTATTAAGCTTCTGCGGGAGCTTCAGTAGCCTCTGCATTCTCAGCCTCTGCTGCCTGTGCAGCTTCTGCTTCAGCTTTGGCAGCTGCCTCAGCGGCCTTCTTCTCAGCCACTTTCTTGGCGATAGCCTCGTTCTTCTGCTTCTCTGCTTCAAGCTCTTTGGCTGCAGCTTCTTGCTTTGCCTTTGCCTGATTCTCGCGGATAGCCTCGAAACCTTTCTCCTTGCTCTCTTTCCAAGCCTCGAATTTCTTCTGGGCTGTAGCCTCGTCGAATGCGCCTTTCTTGATACCACCACGGAGATGCTTCATCAAGTAAACGCCCTCGCCTTTAAGAAGGTTGCGGGTTGTTGCCGTGGGCTGTGCGCCTGTTTCCACCCAATAGAGTGCACGATCGAAATCCAAATCTACGGTAGCAGGATTGGTGTTGGGATTGTAAGTACCAATTTTCTCAGTAAATCTACCATCACGTGGTGCTCTTGCGTCAGCGATGACGATGCGATAGAAAGCCTGTCCCTTGCGACCGCCGCGCTGTAATCTGATTTTTGTTGCCATTTTAAAATTTAACTTTTAGGTTTGAATTATGCTACTAACTCGTAATAGCGGCTGCAAAGGTAGCACTTTTTATTCGCATTAGTGCGCTTGCATGGTAACTGTGTACTCGTTTTTTATAATTGTTAACAATTTGCGCTTATCGTAACGGTTTGTTTTTGGTGCATGATGAGGCTGAAGTGGACGGTAAATATAATAATATTATGTGTGCCGCCGTGCAATTTAAAAAAAAATACAGATATATTTTCATATAAGCCGAAAAACTTGTATCTTTGCACGTCATAATGATTTAGGGGAAACTCAGACGAAAATTTTAACACATATATTAAGATGACAAAAGCAGATATTATAAATGAAATAGCCGAGAATACCGGGCTTCAGAAAAAGGATGTGCTCTGTGTAGTGGAGGCTTTCATGGAAACTGTAAAGAACAGTCTGTTGCAGAATAAAGACAATGTGTACCTGCGTGGATTCGGCAGCTTCATCATCAAGCATCGTGCTGCCAAGACAGCAAGAAACATTACTGCAAAGACGACAATGAAAATCGAGGCACACGACCAGCCGAGCTTCAAGCCGTCGAAGAGCTTCATCGAGGAGATGAAGAAAGCTACTATGCAGGGCTGATGCCTGCGAGGCGGAATTCGTGAGAACTGGATATATTAACATATTTAACAAATAAAATTTTTAAAGTTATGCCAAACGGAAAGAAGAAAAAGGGACATAAGATGGCTACGCACAAGCGTAAAAAGAGATTGAGAAAGAACAGACACAAGAGCAAGTAACACTTGCCGTTATGGTCTGTTCCAAATGGGGGCGCGTCAAAGAGGACATCCGCTGAGGATTTTGGCACGCCCCATTTTTCTGCAAATGAAAGGCAAATATAAACAATTATAAATTTACAATCCGAAAACGGCTCTGCGGGCAGGTTGCGGATTGTTTCTACAATTAATGACAGGAGAGAAATGACCAGCGAAGTTGTTATTGACGTTCAGGATAAAGAGATTGCCATAGCGTTGTTGGAAGACAAGAAATTGGTGGAATATCAATGCGAGCCGAAATCGGCTTCGTTTTCTGTCGGCAACATCTATATCGCAAAAGTCAAAAAGCTGATGCCTGGGCTCAATGCCAGTTTTGTTGATGTCGGTTTTGAGCGTGACGCATTCCTTCATTATTTGGATTTGGGGACACATTTCACGTCTTACGAGAAATATCTCCGTCAGGTGCAAAGCGATAGGAAAAAACTCTATCCCTTTGCCAAAGCCTCACGCTTGCCTGACTTGAAGAAAGACGGAAGCGTGCAGAATACCCTTACTGTCGGCCAGGAAGTGCTGGTGCAGATAGTGAAAGAGCCCATTTCGACAAAAGGCCCGCGCCTTACGGGTGAACTGAGTTTTGCCGGGCGTTATCTCGTACTAATACCGTTCGGTGATAAGGTGTCGGTTTCTTCAAAGATTAAAAGCGGAGAAGAAAGGGCACGCCTCAAACAACTTATAAACAGCATAAAACCCAAGAACTGCGGCGTGATAGTGCGCACCGTGGCAGAGGGCAAGCGCGTGGCAGAACTTGACATGGAGCTCAAGGTGCTGACAAAGCGTTGGGAGGACGCCTTGGTAAAGGTGCAGAAGACCCAAAAGCGTCCGCAGCTGATTTTTGAGGAAACGGGTAGGGCAGTGGCATTGCTGCGAGACCTGTTTAACCCAACATACGAAAATATATATGTAAACGATGAGAGCGTTTACAAGGAAGTGAAGCACTATGTGTCTCTCATAGCCCCAGACAAGGCCGGTATCGTGAAACTTTATACTGGCAATGTGCCTATTTTCGACAATTTCAATGTAACAAAGCAAATAAAGTCGGGTTTCGGCAAAACCGTAAACTACAAACATGGCGCATACCTTATTATAGAACACACCGAGGCTCTGCATGTGGTGGATGTCAACAGCGGCAACCGATCGCACTCTGACAATGGTCAGGAGGCTAATGCCCTTGACGTGAACCTTGGGGCTGCCGATGAATTGGCACGGCAACTGCGACTGCGAGATATGGGCGGAATAATTGTCGTGGATTTCATTGATATGAATTTGGCGGAAGACCGTCAGTTGCTTTATGAGCGGATGTGCAAGAATATGCAGAAAGACCGTGCACGTCACAATATATTGCCGCTCAGTAAGTTCGGCCTTATGCAGATTACGCGCCAGCGCGTGCGTCCTGCAATGGATGTGAATGTTGAGGAAACCTGCCCGACATGTTTCGGAAGCGGGAAAATCAAATCGAGCATTATATTCACCGACCAGCTTGAAAGCAAAATCGACCGCCTCGTAAATAAAATAGGAGTGAAGAAATTCTATCTTCATGTGCATCCTTATGTGGCTGCATATATAAATAAAGGTGCTATATCGCTGAAACGTAGATGGCAATTGAAATACGGTTTCGGCGTGCACGTGATACCGTCGCAGAAACTCGCTTTCCTGCAATATGAATTCTACGACAACAAGCACCAATTCATAGACATGAAAGAGGAGATAGAAACAAAATAAAACAAGTGGCAGGCACAAGGTCGCTGGGATTTACCAGAAGGCTTTTCTGCAGTTGTTGCGGACTATGCCCAACATGATTTCTTTTTGAATTGTTGGTTTGCTTGACTCCGTAAAAAATAGTAACTTTGCGTTGTATATAAGAAGAATTTAAATAAAATCATTGTAATGGAGATTTCTTACAAATGGCTTAAAGAATATGTGGACTTCGACTTGTCTCCGCAACAGGTGGCAGATGCGCTCACTTCATGTGGACTTGAAGTTGACGCTCTTGAGGAAGTCCAATCAATAAAAGGTGGCCTTAAAGGCCTGTATGTAGGCAAAGTGCTTTCATGCGAGATGCACCCTAATTCCGACCATCTGCATGTGACAACCGTTGACTTGGGACGTGAGACACCGCAGCAGATTGTTTGTGGAGCTCCTAACGTTGCAGAAGGTCAGAAGGTTATTGTGGCCGATTTGGGATGCGTGCTGTATGACGGAGACAAGGAATTTGTAATAAAGAAATCGAAATTGCGCGGCGTTGAAAGCTACGGCATGATTTGCGCCGAAGACGAGATAGGCGTGGGCATAAGTCACGACGGTATCATTGTTCTTCCCGACGATGCCAAAGTGGGCCTTCCTGCTGCCGAATATTATAATCTTGAAAGCGACTGGGTAATAGAAATTGACATTACCGCCAACCGCGCCGACGCTTTGAGCCATTGGGGGGTTGCCCGTGATTTGTATGCATGGCTTAGAAGAAACGGATATGAAACGGCCTTGCACCGCCCCGATTGTTCGGCTTATAAGGTTGACAACAATGACCTGCCCATTGACGTGCAAATAGACAATACAGATGCCTGCAAGAGATATGCTTGTGTGAGCATAACTGGTTGTGAGGTGAAAGAAAGTCCCGAATGGCTGCAGAACAAGCTGAAGACAATAGGTCTTCGCCCGATAAACAATATCGTGGACATCACAAACTATGTGATGATGGCTTACGGACAACCGATGCACTGCTTTGATGCCGACATGGTGAAGGGCAACAAAATCGTTGTCAGAACACAGCCTGAAGGAACGGAGTTTGTAACTCTCGACGGTGTGAAACATACATTGGGAGAACACGACCTCAGTATTTGCAATGAAGAAGAGCCGATGTGTATAGCCGGAATCTTCGGAGGCAAAGGAAGCGGAACATACGACACTACCAAGAACGTTGTGTTGGAAAGTGCCTATTTCCATCCTACATGGATACGCAAGAGCGCACGCAAGCATGGCTTGAGTACCGATGCAAGCTTCCGCTTTGAACGCGGAATCGACCCGAACGGCATAATATATGCACTGAAACAGGCCGCAATACTGTGTAGTGAATTGGCCGGCGGAAAGGTAAGCATGGAGATAAATGATGTTTATCCCAATCCGATAGCCGATTTCAAGGTAAACCTGGAATATGACTATGTTGACCGTCTCATTGGCAAGAGCATAGGCCATGATATGATAAAGAACATCGTGACCGACCTCGACATGAAAATCGTGTCGGAGAGCGAAACAGGAGTAGAACTTGACGTGCCGCCTTATCGCGTGGATGTTCAGCGCCCATGTGATGTGGTTGAGGATATTCTTAGAATATATGGATATAATAATGTAGAGATACCTACTCAGCTGAAAAGCTCGCTGACGATTCTTGGCGATGAAGACCACAACTATCATCTTCAGAATATAGTGGGCGAACAACTCGTGGGATGTGGCTTCAACGAGATAATGAACAACTCTCTCTCGAAAGTTGGATATTACACCGACTTGAATGCCTACACAGAAGCAACCACGGTGAAGGTGATGAATCCGTTGAGCTCCGACCTCGGAGTTATGCGTCAGACTCTTCTTTTCGGTGGTTTGGAAAGCATCAACAGGAATGTGAACCGCAAGATGGCAAATATCAGATTCTTCGAATTCGGAAACTGCTATCACTACAATCCAGAAAACAAGAACGAGGAAAATCCCGTGAAAGCCTATTCGGAGGAGACACATCTTGGACTTTGGATTACCGGCAACCGCGTGGAACGGTCTTGGCTGCACACCGACGAGAAATCATCGTTCTATGAGTTGAAGGCTTATGTGTTGAACATATTCCAGCGTCTTGGCGTTAGCAATGGCGAGATGGTTGCTGAGAGTGGCGACAACAATATTTTCGGCAGTAGTCTTGTGTTGCGTTCAAGAAACGGTAAAATTCTTGCAGAACTTGGCAATGTGGCAGGTAAACTGCTGCATAAGGCTGATATTGACAACGATGTGTATTATGCTGATATACATTGGGAAAACGTGTTGGCTGCGGTAAAGAAGAAAACTGTGGTTTATCAGGAGATAAGCAAGTATCCGTCAGTGAGTCGCGATTTGGCATTGCTCGTTGACAAGAGTGTCAAATTCGAGGAAATAGAACAGATTGCCTGCCAGTCGGCAAAGAAGATACTGAAAAGTGTTGAATTGTTCGATGTGTATGAGGGCAAGAACCTTCCTTCGGGCAAGAAGAGCTATGCCGTGAATTTCGTATTGCAGGATGACAGCAAGACATTGGCCGACAAACAGATTGACGCAATAATGTCGAAACTTGTTGCTAACCTGAAATCGAAATTGGGCGCAGAATTAAGATAACAACTTAAAAACTAAAACGCCAGAGTCGTATGTGCGCTTTGGCAATAAAATAAAGAAAACACTCTATTATGGGAAGAGCATTTGAATATCGTAAGGCAACGAAAATGAAACGTTGGGGACACATGGCGAAGACATTCACACGCCTTGGCAAACAGATTGCCATAGCTGTTAAGGTTGGTGGTCCTGAACCTGAAAACAATCCTACATTGCGTTCAATAATCGCAACTTGCAAGCGCGAGAACATGCCCAAGGACAACATCGAGCGTGCAATCAAGAATGCGATGGGTAAAGACCAAAGTGAATACAAGGAGGTTACGTATGAAGGCTATGGCCCTCATGGAATAGCCGTGTTTGTTGACACTCTGACAGACAACACCACAAGAACTGTTGCTGACGTGCGTTCAGTATTCAACAAGTTCAGCGGTACGTTGGGCACAACTGGTTCGTTGTCGTATTTGTTCGACCACAAGTGCGTGTTCACCTTCAAGAAAAAGGACGATGTGGACATGGATGAGCTGATACTTGAACTTATTGATTTCAATGTGGAAGACGAGTATGACGTGGACGACGAGGAAGGTACCATCACCATTTACGGCGACGATACAAAATGCTATGCACAGATACAGAAATTCCTGGAGGAAAAGGGATTTGAGGATATAGGCGGTGAATTTACTTATATGCCCAATGACCTCAAAGACCTTTCGGGCGACGACCGCGCTACCATTGATAAAATGGTGGAGAAACTCGAGGAGTTTGATGATGTGCAGAATGTTTACACGAACATGAAACCGGCTGAATAAGCTGAACTGCTGAAATCATAAAATTAAAATGTGGCACGGGATAAGCCGGTAAAGCTTGCTCTTGTGCCACTTTTTCATTTTGAAACATCAATACAACAGTCCCGCGGAACGGTGTGGTGAGGAAACTGAATTGCCTCACCAAGTTGTATTTCAATTTATAATCAATAATATGCATTCAGATTTTGCTTTATATGCCTTTTGCATCTTGGCAATCATCATCGGGGTGATTGCAGTAAAAAAGATTACAGGATGTGTGGTTAAGTTAATGCTATGCTTGGCTACGGCCATTGTCATAGGTTTGGTTTATTTCCTTTATTTCAAGTGACATGCAGCTGATTGTGGATAGCGGAAGCACCAAGACAGACTGGTGCTTTGTGGATGATGTCGGGCACACAACTGTTGTCCGCACATCGGGTATTAATCCTTCCACGCAATCTTTATCGGACATCGCCGCTGTGTTGGAAGGGGAATTGAGTGGACTGATGGCTGAAAAGCACATAAGTCTTGACTCTTTGAAACACATTCACTTTTATGGGGCAGGTTGCACAGAAACGTCATCTTCGCTTGTAGAAAATTGTTTGAAGAAAGTGTTTGGTGAAGATGTCAACACATCGGTAGGAAGTGATATGCTCGGTGCTGCAAGGGCTCTTTGCGGAAATAAGTATGGCGTGGCCTGTATCTTGGGCACTGGGGCAAATTCCTGTGTGTATGACGGAAATAAAATCGTGGCACAGACTCCTGCTTTGGGATATATACTTGGCGATGAAGGGAGTGGGGCAGTGCTCGGTCGGTTGTTTGCCAATGCGTTGTTTAAGCGGCGGTTGCCTGAATGGTTGCACGACAAATTTCAGAAAGAATACGGACTTACGGTGTCGGATATTATATATAATGTATATAAGAAACCGGCAGCAAACCGCTTTCTCGCATCATTCTCAAAGTTTATAAAAGAAAATATAGGGTGCGGAAGTCTTGAAAAAATAGTGGTTGATAATTTCTGCGATTTCATCAAAAACAACATTGAACCGTACGGATTGTTTGAAAAGAAGATAAATGCAGTTGGGAGTATCGCCTATTTCTTTAAAGAACAACTTAATGCCGCAGCAGGAAAATGTGGATATGAGATAGGCATTGTTGAGCGAAGTCCATTGGAGGAACTCGTGAAATTTCATCAGAAATATAATTGTTAGCGTAAACAACGAAAAATGTAAAGCCGAGTTTGCAAATTTGCCATAAAAAATTTGGAATATCACAAAATACAGATTATCTTTGCAGTAACATATCAAATATTTTGGAAAGTGCAGGTTAGCTTTTGAAACGGCAACGGCAGGTTGTCGCTGAATGCTTCGCTTTTTGTGTGTAAATAATTATAATTAACAATAGACCTAATTGACTATGAACGAAAAAAGAGTTTATACTTTTGGCAATGGAAAGGCCGAAGGTAAAGCGGATATGAGAAATCTGCTTGGCGGCAAGGGCGCAAATCTTGCCGAGATGAACCTTATCGGTGTGCCAGTTCCTCCGGGATTTACCATCACTACAGATGTGTGCAACGAATACTTCGAAAAAGGCAAGGAAGAAGTGGTTGCATTGCTGACAAAGGATGTAGAGAATTCTGTACATCACATCGAGACACTTATGAACAGCAAGTTCGGAGATGCAGAAAATCCTCTTCTAGTTTCAGTACGTTCAGGAGCCCGTGCCTCAATGCCAGGCATGATGGACACCATCTTAAATCTTGGTCTAAATGATACTGTGGTGGAAGGCCTTGCCAAGAAAACCGGCAACGAACGTTTCGCTTACGACAGCTATCGCCGTTTCGTACAGATGTATGGTGATGTGGTGCTCGGCATGAAGCCCGTAAACAAGGAAGACATTGATCCGTTTGAAGCTATTATACAGCAGGTGAAAGCCCAGCGCGGTATAAAACTCGACAATGAGCTTAATGTAGATGAACTCAAACAACTTGTCAAACTTTTCAAGGAGGCTATCAAGAACCAGACAGGCAAAGATTTCCCCGACGATCCTATGGAACAGTTGTGGGGTGCAATCTGCGCAGTGTTTGACAGTTGGATGAACGAACGTGCTATTCTCTATCGCAAGATGGAAGGTATTCCTGCAGAATGGGGAACAGCTGTGAGCGTGATGGCTATGGTGTTTGGCAATATGGGCAACACTTCGGCTACGGGTGTTTGTTTCAGCCGTGATGCTGCTACGGGCGAGAACCGCTTCAATGGCGAATATCTTGTAAACGCCCAAGGTGAAGACGTTGTGGCAGGTATCCGCACTCCGCAGCAAATCACTAAAGAAGGCTCCATGCGTTGGGCAGCTCAACAGGAAATCGACGAGGAAACTCGTGCTACGAAATATCCTTCAATGGAAGAGGCTATGCCTGAAATCTATGCGCAGTTGGATGCTTTGCAAGACAAACTTGAAAAGCACTACCATGATATGCAGGACATGGAGTTCACCGTGCAGGAAGGCAAACTATGGTTCCTCCAGACCCGTAACGGTAAACGTACAGGTACGGCTATGGTGAAGATTGCCATGGACTTGCTCGCCGAGGGCGAAATAGATGAAAAGACTGCTTTGCAGCGTTGCGAACCCAACAAGCTTGATGAGTTGCTCCACCCGGTATTTGATAAGGAAGCTCTCAAGTCAGCAAAGGTTCTCACACGAGGACTTCCCGCTTCTCCTGGTGCTGCATGTGGACAAATCGTGTTCTTCGCAGATGATGCCAAGGAGTGGCATGATGCAGGCCGTCAGGTGGTTATGGTGCGCATAGAGACCAGTCCCGAAGACCTCGCTGGTATGTCTGCCGCAGAAGGTATATTGACAGCCCGTGGCGGTATGACCTCTCATGCTGCCGTGGTTGCCCGTGGTATGGGCAAGTGCTGCGTGTCAGGTGCAGGCGCAATCAATGTTGACTATAAGGCTCGTACTGTGGAAATAGATGGCGTCGTTCTCAAAGAGGGTGACTATCTTTCTATCAATGGTTCTACAGGAGAAGTATATCAAGGTGAAGTTAAAACACAACCGGCAAAGGTGTCTGGTGATTTCGCCAAACTGATGGATCTCTGCGACAAATACACCAAATTGGTTGTCCGCACCAATGCCGACACTCCCCACGATGCAGAGGTTGCCCGTAGCTTCGGTGCAGTAGGTATCGGACTTTGCCGTACGGAGCACATGTTCTTCGACAATGAGAAGATCAAGGCTATGCGTGAGATGATTCTTTCCGAGACAGTGGAAGGACGCAAGAAGGCATTGGCAAAGTTGTTGCCCTATCAGCAGCAGGATTTCTATGGAATACTGAAGGCTATGGACGGTCATCCGGTAAATATCCGTCTACTCGACCCGCCATTGCATGAGTTCGTTCCCCATGATTTGGAAGGACAGCAAATCATGGCAGAAGAGATGGGCGTATCTGTACAGAAAATACAACAACGTGTAAACAGTCTCAGTGAGCACAATCCGATGCTCGGTCATCGTGGATGTCGTTTGGGAAATACATATCCCGAAATCACTGAAATGCAGACAGAGGCTATTCTCGGTGCAGCAATACAGTTGAAGAAAGAAGGCTACGATCCTCATCCCGAAATCATGGTGCCGCTCATCGGTATCGTCAATGAGTTCGACTTGCAGGAAAAAGTCATCCGCGACACAGCAAAGGCCTTGTTCGAGAAGGAAGGTATCGAGATTCCATTCCGTGTCGGAACTATGATTGAGATACCTCGTGCTGCCCTCACTGCTGATTACATTGCCAAGAAAGCTGAATATTTCAGCTTCGGTACAAATGACCTTACTCAGATGACGTTCGGTTATAGCCGCGATGATATTGCCAGCTTCCTTCCTGCATATCTTGACAAGAAGATTCTCAGCGTAGACCCGTTCCAGGTGCTAGACCAAAATGGTGTTGGCCAGCTTATCAATATGGCCGTAGAGAAAGGTCGCAAGACACGTCCTACCTTGACATGCGGAATATGCGGTGAGCATGGCGGTGAACCTTCATCTGTGAAGTTCTGTCACCGTGCAGGATTAAACTACGTTAGCTGTTCACCATTCCGAGTGCCCATAGCACGTTTGGCGGCGGCGCAGGCCGCGGTCGAGGAATAAGGACTGAGACTTCGAAATGAACGAGTTA
>CAVKCP010000093.1:0-10832 GCA_963654815.1 Lachnospiraceae bacterium | reverse complement strand
GGCCATGAAAACCCAGGGTTACGTCCGTAGCTTCGCTCCGTCCTCACCCTGGGCTACGGTCGTCACGCCCTTCCAGGGCTGATGATAGCGATGCTTCGCGCTCTTTTGCCAATGCTTAAAAGCGAAAATTTGGGAATATATTGATAAAAAGAAGAAAAATCGGCAGAAAAGTTTGCAGATTAAAATATATTTACTACTTTTACAACCGAATAGAAAAACAAACGCGAATGAAACAGTTAGTATTAAATGCATGGTGGTGGCGTTGCTCAAGATTTAAAAAGTCGTGAGTCGCATTGCCGTATATATACTATAAAGATATGAAAAAGGCCTGCCGTTCTTACGACAGGCCTTTTTCCATTTACTACACACATTCATTCAGATAACAACAACTCAAAATAATTACGCTATGGAGATGAAGACTATTTTGCAGAGAGTGTTGAACCACGAGGAACTCACCCGTGAGGAAACCCGCGACATATTGTTGGGCATTACCCGGAACGCATTTCCGCAGGAACAGGTTACGGCATTGGTGTCGATGCTCCAGATGAGGGGAGTGACGGTGGACGAACTGCTCGGTTTTCGTGACGGCATATTGGAAACGGGCGTGTCGGCACGTCTTGATGCCGATCGATATATAGATGTGGTCGGCACGGGCGGTGACGGGAAAAACACGTTCAACATCTCCACCTGTGCCTGTTTCGTGATAGCGGGAGCCGGCTACAAGGTGGCAAAACACGGAAATTATGCCGCCACATCAACCAGCGGCGCAAGCAATGTGATTGAGCAGCACGGCGTGAAGTTCACCAACGACTTGGACAGTCTTAACCGTTCTATCGGCGAGTGCGGCATCGTTTATCTCCACGCCCCTCTCTTTGCCAAGGCCATGAAGTATGTCGCTCCCATACGCAAGGCTCTTCAGTTTCCCACGCTGTTCAACCTTTTGGGGCCGTTGGTAAATCCTTCGCAGCCTCAATGCCAGTTGCTGGGCGTGGCCAACCTCGACCAAATGCGCCTTTACGGCAATGTCTATCAGAAATTGGGCGTTGACTATGGCATCGTGAACAGTATAGAAGGATATGACGAGATTTCACTGACGGGTGATTTCAAGGTTACTACCAACCACTATGAGCGCATATACAAGCCGTTGGATTTCGGTTTCCCAGTGACTGATGCAACTCATCTTCGGGGTGGAAACACCAAGGAAGAGGCCAGCGAAATATTCGACAGTGTGCTTGAAAACCGTGCGTTGGACGACCAGAAGAATGTGGTCGTAGCCAATGCAGCCCTTGGCATACGGGTGATAGACGGCAAGAAAACTATGGAGGAATGCTTGTCAATGGCCCGCGAGAGCCTTGAAAGCGGTAAGGCACTGCGGGTGTTGAAGAAATTTGTGGCACTGAACTCATAACTCCACATATACAACAGGAATATGGATATACTCGAAGAAATAACAGCCTATAAGCGCATAGAAGTGGAACGGATGAAGGAACAGGTGCCGCCGCGCAATTTATATAATAAGGTGGAAGCTTTGCTCGACACGCCCGTGGCATCCATGCGCCAGGCTCTGCAAGATGCCGATACGGGCATCATAGCCGAGTTTAAGCGCAAGTCGCCCTCGAAGGGGTGGATAAATGAAAGTGGCCGCGCCGATGTCATCCCGTTGGCTTACCAGCAAAACGGGGCTGCTGCACTGAGCATTCTCACCGATGAACGCTATTTCGGGGGCAAGGACGAGTTTGTTTCTGTGGCACGTAGGTCGGGTGTGACCATTCCCGTGCTTTACAAGAATTTCATAATCGACGAATACCAACTCTTTCAGGCGCGTGCCAGTGGAGCGTCGGCGGCGTTGCTGATAGCTGCCGACCTGAAATTGTCAGAGTGCCGCACACTGCTCCATACTGCCCACGAACTGGGATTGGAGGTGCTGCTTGAAATGCACTCTGAGGCAGAACTTGACTATGCCGAGTTGAATCCGGACATGTATGGCATAAACAACCGCAATCTCGGGACGTTTGTAACCGATGTGCAGAACTCGTTCAGCATGGCAGCCCAGTTGCCCAAAGACGCATGCAAGGTGAGCGAGAGCGGAATAGGAAATACAGAAACCGTGCGACAGTTGAAACTTGCCGGTTACAGCGGGTTCTTGATTGGCGAGAACTTTATGAAGACTGACAGTCCGGGCGAATCACTAAAACAATTCTTGCAGCAATGTTGATAAAGGTATGTGGCATGCGTGATGCCGACAATATTCACGCTGTAGAGCGGTTGGGCGTAGACATGATAGGCATGATATTCGCCCCAAAGAGTCCACGTTATGTGGCAATGCAGCCGTCGCTTGCCGGCATCCTGCCCGACAGCGCATCGGAGTCACTCAATGGCGATGCACATTCGCCAAGCCGTGTGGGGGTGTTTGTCGATGATATGCCGCAGCACATCATGGCCTGTGTCTACAACTTCTCGCTCGACTATGTGCAGTTGCACGGCCACGAGAGCCGCACGTTGATTGAAAACCTGCGTGCCACGATCGACCCTGACATCCGCCCCGACATTAAGATTATCAAGGCCATCAGTGTGGCTGAGGCAGAAGACTTGCGTGCCACGGAAGAATATGAAGGCGCGGCAGACCTGTTTTTGTTTGACACCAAGTGCGCTACGGCGGGCGGCAGCGGACGGCAGTTCGACTGGTCGCTGCTCAATCAGTATCACGGACAGACTCCTTTCCTGTTGAGCGGCGGTATAGGTCCCGACGATGCTGCGGCAGTGCGGGCGTTCAGTCATCCGCAGTGCGTGGGCATAGATGTCAATTCAAGGTTTGAAACCGAACCGGGCATGAAGGACGTAGACCGGTTGCGTGCATTCATCGAGGCTGTCAGAGCATAAACATAAAAAACAAAAATACATTCGATATGAACAAGATAAACCAACTGTTTGCCGACAGCAAACGCGACAACCGCAAGTTGTTGTCACTTTATTTCTGTGCCGGATGTCCCACGTTTGAGGGAACGGCAGATGTGATACTGGCCATGCAGCGCAAAGGCATAGCCATGATAGAGGTGGGCATGCCTTTCAGCGATCCGCTTGCCGACGGTCCTGTGATACAGAGTGCCGGGACGGTGGCCCTGAAAAACGGCATGACGCTCGACCGGCTCTTCACCCAACTTGCCGCAATCAAAACCGAAGTGCACATTCCGCTCATCATCATGGGCTATCTTAACGTAATCATGCACTACGGGTTTGAACGCTTCTTCAAGCGTTGCGTGGAGTGTGGCGTGTCGGGTACGATTATTCCCGACCTGCCGTTCAACGACTATCTGCAAGACGTGAAGCCGTTGGCCGACAAATATGACATTCGTGTGATAATGATGATTACACCGGAGACGAGCGAAGAACGCATCCGCTTCATCGACAATCACACCGACGGCTTCATATATATGGTGAGTTCGGCAAGCACTACGGGTGCCCAACAGAGTTTCGACGACCAGAAACAGGCCTATTTCCGCCGCATCAATGCCATGCAGTTGCGCAATCCGCGCATGATAGGTTTCGGCATAAGCAACAGGCAAACGCTGGAAAGCGCACAGAACAATGCGGCGGGAGCAATCATAGGCAGCAAGTTTGTCACACTGCTCAATGAATATAAAGATCCCGACAAGGCTTTGGATGCTCTTTACGACGCTCTTTCCAAATAACAAAAGAACAAAACACGACACATCATGGGAAAATATAATGTAGATGAAAACGGCTTCTTCGGCAAGTTTGGCGGTGCTTATGTGCCGGAGATATTATATAAGTGCGTGCACGACTTGCAGGACAATTATGAGGCCATAATCGAAAGCGACGAATTCAAGAAGGAATACCGACAACTGCTGCGCGACTATGTGGGCAGGCCTTCGCCGCTATATTATGCCAAGCGCATGAGCGAGAAATATGGCTGCCGCCTCTATCTGAAGCGCGAAGATCTGAACCATACTGGCGCGCACAAGATAAACAATACCATAGGTCAGATATTGATGGCGAAGAAGATGGGCAAGACCCGCATCATTGCCGAAACCGGTGCAGGGCAGCACGGTGTGGCCACCGCCACGGTGTGCGCACTGATGAACATGAAGTGCGAGATATTCATGGGCAAGACCGACGTGGAACGCCAGCATACAAATGTGGAGCGCATGAAGATGCTCGGTGCCGAGGTGCATGCCGTAACCACGGGCAACATGACGCTGAGCGATGCCTGCTCGGAGGCAATACGCGACTGGTGCCGTCATCCGCAAGACACCTTCTATATAGTGGGCAGCACCATGGGGCCGCATCCTTATCCCGACATCGTGGCAAAGATGCAGAGCGTAATCTCTGAGGAAATAAAGTGGCAGTTGCAGGAAAAAACCGGACGCGACTATCCCGACTGCCTTATTGCCTGCGTTGGTGGTGGCAGCAACGCCGCAGGAACAATATATCATTACATGGACGACGACCGCGTGAAGATAGTGTTGGCTGAGGCTGGCGGCCACGGCATCGACACCGACCATACGGCAGCCACCATACATTGCGGCACAGAGGGCATCATCCACGGTGCGCGCACGCTTGTGATGCAGAACGACGACGGCCAGATAAAGGAGGCATTCACCATTTCTGCCGGTCTTGACTATCCCGGTATCGGTCCGATGCACGCCAACATGGCTGAGGCAGGACGCACCCGTGTGCTTGCCGTCAACGACGACGAGGCCATATATGCCGGCTACGAACTCACGCGAATGGAGGGCATCATCCCGGCCATTGAGAGCGCGCATGCCGTGGCAGCACTGAAAAAAGTGACATTCAAACCCGACGATGTGGTGGTGCTCACCGTGAGCGGACGCGGCGACAAGGATGTGGAAACCTATCTGAAGAACAAACAAATGGCAAAGGAATATGGCAACTTCTAAACAATACAACTTCCACACGGTGACGCGCACAATCTTGGCCGACCTCTACACGCCGGTGGGAATATATATGCACTTGCGCGACATCTATCCGCAAAGTGTGCTCATGGAGAGTTCGGATTATCACGAGTCGAACAACTCGCGTTCGTTCATCTGTGTCAATCCTATGGGCGGTGTGGCGTTCAACCACGGTTATGCCGACTGCACCTATCCCGATGGCAGCATGACCCACAAGCAGATTACCGACGAATATCCGAGCGAGAAGGCAATCAACGAGTTTATAGGCAGTTTCCATGTCGAGGGCGACAAGGCTGATGCGGTGGGCATGTATGGCTACACATCTTTCAATGCCGTGCGCTATTTCGAGCATATCGATGTGAAGGATTCCACTGCCGATCGCAACGATGCCCCCGACTTGCTCTACACGGTGTTTCGGGATGTAATCGAGTTCGACCATTTCAACAACACCATTACCTTCATTTCTCTTGAAGATGAAGGCCGGCATGAAGCCGAAGATCGCATCGGCCGCTTGCTGATGCTTATCAACAAGCAGAACGTAAAGGCTTATCCCTTCCACCCGGTGGGCGACACTACATCGACACTTACCGACGAGGATCACAAGGCCAACATACGCAAATGCATCAAGCATTGTTTGCGTGGCGATGTGTTTCAGATTGTCGTCTCACGCCGTTTCGTGCAGAAATATGAGGGCGACGACTTCAAACTCTATCGTGCGCTCCGCAGCATCAACCCCAGTCCTTACCTCTTTTATATGGACTTCGGCGGCTTCCGCATCTTCGGTTCGTCGCCCGAGACGCATTGCCGCATTGAGGGTGGCAAGGCATATATCGACCCCATTGCAGGCACTACCAAGCGCACGGGCGATGCAGAGGCCGACCGTCGAGGTGCCGAATTTCTGCGCAACGACCCGAAGGAGAATGCCGAGCACGTGATGCTTGTGGATTTGGCACGCAACGATCTTAGCCGCAACTGCCACGGTGTGCAGGTGGATTTTTATAAAGACTTGCAGTATTACAGTCATGTAATTCATCTGGTGAGCCGCGTGTCGGGGCAGCTCGACAATAGGGCCGACAAGATAAAGACATTCATAGATACCTTCCCGGCAGGCACGTTGAGCGGTGCGCCCAAGGTGAGGGCCATGCAGCTCATCAGCGAGTATGAGCCCCACAACCGTGGAGCCTATGGCGGTTGCATAGGCTACATAGGTTTGAATGGCGACCTTAACCAAGCCATTGTCATACGCACCTTCATCAGCCGCAACGGCGAACTGTGGTTTCAGGCCGGCAGCGGCGTGGTGGCCAAGAGCAACGACGAGTATGAGTTGCAGGAAGTGAACAGTAAGCTTGGGGCACTGCGCCGTGCCATTATGATGGCTGAAGATATGTAGAAAAGTGTTACCGGTTAAAACAACAACGCAATGAAAGTAGTAATCATAGACAATTACGACTCCTTCACCTACAACCTTGCCCACTTGGTAAAGGAACTGGGGGCGGAAGTCACCGTATATCGCAACGACCGCTTTGAACTAAAACAATTGGAGGCGTTCGACAAAATAATCCTCAGTCCTGGTCCGGGCATTCCTTCTGAGGCAGGACTTCTGATTGATGTCATCAAGACGTATGCCGGCAAGAAACCCATGTTGGGCGTATGTCTCGGACACCAGGCCATAGGCGAGTGCTTCGGCGGAAAGTTGACCAATCTATCCGAAGTGTTCCACGGCGTTGCCACAGAGGGCAGCCAGTGTGGCAACGACTACATTTTCGACGGTCTGCCGCAGCGCGTCGTTATGGGGCGTTACCACAGTTGGGTGGTCGGCCGCGAGGGTTTGCCTGACAGCTTGGAAATTACTGCCGAGAGTGACGAAGGTCAGATTATGGGTTTGCGCCACAAGGAGTACGACATCCACGGCATACAGTTTCATCCCGAAAGCGTGCTCACGCCCGAAGGACGGACAATGGTGGGCAATTTCCTGAAACATTGATGTGTAGCGGCAATCTTTCGTAAAATGTAAGTTCGGGAGATTGCCGCTATTATTTTAGGGGAAAGCCCGTTATGTAGTTTTAAAACAAATACCCAATCTTAGCTGTGGCTTAGTTGATGGGCGTAATCAGTCCAACAGTACAGCCGAGGGCAGCTGCAATACGGTAGAAAGTAGAAACCTTCGGTTCTATCTGTCCGCTTTCGATGCGTGTTATGTAGGCGCGGTCTGTACCTAATCTTCTTGCTAATTCAGCCTTGCTAATCTTGGCTTTCTTGCGAGCGTCCTCGATTATTGCACCCGTATAGAAAGTATAGGCCCGTTCTTCCGCTTCTGCACGCTCCGGTGTTCCCTCCTTGCCAAAGCGTTCGTCTATCAGAGCGTCAATGTCGTAAATATCCTTTTTAATTTTCTTTGCTTGCATAATATTCGTCTTTTAGTTTTAATGCTTTCTCTATCTCATTCGTGGGTGTCTTTTGCGTTTTCTTTTGGAATCCGTTGAAAAGTACGACTATCTTGTTTCCGTCAAATACGAAGAATATGCGGTAGATGTTGCTGTTATATTCTATTCGAACTTCAAAAAGGCCGTCTCGTATAGCCTTTATAAACTTGGTCGGTAAGCGGTCTTGTGTGCGAAGTAGCATCAGAACGTACAATACCTTGTCTTGTGTACCTTTGTCAAGTTGTGCAAAGAAAGTGTTGAAGTAGTCCTTGTATGCTATTATCTTTCTGTTCATGGGGCTATTCTTTTACAGTTGCAAAAATAATAAATGTTGTAATACTGTACAACAAAATGGAAAGTTTTTTAATAATGGGATGATAATTCAATACCCTATCACGGTAGTGATCGTAAATAGAATTGTGAATTCCATGCTGTTATATGCTGCTATATGGTTTTTCGTATTGCGCAATTTGGTGAATTGTGTGCAGAAATACATTTTTCTAGGGGAAAATTCATGGGTTTACTACATTTTTCTAGGGGAATGTGCTTTGGGGTGTTGTATTTATATAAGGTGAAGATAGTAATTATTCATCCACGTGCCGTTTGCCGTGAAAGGCGCAAAACCAATTGCAGGGCATGACACAACGTTTCTTCATGCCGATGCATAAGTGATGTGAAAACGCGAAAACTCGGGCTGGCTTATCCAATTTGTCGGCACGTTTCTTGTGTAAACGGGCATTTAGTGTTATCTTTGCATAAGAGATGGTCGGCATCCTGACAATAGAAACGATTTCACGTTGCCGTGGATGTTGCATGAAATCATGAAAAATAACATTTCAATATAAATTAAAAACAAACGAAAATGGAAGAACAGAAAAACCCACAGGAGAACCAGCAGGGTCTCCAAATTCAGCTCAAACCCGAACTCGCAACAGGCGTTTACGCCAATCTCGCATTGCTGACACACTCTAAAACCGATTTTGTGCTCGACTTCGTGAGCATGATGCCGGGTGCCAACCCTCAGGTGGCAAGCCGCGTTGTGATGGCTCCCGAGAACGCAAAGCGTCTGCTTATGGCCCTCAACGACAATATAAGCAAATACGAACAGGTGTTCGGCAAAATCCAGCTTGAGGAGCAACCCGCTCCCCGCACAGCTACACCGTTCAACACAGGCAAGGCATAAAGCACGGCTTCCTGCCACTGTAGCATCCCATACACAGCGATTTTCTTTTAGGCTATTGCCAAGAAAGTCGGTGTGTATGGGATTTTTTCGTTTGCAATAATTGGTGTCCGGTAAAAACTTTGCAACCGGCAAGTCCCGTAGGGACGACAGAATATAGCGCAGGGGCTTGCCCCTGCGTTTATGTTTTTACTAAATTAGCCCCTGTAAGGGGCGTATATTTTTAACTCACAATGAATTATGCGCCCCCTTCAGGGGCAAAGGAGCGTGATACTTTGGCAGATAGGGGCAAGCCCCTATCCTATAATATGCGCCCCTTACAGGGGCCATGAATAGAAAACTATGCAATAACAAAAGTAAGCCCCGCATTACCCAAGACCTTATAAAGAACAACCATTCAACGTTTTATCATGTTAGTCCAATATTATACTAGACACCAATAATTTAAAATAGTTTTCTCAGTCGGGCAAAAAAATCAAGCCCGAAAATGCGGTGCAGATAGCGCATGGTCCACTTGCGCAGCGGGCCATAGTTCTCACACCATGTCTTGGCATACCAGTGTATGCTGCGCGTGTTATCGGTGATGTGCAGTCGCCCGGTGGCATCGTCGAGCGGGTTGAACCAGTCGTTGGGATAAATCCAAAAGCCCTCGACTTCTTGCATCTCTCCATTCTGCTTATACCCGTGACGTTCCAACACGGTGGTGGTGTGTTTGACCACCGTATCTTCATTCAGCAAATTGCGCTCAGTGTCTGCAAATTGCAATGTGGCATAATATTCCAAAATTTCCTTCAGAAGGGGCGTGCGGGCCTCAGCAGCCATTCCCAGACCGGGATTTACCTTGCAGTCTTCCATGCCCAAAATCCCCCCCCCCACGCGCGAGGAGATCCGACATATCACGGATCACTTCCACATCGGTATCAAAATAGATGCCGCCGTGTTGGTACAATATGGCGAAACGGGCATAGTCGCTGACGAAAGCGTATTTCTTGTGGGCATACGCCTGTTGGATATAAGGTATGCACGCCACATCGAAATTGCTTTCATCCCATTGCTTGATTTCATAGTCTGGGAAATGTTTTCGCCACGATGCGATACATTTTCGGGCGGACTTGGGCAACGGAGTGTGACCAAACCAACAGTAATGGATAGTATGGGGTATCATCGACGCAAACAACGCCCCTGTAAGGGGCACATATTATAGCGTAGGGGTTCTTACCAAGGCAAGCGACATAGTCTAACGGCCCCTACGTTTTTAAGTTTGTATTTTTCAACTGCCCCTGTAGGGGGCGAATATTTCAATCCCAAGCATAACGTTCATCCAAACCCGCATTGTATAACGCACAAATTCGTCTGAACTCGTCTTGGAACGACACTTTCTTATGATGCTCTTCTTGTGAATCTATATAATGCTTCACAGCAGGCACGTGACTCTGACTGATACTGAACGCACCATATCCGTCCTGCCAACAAAAATGGTTGAACGGAGAACCGTTCCGCTCATTGATCCATTGCGATGAACACGATTTCAATGTTCGCACCACATCTGACAACGCCTTCGACCTATCCAAACAGAACAACAGATGAACATGATTGGATGTGCCACCAACACAAATGGCCGGACATTTGTTGGCATTAAGTATTCCCGCCATATACGAATGTATCTCCGTGAGATGTTGTTTTGGAACAGTCTCGGTTCGTCCCTTGGTGGAGAAAACCAAATGAATATAGTTTTTGGCCAACGTTTGGGACATAAGGGTTGAATTATGCGCCCCTTACAGGGGCAACGTTTTGAAACTACGACGGAAAGATAGGGGTAAACCCCTATCCTATACTATGTCGCCCCTACGGGGCTATGAGAGGGATGGAACGCCTATAGGGCTACGGGGAATAGGGTGGCTACGGGGAATAGGGTGGCTACGGGGAATGGGACGGCTATGGGGGAAAACTGCACGGGGGATGGAGGAATGGGGGATTGGGCAGTTGCCCCTGTAAGGGGCACATATTATAGCGTAGGGGTTCACCCCTACGTTTTTAGATTTGTTTTTTCAATTGCCCCTGTAAGGGGCGCATATTTCAATTTCACATGAGGGAGGTTGATTCACACGCTACTATGACAACGCGCATTGCCTCTACCCTCTCTCCTGCCTATAAATCGGGTCATACACATGCACCTGCTTGCGGCGCAACACATGATAGTTGATGCCGAGCAAGGCACTGGCGAGCCAAACGGGGAGGCGCTTCAGTATTTTTGTGATGAGTGTATCTTTATTTTTACCCCCCCACGAGGCGGCG
>CAVKCP010000092.1:0-10973 GCA_963654815.1 Lachnospiraceae bacterium | reverse complement strand
ATGGCTCCGTAGCTCAACTGAATAGAGCATCTGACTACGGATCAGAAGGTTCCGGGTTTGAATCCCAGCGGAGTCACAACATCAAAGAGGATTTTACTTCATGTAAAATCCTCTTTTTTCGTATATATCCAATTGAACATCAGCATTTTCCCGATTTTAGAAACGCTTATTATGATGTTCACTCTGATGTCTAACGACACGTCAAAAGCCTTCAAACGAACCCGAAAATGACAATCATTGACCGTTCAGGTGTTACATTTGGTGTTACACATACCCCTTCATTGGTGTTACACGCTTACTTTTTCTTGCCATCAAATAGAGAACGGACGCTACAAGTTCCTTTCAGTTTTTCTTTCCATACGCCTTATAATTAGGGCCTGCCAATGGAAACAATGAATGTATAAAAGCTTTGGATGCAATCATACTTGACAAATATGAAACATTAGAAAGCAAGCCACAATAAAACAATCTGTAACATAAACATGATTACACTAAATCATTTGTCGTAAATTCCCAAGACGGGGACTGTTTTTTCCACATTTTGACGAGTGTTGTAGCGGTATGTTCCTATTTGCCTGAAACATTTACCCTTAGGCAAAAGAATAACTTGGTCGTCATAGAAAGACTCGTCATCTGTCGCTAAGAACATGACTACCGTACCATATTCAAGGGTTCCACCTTCATAAAGATAAGGTATATAGATTGCCAATGCACTTCCATCTGGCAACACTTGGATTACCTTGAACGACTCTGCAGTTATTACTTGTTTCGGATTTTCAAAAAGTTGCACATCTTTATTTTCCCCAAAATTATTTGATTTGTGAGAAATTACAACAATATATCCAAATGCAAAGACAAGCAACACCCCCGTAAAGATGCCGCCCAAATAGGTGAGAATAAATTTAGTTCGTGTACTCATAGGTCTTGGTATTATGTATTATATTTTCTTTTATTTAGTCTCATTTGGAAAGAATACCCGTTGGCGGAATTAATTTAGTGCATACTTAATTCTGCCGATGGGTTACGCTTAATAATTGGTTATCAGCAGATGGATATACATCAACCAACTCGTTGTTGTTACGGAAAAATCGCTCGGCATTTTCCCATGATGCATCCATAGCTTCCGCATATTTGAAGAATTGTTTGTTGGTTTGGGAAATGCAATCATAAAGTTGTATCAGTTCTTGCGAAAAATCATTGATGTAATGCTCTTTTGCATTTATGCCCATGAACACAGAACCACCACCGACGAAAGGTTCAAAATATCTTTCAAAATGCGGCAGGTTAGGAATAATATGTTTCAATTCTTTTTCTTTTCCTCCCGGCCATTTTATTATAGGTGGTAAATTCGAATTACGGTCTATGATTACCGGGCGTTCTACTGATGCACGATATCCAAAGAAGCCATCAAGTTCAAACAGCGTGGTTTGCATCCCAACAGAAGGCTCCTGCACCATACCGGTACTTTCTTCTGTTTGGTAGTAAGAACTTTGTGGTTTTCTGTCTTTATTTAATGCCATGTTTATTCTATTATTTGCCGCGTCAAAATAATCTCCGTCTAACTCTACGCCGATAAAGCGTCGTTCCAGTTCAAGGGCGGCCACCCCTGTAGAACCCACGCCCATAAAAGGATCGAAAACGATGTCGTTTTTATTTGTTGCAATCTCTATCATCTTCTTCAATATGGACACAGGCTTTTGAGCAGGATGTTTCGGGTTGCTCAATCGCTCAGGGCGCATACAAATAGGACTTTCAATGAAATTGTGCATTTCTTTTTGTGATATGAAATTCCATGTGTGTTTTTTGTTCCAACATGTGAATATCATTTCACAACTATTCAGAAAGCCTGCTTTGAAAATCTTGGGAGCGGGGTTTGTCTTGTGCCACACCATAAAATTTGATGTGTCAAACTTATGGTCAAGGCAATTATACCACCGTCCCAACTGATTGTATGATGTAAAGATGAATAGGTTTCCCGTAGGTTTCAGTATGCGGATAAATTCGTCAGCCCATTCTTCAGGGTTAAAATCAACCATATCCCAATCGGCGACATCATTGTTCATGGCTGAACGCCCCAGCAAAGGAATGTTGCCAGTGGAATGCTGACCGAGGTTATATGGAGGGTCGGTCAATATGAAGTCAATTGAATTATCGGGAATGCGTTTTATTATATTCCTGCTATCTGCACACAAGACACATTTCTGCCAATTGGGATCTTTCATTATTATTCGTTGGGTAAATAGGCTTCCTTTATTTCATCCAAAGCCTCATTGATAAAATGTGCGTTTTTCTTGTATTCGTCAATTACTGTTTCATAACCGTTTTCCATTTTGCACACCAAGTTCCAAAAGTCGCGGCTTATGCACAACTCCTCTTCACAAAAGAACTGACGAACTCTCCCTTGCGTCCAAGGTTTACCCTCACCATATCTATTATAGGCTGTGGCGAAGAGAACTTTAACCTTTTCTTCCCCGAGTTCATTGGTTAAGATGCAATATTGTTCAAGTAGAGCTTCTTTTTCAGAGCGAGCCTTTTTGTTGTCAAGATCACCACCGATTTTAAGTCCTATAAGATAGCGCATACCAATTTCTTCGTCAATCAGATAGTAATCACTCTCATGACGCTTTGTTTCTGCAATACCTTTTCTTTCTGAAATGCCTTGATAATCTTGCAACTTAGGTTTTCTGCGATTTGTGCTGCGTTTGTATTGTTCAAGCAATTCTGCAATATAGTCGGTTTGTTCTTTGTACAAAGTCCCCTCTACATGCTGACTAACTGTGTAATTAAGTTCTGCAATACTAATAGCCATGCTTTCCAGCATATTGCCCAATGAACTATCCAAAGAACGTGCCAGCGCTGAATAATATTGTATTTCGGAACCCAATGCCGCAATAAAAACGTTGTTTATCTTCATATTGATAACACCATTCTCGTTGTCAACATCTGCAAGATGGCGCATTGAGAAACCATTTGCATACGATTTAACCGCATTACTAACTATAACGCGAATTGCCCTTTCCTTGTCTATACTATTTGCCATCAATTCCTTTTTTATTATCAGGAGCCGCCAGTAAATCTCATTTGCCAACATTAAGGCAGCTTAATAACATGCGATTCTGATGCCTCAGGTCCATAAATAGATTAACGACAACGCAAAGTTATACATTTAAGCCGAGAATTTCGAATTTTGACGGGCACATTTGCATATATCTTTTCACGAAGCATTCCGCATGTTGCACCTTTGTGCAACGACGCACACTGCGGTTGTTTTTGGGCGCATAGATTATTTATAATATTAGCATTGTGGTAGTCCACACATTAAAAAACGTGTCTGTGCTTTCGCACAATTTGTTTTTTTTATATTAACTTTGCAATTAAAACAAAAACACCGTTGACATTCTTGACACACAACAATGGATAAAATCAGAATAAAAGACATTGCCGAAAGAGCCGGAGTGTCGGTAGGCACAGTAGACCGTGTGCTGCACAATCGGCCCAACGTGTCGAAACCGGCACGCGAGAAAGTGGAGCAGGCCCTCAAAGAGATGAAATACCAGCCCAACGTCTACGCTAGTGCCCTGGCCTACAACAAGTCATACACCTTCTATATGCTCATTCCCCAGCACGAATCGGAAGCCTACTGGGAGGAAATTGAACAAGGCGCGAAGAAAGCGATAGAGGTGCGCCGCGACTTCCACATCGACGTAAAGCTGATGTATTACGAACGCTTCGACAACCAGTCGTTCGTGAACTGCTACACCGACTGCCTTAATTCCGCCCCCGACGGTGTTATCATTGTCCCGGTTGACATCGAGACAACGAAGGTCTTCACCGACATTCTGCACGAAAAACAGATACCTTTCGTGCTGCTCGACTCCTACATGCCCGACCTGCGACCGCTTTCATTCTTCGGTCAGGACTCTTTCTGCAGCGGATATTTCGCCGCGA
This sequence comes from Lachnospiraceae bacterium, assembly GCA_963654815.1. Taxonomy (GTDB): domain Bacteria; phylum Bacteroidota; class Bacteroidia; order Bacteroidales; family Bacteroidaceae; genus Prevotella. Next base: position 7,025 of record CAVKCP010000092.1, on the reverse strand, counting down.
AGATGCTCATGCTCATTGCAAGCAACGAGAAAGAGATAATGCTATTGAAACGCATGAAGAACGGACATGTGACCAGCAAGCAGCAAGCCAACCGCGAAGTGGGGTTCCGCCACTACATGCACGACCATTTCCCCAACATTCTGATTACCGAACTGCACCTTCCGTTCAAAGGCACGAAAGCCGAGAACGACAGCATGCTCAAGACTTTCTTCGAGGAACATCCGCAGGTGCACCACTGCATAACGCTCAACTCCAAGGCTCACATCGTGGGCGAATATCTGCTGCGCAACAACCGCCGCGACATTCAAATCATGGGCTACGACATGGTGGCCAAAAACGCCGAGTGCCTGCGCCAAGGCAGCATCTCGTTTCTCATCGCCCAGCACGGCTACCAGCAAGGCTACAGTTGCGTTGACACTCTGTTCAAGGCAATAGTGCTAAAAAAGAAAGTGCAGCCCGTAAACTACATGCCCATAGAGCTTCTCACCAAAGAGAACGTAGATTTCTACCGCCGCACCCAGCTTTAATGACGGTAAAACAAACACCGACCATAAGATGAACAACAAAAAAGGTATTGCCGCACTGAGCCCGCTGATTGTCTTCGTAGCCATTTACCTTGTAACGTCAATCATCGCCCACGACTTCTACAAGATACCAATAAGCATCGCGTTCATGCTCTCGTGCATCTACGCAGTGGCCTTTCCGCACAAGGAGACAACCAACGAGCGCATCGCGATATTCAACAAAGGAGCGAGCGCGCCCAACATCATGCAGATGTTGTGGATATTTATCCTTGCCGGAGCTTTCGCCAATTCGGCCAAACAAATAGGCAGCATCGATGCCACGGTGAATGCCGTTCTGGCCATTCTGCCTAGCAGCATGGTTCTGCCGGGGTTGTTCTGTGCGTCGTGTTTCATCAGCCTTTCCATAGGCACAAGCGTTGGAACGATTGTCGCACTGGTGCCCATTGCCACCGGCTTGGCCTCATCGGTCGACGCTAGTCTGCCTCTCGTTACGGCAACGGTAGTAGGCGGAGCATTCTTCGGCGACAACCTGTCGTTCATATCCGACACAACGATAGCGGCAACAAGTTCGCAAGACTGCAAGATGAACGACAAGTTCAAGGCCAACATCTACATCGCCATCCCTGCCGCAATAATAACACTGATTATTTACACCTACATTGGCTTCGGCCACGGCACCGCCGCGCAGCACGGCGACACCAACCTTATAAAGCTCATACCCTATGTGGCGGTGCTCGTCACGGCGGCAATGGGCATCAATGTGCTCACGGTGCTTGTCACGGGCATAGTGCTCACGCTCGCCATAGGCATAATGTGCGGGGCGAGCGACATATTCAACCTCTTCCATGCAATGGGCGACGGAGTGCTGTCGATGAGCGAACTCATCATCATAACGATGCTCGCCGGCGGATTGTTTGAGGTGGTGCAGCACGACGGAGGCATCGACTACATCATAGGCAAGATTACGCGGCGCATACACGGCAAGCGCGGTGCCGAGTTTGTAATCTGTTTTCTGGCCGCAGCCGTTGACATGTGCACGGCCAACAACACAGTGGCCATAATCACGGTGGGCAACATTGTGAAGAACATAAGCCTCGCATTCGGGGTTGACAAGCGCAAAGCCGCCAGTTTGCTCGACACCAGTTCATGCTTCATGCAGGGTCTCATACCCTATGGCGCACAGCTGCTCATGGCATCGGGACTGGCCAAACTCAGTCCCACCGACATCGTGCCCTACCTTTACTATCCGTTCATTCTCGGGGCGGTAATGGTGTGCAGCATCCTGTTCCGTTTCCCCAAGAAATACTCCTGACACTTTACGCAAAAGATGACACTGGCCAATACCGACATAATATTAAGGAATTTCTTCAAATTACTAAAGTCGGGCGCACTCGACGAATTTGAAGAAATAGAGCCTATGTCCGATTTCAAGTGGAACCGACTCTACGACATAGCGTTGCAGCAAAGTGTGCTCAGCACTGCGGCAGCGGGCATTAAGTGCAACCCGCACACGCCGGCAGCCATGCCGCAACACATAGTAGACCGATTCTTGGAGGCCGACGAAGCCGTGTGCCACGACGACAACGAGGAGAAAACCGGCGACGCACTGCTCAGCAACAGGTTGCTAAACCGAAGGATTAGGAAGACGAGAGATCGCGAGAATACCTCGGAAGAACGTTCGGAAAGCACTCTGCAACTCTTCAACCTCATAATCGCAAACACCAACCATATTCTCACCCGTGGCATATCCTACGGCCACCTGTTGCCCATCGGCGTGTTTCTACGGCGCCACGGCGACCGTGTTGACTTTGTGAAACTCGACCGCTGGCTCGAGAAATGCCACATAAAAAACCTTGCGCAACTATACGGCAGCATTCTCATCAGCACATTGGATTTTGAAAAAGAAGAAGTGCCTTTCGTGTCGCGCATCGACCCTTACGCCTACCGTCAGGCCATGCGCAGTCTGCTGCACCACACCAATGTCGACGCAAAAGACTGGCAATTTCACCAAAGCACAACCGGACTTGTGGAAAACGACCCCAAAGCCATGATGCGTACAGTGAAAAACAGCATGAAATATTTCGCCTACGCACCCATTGAAACCACAAGCAATCTGCTGCACAGTTTCATTACCAACCTTGCCGAACTAGAAGAATAGCCGTGCAACGACCCGTTCGTGCCAACACACACAACACTTCCCCACATCCGAAACACAACTCTCTGCCGCTGCCCACGCACACGGTTTGCCACGTTGCACCATACGCTGCACGCACGCACCGCACATGCTGCACACGCGTGCTGCAACCGCCGCACGCACATGTGGCAGCCGCCACACGGCATGGTGAAGCCGAAGCTATGGCGGCACTACACGCAAATGACAAAATAAAAACGCCGCCGATTGCACGTTGTTTTAATATTTATTATTAATTTTGCAATCTACAATAATCTTCGCTATTGAGTTTATGGCACTCCCCACAACACACATCAAAATTGCGGCAAGGCTTTCGAGCCTTTGGCGCATTGTGCCCGTGGCGGTGTCATGCCGCAAAGAATAAAGTTATGCCCGGCAGAAAACGGTCTTCAAGGCGAGTTATGCGGGCAACCCGAATGAAACAAATGATTTTTGAATATTAATATGAACGAATTCGAACTTATTGCCAAAACGTTCATGGGACTTGAACCCGTATTGGCAAAAGAACTCATCCAATTGGGAGCAAACAACGTGCAGACGGGACGCAGAATGGTGTCGTTCACCGGCGACAAGGAAATGATGTACCGCGCCAATTTCCAGCTGCACACCGCCATCAGGATTTTAAAGCCTATAAAACACTTCAAAGCCCGTTCGGCCGACGACGTTTACGACGAGATAAAGGATATAGAATGGGAAAAATACATAGAGAAAGGCAAGACCTTCTCGGTTGACTCGGTGGTCTACTCCGACGAATTCCGCAACTCGCGCTTCGTGACCTACAAGGTGAAAGATGCCATTGTTGACTATTTCAGAGAGAAGACCGGCACCCGCCCCAACATCTCGGTGAGCAACCCCGACATAAGACTCAACATACACATTGCCGAAAGTGACGCCACACTGTCGCTCGACTCAAGCGGCGAGTCGCTCCACCGTCGCGGCTACCGTCAGGAGTCGGTCGAGGCACCGCTCAACGAAGTGCTCGCAGCCGGAATGATTCTGATGACCGGGTGGCACGGCGAAACCGACTTCATCGACCCGATGTGCGGTTCGGGCACGCTGCTTGTCGAAGCCGCACTCATAGCCCACAACATGAGTCCCGGCATATTCCGCAAGGAATTTGCATTCGAGAAATGGCCCGACTACGATGCCGACCTGTTCGACAGCATATACAACGACGACTCGCAGGAGCGCGAATTCAACCACCACATCTACGGCTATGACATCGACATGAAGGCCGTCAACACCGCAAGACTGAACATAAAGGCCGCCGGACTCACCAAGGACGTGACCGTGGAGAATGCCGATTTCAAGGATTTCACAAAACCGGCCAACAAGAGCCTCATCGTGATGAACCCGCCCTACGGCGAGCGCATATCCACGCCCAACCTCATAGCCACCTACAAGATGATTGGCGAGCGACTCAAGCATGCCTTCATGGGCAACGAGGCATGGGTGCTCAGCTACCGCGAGGAGTGTTTCGAGGCCATAGGTCTGAAACCGTCGATAAAGATTCCCGTGTTCAACGGTTCGCTGGAATGCGAGTTCCGCAAGTATGCAATATTCGACGGATCGATGAAAGAGTTCCGTCAGGAAGGCGGAATAGTGAAGACCGACGAGGAGAAACGCCAAATGGCCGAGAAACACCGCTTCAAGAAGAACCGCGAGTTCAAGAAGCGTCTCGACGAAGACGAGGAGAACGCCGAGGCCGACATACGATCGTTCAAGTTCCACTCGTTTGACCGTTACAAGCGCGACGACAACAAAGAGGGATTCGACAAGCGCCGTCAGCCCAAAAAGCGGTTTGATGACAACGACAAACCCTCACGCGGCCGTTTCGGCAAAGACAACCGTGGCGGAGCCCCGTTCGGCAAAGAAGGCAAACGATTTGGCAACAACCCGAAGCGCGACACACGCGGTTTCGCTTCAAAACGCGGAAAGAGAAATGAGGAATAAACGAATTTCGGCCATTCTGCTGGCCTTGTTGGCCACGATGGCCGTTTGCGCACAGATGAAAGAGTTTACGCTTGAAGACCTGAATTTCGGCGGAAAGAACTACCGCAACATGTCACCGGCCAACCGCCACCTTGTGTGGTGGGGCGACCAGCTGGTGCGTGTCGATGCAAAGACTTGCTATCTTGTAGACAAGGCAAAGGGCAAAGAAACCCAGCTTTTTGCCATAAACGACATCAACCAGTGGATTGGCAACACCCGAGACATAAAGGTGAACAGCCTTTACGGAGTGTCGTTCCCCTACCCCGGCAAGTCGATAGTGAACATCACAACCGCCGACCATGTTTACAGCATCGACTTCAAGAAGCACTGCCTTGCCGACAGTCATGCCTTTGAGGAGGGCGAGACCATTCTCGAGACAAGCCCTGCAAGTTTTGCTACGGCCTATCTCAAAGACGACAACCTGTATGTGGCAAAAGGCGGAAAGACATGGCAACTGTCAACCGACGGTTCGCGCGACATCGTTTACGGACAGAGCGTGCACCGCAACGAGTTCGGCATCGACGGGGGAACATTCTGGAGCAGCGACGGCAAGAAGCTCGCTTTTTACCGCATGGATCAGAGTATGGTGACCGACTATCCGCAGGTTGACATTCCCGAACCCGTGTTCAACCACCCCGAAACCGAAACGTGCATAGCCAAGGCAGCACCCGACAAATATCCCATGGCCGGCGAAACGTCGCACAAAGTGACTGTGGGCGTTTTCGACACCACCACCGGAAAAACCGTTTACTTGCAAGCTGGCGACCCCACCGACCGCTATTTCAGCAACGTGGCATGGAGTGCCGACAACGAGTCGGTGTATATGTTTGAGCTGAACCGCGACCAGAACGACTGCCGTCTCACGAGATATAATGCAACGACTGGCGAGAAGGAGGGCGAGATTTACCGCGAGACCGACGACAAATATGTGGAGCCGCTCCACCCCATACAGTTCCTGCCGTGGGACAAATCGAAGTTTGTGATGCAGAGCCAGAAAGACGGCTACAACCACATTTATATATGCACGATTGCCGCAAAATGCGGCAACGCGCCGCTCGACCACTCTTCATTGTCGATAAGCCAACTCACAAGCGGCAGTTGGACAGTAATGGAGGTTGTGGGATTTGATGCAAAAAGCAAATCGATAATAATCGCATCAAACGAGTTGTCGCCCATACAGCGCAACCTGTTCGCTGTAGACGTGAACACTGGCAAGCGCAGCCTCATCGACGACAACGGCAAGGGATGGCACTCGGCCACACTCAGCGGCAGCGGACAGTATGTTGTTGACAACTACTCCACGCCCGACACTCCGCGCAACATCTGCATAGCCAACACTGAAACGGGCAAAAAAATGCAGTATTTCAAGGCCGACGACCCGTGGAAGGGCTACAAAGTGCCGCAATACAGCTGCGGAACAATAAAGGCTGCCGACGGCACAACCGACCTGTACTACCGCATGGTAAAGCCCATGGACTTTGACCCCACGAAGAAATATCCCACCGTGATATATGTTTACGGTGGCCCGCACGCGCACAACGTCGATGCGAGATGGCACTATTGCAGCCGCAGCTGGGAGACTTACATGGCGCAGAAAGGCTACATTCTGTTCATTCTCGACAACCGTGGAAGCGAAAACCGCGGTAAAGAATTTGAGCAGGCTACGTTCAGACAACTGGGACAGGAGGAGATGAAAGACCAGATGAAGGGCGTGGAATACCTTAAAACGCTGCCCTATGTAGATGCCGACCGCCTCGGAGTGCACGGTTGGAGCTTCGGAGGTTTTATGACCATATCGCTCATGACCAACTACCCCGACGTGTTCAAGGTGGGTGTTGCCGGTGGCCCCGTGATAGACTGGCACTGGTATGAGGTGATGTATGGCGAACGCTATATGGACACTCCACAGGCAAATCCCGAGGGATACAAGAAGACTTCGCTCATCTACAAGGCAGCCAACCTCAAAGGCAAGCTGCAAATAATACAGGGCTACAACGACCTTACGGTTGTGCCGCAGCACTGTCTCTCGTTTTTGAAAGCCTGCATAGCAGCCGGAACACAACCCGATTTCTTCGTGTATCCGGGCGAACCGCACAACATGAGAGGTCACCAAAGCGTGCACCTGCATGAGCGCATAACGCAATATTTTGAAGACTACCTGAAATAAGGGTAACGACAAGACATGAATAAACATGCCACATAAACGGGCGGAAAACGACATGGGGTTTCCGCCCGTTTTTCTTTTTGTTCATTTTTTCATTATAGGTGGGTTCTATAAATTGGCTTTGTCAGATTGCGAGGCTGTTTTCGAGGACAAT
>CAVKCP010000091.1:0-11035 GCA_963654815.1 Lachnospiraceae bacterium | reverse complement strand
GCAAACTCTGCATAACCGCTGGTGACCGAAGGGAACCTGCGGACTCTCTGATAGCGGAACTACCGTCCTCGAAGAGGACGAACATTCTCATAAGGCATTTATTTGACACTGGTTCGCCCTCTTCGAGGACGGCCTTATAAATGGACGCGTATCCGCAGGTTCCGCTCGCTATGCTCGCTCCACCAGCGGTTATGCACATTGGCCGTCTTCGACGACCTGTCGCTTGCGACTTTTACCAAATACTATTTTTAACACACACAAAAAACAAAATGTGCGGCACGGTGCAAATAAACGCCGTGCCGCACATAAACTTATGTCATTGCCCCGGTGCGGGGATGTCTTTAAAGAGAGTCGATTACCGAGCAGATGTCGCCGAAGATGCGACTCAACTCGCCAAGACCGTCGATGTGGTGGTGTATGCCCTCGCCTTCATACCATTCGATGAGGGGAGCTGTCTGGTTGTGATACACATCGAGGCGCTTCTTTATTGTTTCGGCGTTGTCGTCGGAACGTCCGCTCTCCTGGCCGCGCTTGATAAGGCGCTGCATGAGTTCGGCCTCGGGCACGTCGAGCTCAATCATTGCCGCAACCTTGTGGCCACGTTCTGCGAGCATCTTCTTGAGAGCCTCGGCTTGGGGAATAGTGCGGGGGAAACCGTCGAAGATTACGCCCTTGTGCTCCTTGCCGAAATTGTCGTAGACGCTGGCAAGAATGTTAACCATGAGTTCGTCGGGGATGAGCTGGCCGTTGTCGATGTAGCCCTTGGCTGTCTTGCCGAGCTCGGTGCCGTTCTTGATTTCGCTGCGCAGCACGTCGCCGGTGGAGATATGGTTGAAGCCATACTTCTCGATCATGAGGTCGCTCTGTGTGCCCTTGCCTGAACCAGGGGCACCGAAAATTACTATGTTCTTCATCTTTTTACTTTAAGGCGTGTCCTATAAATCACACGCACGATTAAACTTTTGTTATAGGCGGATTGTCATTCGGGGCTTTTCGCATTTGTCCGGCACATTTTACTTTTTCTTTCAGTCGTACAGTCAGCTATATTCCATCAAGAAAAACAAGAAGCAAGACCGGCATAAACAGCCAAAATCCGCCAAAGGCAATTTTTAATACCCACCTTGAATTATATTGAATTGTTTCGCTTTTTCGCTTGCAGCCAGATGACGGCACACACCGACACCCACGCAAACACGCACATGCATCGGGCCGCCAAGGCATTGGCAGCTATGTCGCAGCAACGCAGGCTATCACTCGGCAACTATGGTGTAGATGTCGCGCAGGTTGCGTCCCTGCTGGTCGTAGTCAAGACCGTAGCCCACAATGAAATCGTTTGGTATCTCCATCACGGCATACTTGATGTCAAGCGGCACACGCAGGCAGTCGGGTTTGAGCAGCAATGTGCACACTTGCACCGAACTGGGGCCGAGTGCCTCTACCTGATTGAGCATCTCGCGCATGGTGTAGCCGGTTTCAACGATGTCTTCTACGATTATCACGTCGCGGCCCTTGAGGCTGCTGTTAAGCCCGATAAGCTGCTTCACCGAACCGGTGGACGTTGTGCCAGAATAGGAGGAGAACTTCACAAACGACACCTCGCAGGGCACCGTAATCATGCGAACGAGGTCGGAGGCGAACATGAACGAACCGTTGAGGACGGCGAGAAACACGGGGGTTTTGCCTTCCATGTCGGCGTTTATGCGTGCGGCCACTGTGCTGATGCGCTTCAATATCTCGGCCTCGGGAATGGATGTGACGAACGTCTTGTCCTTTATCTTTATTTTACTCATTGCAGTAAGTCTTGAAATCGGCCACAAAATTAATAAAAATATGGCAAAAACGGGCTCGCTGCAACACATTAATTGACCACGGCACGGCAACTTGCCGACTGCGGTGCAGTGCTTGCCTGTGCCGCAAGCATGGCTTCTGCCCCACCCTACACCGTGCGCAAAACGCATGTGCAGCGGCTGCCGCACGCACTTGCCGCAAATGATGCACGCACGCAGCGCGGCCAAAACACGCCACAAAGACAATGGCGCGGGCACGAAAAAAGGCTGCCGGATGGTTTCCGACAGCCTCGTTTATTATTATTTACTTCGTTTGTTTTTCTTATTGAAAAAGAAGATTTCATCGCGTTCGACATCCGCTCCGTCTTCCGAAGGGGGACAAGCAGCACCTATTTGCTGTTGCCATTTCCCCACATTCCCATTGCAGCGCTGGCTGCAAAAAGGGTCATCATCATTGTCATCCACATGTCTTTCTACCTTTCTAAAGCTACCTATTGAATTACTGTAAAAACCTATTGACTAACCTGCTATGCTTCCCTAACAATCTTTTTCTCTACCTTAACAATCTAATTACCTTTTCTTTCGTGTGTGTGTGTTATCCTCAATCTTTACCTTCTTGAAGTTCGCTTTCTTTTCGGCTAAACCTTTCTGCTATCCTAAATAATCTTTTATTACCTTACCAATAACCTATTGTCGTTATCCCAATCTTTCTTACCTTTCGTCTTGTTATCCTCAATCTTTCACCTGATGGCTAATTACCGGTTGAGATTTCTCTCAAATTCTTTTTACCTTTTATATTTTCAATGATGCCTCACGGTATCTCTTTTTGACGATGCAAAGGTAGTACTGTTCACGCACACAGACAAACTTTTCAGGCGTTTTTTACTACTTTTTAAGGCTATTTTTGACTTAGGTCAAGCGAATTGTGTGCGAACACAAATATTGTCTTATATATAAAGCCTCTTTAGACTGCACGACATTATACATAACTTATATATCGCGCATGCGCAAACATATTATATGCCGTGTAAAGATGATGCTTGCGCAAGGCACAAAAAAAGGCCAAGACTGGTGCAGCGCCATGCTGCCCGGCCTTGGCCAATGAATGGATTTTATAGTTGGATTGTGTTGTTTCGCGTCAGATGGCTACGAAAGAGTATTGTGCAGTGATGTCGTTGAAATAGACATGGTATTTGCCTGCCGGAACGGGGATGTTTCCGCTGCCGCCGTCGTTGAGCAGAGTGCCGTTGCTTTCATAGCTCTGTCCGCTGGCAAGTCCCCAGTTTCCGTTGCCCCACTCGTGGTTGGCGCGTATCTTCAGACCGCCTTCGGGAATGTTTACTTCAACATACCAGTTGTGCGGTGTAACCTGCGTCATGTCAACATCGTTGTTCCAGTCGCCGCCTACTCCGATGAGTCCCACGTTGGTGTACTCGGTGGGTGTCTGGCTGGCAAGCTTTGTCCAGGTGTAGGTCATTGTCGAGAAATCGGCAGTGAAGGTGTAGTAGGCTCCCTTCTCGGGGCAAACCACTGCGCCGGCACCCGTTGAAACGAGCGAACCGGATACTGCGTCGGAACCGTCGGAGGCTGCTCCGAAGCACTTGTCCCATGTGCCGAAATCGCTGCCGAGCCATATCTTGAGGTTAGCATCGCCCGTCCATTTCGTGGTGTAGGTGTGCTTCATGGCTGTCTCAGCATACATCTTGCAGGTTTTATCGCTCGAGCTCCATCCCTGCAATGCGCCTACGAGATAATACTCGGGGGCAATCTGCTTCAGTTCGTAGGTGTAGTCCATCATGTTGAGAGTCATCATGTAGACACCGGCTTTCTCTATCTTGCCTGCCTGCGGGTTGTCGCTCACGAGGCGACCCGACATGCTTGCATCGCCGTCTACGGCTACTCCGAGCACTCCGTCGGCCCACATGTTCTGGCTATCGACATTGCTCTTGGGGATAATCTTCCAGTATTGGTTGTCGGCGGTGGTGGTAATCATAAGGGTGAACACCGGGTCTTCGTAGACATCTGCACCAGAGTGGGCAAAAGCCATGAGGTGGCTGAGGTCCCAAGCGCCGGTCATGTCGCCGGTGAGATAATATCCTGCCTCGATGTGCGGGGCTTTCGGAGTCATCACAACATCAACTGTTCCGGCATCGATGAGCACGGCCTGTCCGTCTTTCACGGCATCCACATAAACGTGGCCGGCGAAGGTGCGTGCCGAAGGACGCTTTCCGTAGGTCTCGACAACGAGCGAAGAGAGCTGCTCGGCAGGTACGTTGCCGTTGACACCAGTGTTTACTGTCGTTGTTGTCGCACCGTCAACGTTCTTGGGTGTAAGCTCTATGCGGGCATCTTCAAGTGTGAAGCCAGCGGGAAGGGCGGCCTCGCCGAGAACGAATGTCTGCACGCTGTCAGTGGTGACAGAGGCGAAATCGATGGCCGGTGCTGCCGATGCTTTGAACCCGGGCACTGTTATAGCGTCCTCTTCAGGGTTGGTTTGCGGCTGCGCCCAATCGTCGTAGCTGTCGCCGCAGGATGCCATAACGAGTCCGGCGAAGGCGAAAGCTATGTATTTTGCGATTTTCTTCATTTCTTTTTAGGTTTGTGCCGCGCCGCAGCCAGTGCGTGCCTGACGGCGGCGCGGCGGTTTGTTTGATTTGTTTCTTTATTTCAACGTTGCATGTCTTGCGTGCCACATCACTTTATCTCGCCCTTGCCCGTTGCGAAGTTGAGATAGAGTTTCTGGCCAACGGCACCTGCCACGCGGGGCGACTGGTCGCCGCCTGCACCACGGTAGGCTATCACGCCGTCGTAAATCATAAATTCGGAGTGCCACCAGTCGTTGCCGGGCAACTTGACATAAGCGCGGACACCGTCCTTGTCGCCGCCTTCTACGGCTCCGGCAAATGCGGGCGATACGAAGTCGCCGTCGGCAGTTGTGGGAACGGTGAACGACCATCCGGCCTCGAGTTCGTTCCAGCTGCTGTTGCCAACAACGGGACCCATGAGCCATACTTCGGGCTTGTTGAACTGCACGTTGTACTTAATGTTGCGGCCTTCTACCGTTGCGTTGACAACCACAAGATACCAGCCGGGGTTAGACGATGCTATGTTGCCGTCGTCGGTGCGGATGATTTCGCTTGCAAGGTCGCCGTCGACGGTGATGCCGTCGTAGCCCTTCTCGTTGCCGTCCCATGCCTTGTCGGTGTTGATCTTCACACCTGCGCCGTCGATCCATACCATGCGCCAGTAGGTTTCAGGATGATCGTAAACCGGAACAAACTCGAAACAGTTGCCCCAATCCCATCCGCAGAAGCTGCCGACGATGTAGAGATGGTCGGGCACTGTCACCGGAGGCAGAGAATAAAGCAGGTGAACATTGCTCAGACACACGATGTTGGAAAGTATCTCAGTGCCCTCAACTATGTCGCCAGTTTCGGTGAGCATATTGGCACGCAAGCGCAGATAAACGGGGATGTCCATTGGGAAATCGGCCTCTTTCTTGCCTGCGGCGAGTGCGAGGTTGGTGAGTGTGCTGGCGAGCACCGACGGATCGACGCTGACTTTTGCCGACGTTGTGGTTTCGTCAAGCTCCACGGCGTCGGCCATGTTCTTGTCGAGCGACACCTGCACCTTGTATTGTGTGGATGCGGGGAAGCCGTAGTTGGGCTGCGAGCAAGTGAGCTCGAGAGCCGAAGAGTGCGCGAGGTCGATGTTGGTGTTGGCCAATGCCGGGGTGTTCAGGTGAAACTCCGTCGGGGCGACAAGGGTAGGATTGGAGTCGTTGTCGTCCTCGCACGACGTCAACAGAGCCATACCCATGACCAGCAGCAGTGCTGATTTCAATATCTTTTTCATATTGCTGTTCGTTTATAGGTTTTTAGCCGCTGCCGTGCCGTGTGCTTTTGGCATGCCGCACGGCAGCTGGCAGACGTTGTTAATTGGTGTAACCGGGGTTCTGTGTGAGGTTGCCATTGCTCTGGAGCTGTGTCACAGGTATCGGATAGATGTTGCGGTAAGCCTCAAACGACTTGCCGGCTTTCTCGCCACCCTTCCAGTCCCAGTTGTAACCGGTGTTTCCTCCGAAGCGGTTGAAGCGCACGAGCGTGGTGCGGCGCATTCCCTCGAAGTAGAACTCGCGTGCCCATTCGTCGCACAACTCGTTGAGCGAGTAGCTCGAAGTGCGCGTGGTGGCATTGGCGCGGCTGCGTATCTTGTTCACCATGCTTGTTCCTTCGGCCGACGTGTTGCCGCCGTTCAGGCGGGCATCAGCCTCGGCATAGTTGAGATAAGCCTCGGCAACGCGGAAGAAAGGCCAGTCCATGTCGGCGAAACTCGGGTCGATGTGCTGACTGCCGTCGCTGTTGTAGTTGATGAATTTGCACACAACATAGCTGTCGTCGGCCTTTGTGATGTTGTCGATTTCAAGCTGACGGTCCTGTCCCCAGAATATGGCACGGTCGTCGCCAGCCATTGACGGCATGTCGTAGGAGGGCACCTGCGGAGCCACCGAGTTGGGGAAGAACTTGTTGATGAGTGCCACACGCGGATGAAGTCCGCTCCATGTCTGACCCACACAACCGTTGGTTCCTTCCGGATCTTCGGGATTGGCGTGCACGGCACCATATCCGTTGCCTGCAATGAGGAAGAGAGAGTTGCCGTAACTGCGCGTGGTTCCCGAAACATTGATGATTGGGAATAGTATTTCGGCGGCTGCGCTGTTCTTGTCGTTGTCGCCCATGAAGAGCAGTTGGTATGCACTCCACTGTCCTTTACCGGTTTCGCTGAGGTGGTAGGGCGAGTCGATCACTTTCTTGGCATATTCCTTTGCCTTTGCCCACTGGGCTGTTCCGGTGTACACCTCGGCGTTGAGATATATGCGGGAGAGCAGCAGCCAGCATGCAGCCTTGTCCACACGGCCGTAGTTTGAGTCGGCCGATGTCTTGGCTTTTGCATCAGAAAGGTTGGGCTCCACGTTCTCGGTGAGCTCTTTCACGAGCCATTCATACATTTCCTTGCTTGATTTCTGCACGGGTTTCTCCAGTGTTTCTGCAAACGGAACATTGCCGTATGCGTCGAGAAGGAGATAGTATTGCAGTGCACGCAAGAAGCGGCACTCGGCGGTTTTGGTATTGTCTTCGCCGCCGGCAACCTGCAGATACTGGTTGCAGAATGTTATTCCGAGCGTGAGTCGGGTCATATAGAGTTTCACCCACTGGTGCGATGCGTCGTATTTTGCCGAGTTCAGCTCCTGGAGTCCGTCGCCCCAGTTGCACGTTGCTTCGTCGGTGGGAAGCTCGTTGAGGTTCCACATTGCACGCACGAGGCCCGTCATGCCGTTGTCGGAAAATCCCTTCACGTCGCAATCCTCGTCGCTGTTGCTCTGTCCGCCGTTTCCGTTGATGCCGAAATTGGCGTAGCATTTGTTCAGAAGCGCGTCGTTGTTCACTTCGAGGTCAATCTTCGGGCTTATAGGATCCTTGTCGAGGTCGTTCACGCACGATGCCGAAGCGAGGCTTATGAGCACGGCGGCGGCAGGTGCGGCAACCGATTTTATATAGTTTTTCATTGTCGTGAATCTTTATAGTTGTTAGTTAGAAGTTCAGGTTGACACCGAGGAGGAATGTTATCGGGCGCGGATAGACGTTGTTGTCGATACCACTGTAAACTTCGGGGTCGATGCCTTTATACTTGGTTATGGTGAACACGTTGCTTGCCGAAGCGTAGATGCGTCCCGAGATGCCGCTCCATGAGCCGCCCTTGAAGAGGTTGGCAAACGAGTAGCCGAGCGTGATGTTGTCCATTTTGAGGAACGATGCATTCTGCACGAAATAGTCGGAGAGTTTCGATGAGTTGGCGTCGGAACTCCATCCGAGCGTGTTCACGGGTCGGTTAGCAAGATATGAGCTTTGGCACCATACTGAGCTGGACACGCTCAAGCGGTTGCTCTGCTCGAAATGGTTGTAGACGTAGTTGCCGATGCTTGCCCGGAGCGAGAAGCCGAGGTCGAAGTTCTTCCATTCCACGCGTGAGCTGAAGCCCATTGTCACCGGAGCTGCGATTTGCTTGTACAGATAACGGTCGGCAGAGGTGATTTGTCCGTCGCCGTTGCGGTCAACCACTGCACCCTCGATAGGCTTTCCGTCCTTGTCGTAGATTTGCTGGTAAACGTAGAACGAGTTGGCGGCATAACCAGTCTGATAGGCCAGAACCTGGTTTGAAGAGTCGATATTGCTGCCTGTGGGCACTGGGTCGCCGGTGTCGCTAACGCCGCTCAGGTCGGTGATCACGTTCTTGTTGTAGGTGAAGTTGTAGCTCATCGTCCAGTACCAGTCTTTGGTGTTGAGTGCCACCCAGTTGAGTGAAGCCTCGACACCAGTATTCTTCAGCGAACCGATGTTCTGCAATCCCTTGTCGGCCGAGCCTGCGAGTGCAGCCACGGGAGCCGAGTTGATGAGGTCGGTAGTCTTGCGCACATACCAGTCAACGCTACCTGTGAGTCGCTGGTTGAGGATTCCGAAGTCGAGTCCCACGTTGTATGTGGTAGTGGTTTCCCATTTCAGCTTGTCGTTGTAGTAGAGCGGTGTGTAGATTGAACCGTCGCCTATGAGCGGATACTTACCGAAGTTCTGTCCTTTCTTATACTGTTTGAACCACAGATAGTTGTCGATGCCTTCCTGCTGACCGGTGAGACCATAGCCGAGACGCAGTTTAAGGTCGCTCAACCAGTCGATTTTCTGGAATTCGTTTTCATCCTTTATGCGCCAAGCGAAGGCGAAGGATGGGAACACACCCCAGTGGTCGGCAAAGCGAGAAGAACCGTCGTCGCGCACCGTTGCGGTGAAGTAGTAGCGGTTCATGAGCGTGTAGTTGGCACGACCGAAGAACGACACGAGATAGTTCTCATACTTGTCGTGGTCTTGTGTGCTTGCAAACACCTCGCCGGCATTCGGACTTGTCGAAGGATACACCTGATTCCAGTTGTTGGTGTAGCTGAAGAAGAAGTGCTGATATTCGTAACCTCCCATTATGTCGAAATGGTGGTTCTTGTCGAAATCGTGGTAGTATTGCGCATAGGCTGACAGAAGCAGGTTGCGCTTGAGGTTTTTGTTGTTGGTGGTTCCACCATAATATATAGTACCGGGATACGACTGCGGCTGTGTTTCCTGCACCTTGCCCTCGGCCACTTCGGCACCGAGTGTGGCGTGCAGACGCAAGTCTTCGAATCCGTGCACCTTGTAGTCGATGTCGGCAGATCCTATGAACGAGCGCACTTTCTCGTGGTTGTCGCCAAGTTCGAGCAGTGCGAGCGGGTTCTGCGAAGCATCCTTGAAGCGTGTGAACGGCCACTGTGAGTCGTTGTATGCACTTGCCGAGGTGAGCCATTCAAAGTATCCGCCGAAGTTCTGCAGTGTTTTCTGCGCGTTGTTTCCGAGCATTGCGAGGTCGCGTTGCGACGTGAATGCGTGCGGATCCTGCGTCGGGTCGTAGCTCACGGCAGCTCCAATCACCGTGCCGGCGTCTATCTTGAGCGCGTCGGAGTACATGCCTTTGGCGTTAAGATTGAGTGTAAGGTGATTGTTGAGCAGCGACGGGCTGAGGTTCAAGGCTGCCGTGTAGCGGTTGTAGTCGGTGCGCTTCACGATACCCTGCTGTCCTGTGTAGCCCACCGACACACGGTAGGGCAGTATGTCGCCTGCCGATCCGCTCAAAGTAACGTTGTGGTCGTGGCTTATTGCGGTGCGGTAGATGAGGTCTTGCCAGTCGGTGTTGGCCGTTCCGAGTGCCTTCACGGCATCATCGTCCTCGCTGAAGATGCTCTTCACATAGGCGCGATACTGGTCGCCGTCCATCATTTCATAGGTTTTCTTCTTCTGCGACATCGAAACAGAGCCCGAATAGCTTACCGAGGGTTTCTGTCCTTTGTGTCCTTTCTTGGTAGTAATGATGATGACGCCGTTCGATCCGCGCGATCCGTAGATTGCCGTTGCCGAAGCATCTTTCAGTACGTTGAACGACTCGATGTCCTGCGGGTTGATTGTCGAAAGAATGTTCGACGATGTAATACCCACCTTGTTGTTGTCCATGGGCACTCCGTCGATCACTATCAACGGGTCGTTGCTTGCCGAAAGCGACGAACCGCCACGGATACGTATCTGTGTACCCACGCCGGGCTCACCCGAATTTGACGTGACATTCACACCGGCAATCTTGCCCGAAATCATGTCTTGGGCGTTAACCACAAGTCCTTTGTTCTTTGAGTCGGGCTTCAGTGCTGTGACCGAACCCGTCAAGTCTGATTTTTTCACGGCACCATAGCCGATGACCACCACCTCGTTGAGTGTCGACGAGGTGTTCTTGAGTTGCACGGAGATGTTCTGTCCGGCATGCACCTTCACCGGTTCATAGCCGATGTAGGTGATTTCGAGCGTCGATTTCTGGTCGGCGTTGATTTGGAAGTTTCCGTCGATGTCGGTGACAGCACCCACCTGTCCGCCAACAACCTTGACGGAAGCGCCGATGACTGGCTCGCCGGTCTCGTCTTTCACGTTGCCTTTCACAACAATCTGCTGCGCGAAGGCACTTGCCGAGAGGAACAGCCCAGCCGAAAGGGTAGCCGTCCTGATGGCATTGGGGAATAAAACCTGCTTCATCATTGTAGCTTTATGAAAATTAATAAATTGTTATTGTCGTCTACTTATTAGGTTCGCTCTTTTCTTCTGTCTGGTAAGGTCTCTTGAACTCTGCTGCAAATTTAATTCTGAAAACATTCGTTTGTACTTTTTTATGAGTTAAAATTATGCTTTTATGTATGCAAACGTTTCCACAACCTGTGCTTTACCAAAAAGAGACATGCGCACCCCACATCTGCTGCCACAAGCATCTGCCGCTGCCATCCTAGCAGAAAAGCAGAAAAGGCAAACCCAAAAAGCTGTGTAAAGCCATACGCATACGCCTCTACAACGGTGCAGAGCACGCTGTGTAAACGTTTTCACATACATCAGACAAAATGTGCATGCCACCGCTACACCTTATAAAATAAATAAGATAACTTTGCATCACGGCCACGAAACACAACCGTGAGCCTGACGCCTAAAACCTAAAGGTGGGTTCTATAAATTCCCACCGCAAAACAAAAAAAATAATATAACGGGGTGCGTTTTGTCATCTTGCGGTCTCTTTTCGGTACAATCCGTCTGCTCGTTCAGTCGTATAGCCCGCTATACTTCTTCACTCGCAGACAAATTGTC
>CAVKCP010000090.1:0-11241 GCA_963654815.1 Lachnospiraceae bacterium | reverse complement strand
GGGGCAAGCCCCTATCCTATAATATGCGCCCCTTTCAGGGGCAATGGATAGCAAACCGTGCAAAGCGCAAAAGTAAGCCCCGAGTTTTCAGAAGTCTTATAAAGAACAGACATTCCATGTTTTACTATGTTAGACCAATATTTTACCGGACACCAATATTGTATATCGTAAAAAGGCCTTACCTTTGTAGCAGAATACATTATCTAACTATTATCTTAACCTATAACCATTATGAAGCATTCTTATTACAAGACCGGTCTTGCTGCGTTGGCATTGATGATGACGGCCCATGTAGCCAAGGCGCAAATTATCTATATTGACGATTCGGGAAAAGGGGTGGAGCAGAACGATTCTGCCCATTTCACCCGTCAGGCGACACCCGTCATGGCATTGCGCCCAGTGCCTGCCAACAGCGTACGCTTGCTTCCGGGTTTGTTTAAGGAGCGTTATGAACTCAATCGTAAGTATATGATGATGCTCGAACCCGAAAAACTGTTGCAGAACTTCTACGCTGAAGCCGGACTCAACAAGGAGTATATGGTGGGCAAAGATGGAAATCTGAGCAATATGTATTGGGGATGGGAGAGTCCGATGGGGCAGTTGCGTGGACACTTCCTTGGTCATTACCTCTCCGCTTGCGCCTATATGTGGGCAGAAACGGGCGATGCAGCCATCAAGCAACGTGCCGACTTTATCGTCAGCGAACTGGCTCGTTGTCAGCAGATCAATGGTGGTGAGTGGGTAGGATCTATTCCCGAAAAATATCTTTACCTCATGGCTGACGGACGTCCGATGTGGTCTCCACAATACACGCTGCACAAAACACTGATGGGCCTCTATGATATGTATGCGCTCACGGGCAACAAACAGGCACTGGAAGTGCTCGACAAAATGGCCGACTGGATGCATCGATGGACCTCGGAGATGATAGAGAAGGGCAAGGCTGACGCTATACTCAATGGCGAAACCAGTGGTATGCTCGAGATATGGGCTGAGATGTATGACCTTACGGGCAAGCAGAAGTATCGCGAACTGATGCAACGTTATGGTCATCCGTGGATGTTCACCCAGCTGCTCAAGGGCGAAGACGCGCTGTCGTTGGATCATTGCAACGCTTCGATACCTTGGTCGCATGGCGCAGCACGCTGCTATGAAGCTACGGGCGACCTATATTGGCGCAAGCTTACGGAAGCTTTCTGGAAGTGTGCCATCACCGACAGAGAGCAATATGCCACCGGTGGTCAGAATGCTGGTGAGCACTGGATACCAAAGGGACGCCTTGCCGACTTTGCAGGTGAAAACAATCAGGAGCACTGCACGGTGTACAACCTCATGCGTACAGCCGAGTATCTATACAAGTGGACGGGCGATGTGACCTATGCCGACTATGTGGAGCGCAACCTCTACAATGGTATCTTGGCACAGCAACACCCGCAAACCGGTATGGTGGCTTACTTCTTGCCGATGGCTTCGGGTTATAAAAAAGGTGGTGAGAAAGGGTGGGGCGATCCCACGATGGATTTCTACTGCTGCCACGGTTCTCTGGTACAGGCACAGACACGCTATATGCGCTACATCTATTTTGAAAACGACAAGGGCTTGACCGTAAGCCAGTATATTCCTTCTACCCTTACTTGGCAACGCAATGGCACTAATGTCAAGGTGGAACAAGACTTTGACGGCAACCAATGGAACAAGAATATCGATGCACCACGCTGGACTATTCATCTTAAAGTCAATGCCGACAGTCCTACCGACTTTGCTTTGCAGCTCCGTCTGCCTTGGTGGCTCGATAAAAAAGCCACTGTCAAGGTAAATGGGCAGCCCGTCACGGTAAATGCATTGCATGGTTATCTCACCATCGACCGCACTTGGGGCAACGATGAGGTGGACATCGCCTTTGCCGACCGCCTTTGGACCGAGCCTCTCTCGGGCAGTCATACGGATGAGGTAGCGTTTATGGAAGGTCCTATAGTGCTTGCATCACCAGCCAGCGAGGTAACGCTTAATGGCGATGCGTGCCACCCCGAACAACTGCTTCAGCGCGAATACGATCAGCAGTATCGCACCGTGCGATGGATGCAGAGCCATTATCGCACCACGGGCCAGCAGTCGCTGCTTCGCTTCAAGCCCCTTTATGAGATAGCAGATGAGGCTTACACCATCTATTTCCCCGTAAGACGATAATTCGGGAAAACCCTTATAAAGCAAGTCCCCAACCGGTTTGATACCGATTGGGGACTTGTGTTTGTATGCTCGGCATGAGTATTGTCTTAGAGGTCGGTAAACACGAAAATAGGAGACAGAAGTTTCGGATTTAGGTATTTGTGCTTGAATATACGTCCCCGAAGGGGGCAAACTCTGCATAACCGCTGGTGACCGAAGGGAACCTGCGGATTTTGCATCGGATTATAGAATCGTCCTCGAAGAGGCCAACTTTCCATGCAAAGATTCTATATGAGAGTATTCGCCCTCTTCGAGGACGCCTCTATGATTACCATTTCACGTCCGCAGGTTCCGTTCGCTATGCTCGCTCCACCCGCGGTTATGCAAAGTTTGCCCCCTTCGGGGACACCTGCTAAATGGTAAATCCGAAAGTTGAGTAATTTATTTATGGATTAAAGTCCTCCAATTTCGACCTTTCAAGGCTAAATCCTTTTTTTGCGGCAGCGTTAGCTACGTTTCTCATAAGCTTCTGATAACCCCTTATAATTTTCCTTTCGCCGGCAGTAATCTGCCCTTGTTTGCTATTCTGAGAGTCTATTTTCGCATTCTTATACCATTTCATCGCGGATTTATCCACCTTTTTAGCCCATTTATCATATTCTCTTTGATAATCTTCTTGCGTTCTGCACGATGACGTTGCGTCGCTTTCATCATCCGACGAATTCCCTACTGAGGCATTCTGGTCAGGCTGATTGCTCGTGTATAAACTAGCAGCAGTGGTAATCAATCCACTTATGATTTCGGTGAAGGAAAGCCTGTTGCCGTTTTCGTCTTTAGGGCCTGCATAGTAAGAACCGCCTACCTGAGTGATGTGGTAGCCGTTGCCAGTACGTGTTTTCATAAAATTTGCGGCACTCTCTCGGGAGTCGCAGTAGGCGATATACTGTTTTCCGTCACGAGGGTTCTTGTATGTATTATATATAATAAGGTATTTGTTCATCATTGAAACGTCTATGATGCCTACACGCCAACCCTCTTCCCATTTGTGTTGCACGTCGTCAAGAGCTTCTTCTGCGTTCTTGTAGAAACATATCTTTTGCCGGTCTATGTCGTTCCCGTCTTGCGCCACGACGGCACATTCACCGAATTTACGTACACAGGACGTTACCTTCAGTCCTTGTTGTCCTTGCTCTTCCATCCATTTCTCCATGTCCTTGCAACTGACCATGTCCACGACCTGTCTTGTGATATCGGTAGAAGAGTTGTAGAAAGCCCACCACAACCATCGTGTGCTCACATCGCCTATGGCAAGTGAGGACACATAATTGTTTTCTTTTGCATACTCTTCGCATTGCTTCTTGATGTTCTTGAAACTGTCGTAGACGTAGGATTGTGATACGCCACTTTTCTTGGCTTGACTGATAGCCAACCAACCCGCTTTGGTGTTCTTGAGCGCCAGCATGTGTCTGCCGTTGGCCCAAGCGTTTTTTACATCAGCTCCTGTGAACTGGTTCTCATAGAATTGGTATATCTGTCCTGATGCTGCCGCTTTTTCTATGAGGATGACAAAGCATTCCCCGGAGTCCTTTCCAGTCATGGTGATGGATGACAGAAGCGTGAAAAGCAGAATGAATAATCCTTTTTTCTTCATGTTTTTAATTGTTTGTGGTGATGGTATCAATTTCGTTTGCTGCGTTGATGTTGTTGTTACAACTCAACCTTGTGGTAATAGCGTGTGGGGCCGAGATTTTTTATGCCCGGATGCAGTATCTGCACAAGGTCGCGCAGCAACATGTCGGGACGGAACGACAACTCCTCGAAATAAGTGGATCGCTCGCTGTCGCATGCATAGACATTGCCTTCGCGGAAAGCCTTGAGCACCTTGTAGCCGTCATATTCGGCCAGCAGAGTCTTGCGTGTGGGCGGCAGTGGGGTAGAGTAGACGAAAATCCAAGCATCGGCATTCTCGGCTTTCTGCAAGACGGCTTCGGGAGCCATGGTGAGCGAACCGCTGTGCGTGTCGTCGGCAAACACATAACGGCCTCCGGCGTCGGCTATGAGGCGAGCCATTGAACTTTGTCCGCCGGGGCAATACCACACGCCTCCCACTCGTTTCTCGGTTATTATCGACCGTCCTTTGCCGGCTTTGTGTGCTTGTGAAGCCAATGTCTTGTAGCTGGCAACCACCTTGGCGAAAAGCGAGTCGGCCTCGTGCGCACGTCCGGCAAGCATGCCATAGAAACGCATCCATTCGGCACGGCCGAGAGCCGAGGTCTCCATGTAGTCGGCACATTCAATTATTGGCACGTCCATACGTTCGAGTGCACCGTAGTTGGAGTTGTCGTAGGGCGATACAAATATGGCCTGCGGATGCACGGTAGCCATGCGTTCCACCGACGGCGACATGCTGCTGCCGCAGTCGGCAATCTTGCCGATGGCAGCACGCGACGTGATGTAGGGTTGGTGCATGTAGCCAATGTCGCACACTCCGGCAATTGTCGCCCCCGCTCCAAGCCATTGCAGCAGCTGGCAGTGTGGGGCGGTGAAGACGATGTTGCGCGAGAGTGGCGTATATACTACCGTTCCTTTGGGCAAGTCGGACACTCGGGCAGAGTCGCTTCGGTCTACAAGTATGTAAGTGTGCAGCGTTGTTCCGCGTTTCCACGGGTTGGCAAGTTTCACGACGGTGTATTTGCTGTGGCGCACGGCGGTGATGTTTTCGGCGTAGGCAAACATTATGGTATCGCCTGAGTCGGCCGATTTGCTTCCGGAGCGCGGCGTGCATGCCGAAAAGCAGACAACAGCAACCGCTGTAGCCAAGACAACCAGAACGGCATTGTGCAATGTGGCCGACAGGCATCTGTGATTTTTTCTCATATAAAATAATAATGTGTTGTTCTGCTGCAAATGTAGCAATAAAAAACGTAAAAACACGTGATGGCAAGTAAAGAGATGTCCGCTACCGCTTCAATGCCACAAACAGCAAATTTAAAGGTACTGGTGCAGGGCAGGGACAAAAAGACAGAATGTGAGCGAGCAGAATGGATTGAACGCAAGCTTTCCATACGTTTTTGTAGGTGTCCGGTTATTTGCACGATGAAAGTGTTTTTGCAGCTTTTATGCACATTTATTTGTCTGTATGCCAATTTTGTACTACCTTTGTCGCAATGCATGAAACTCAAAAAAACATAACGTTTATGAAAAATCACTACTTAGCAATCTTGCTGGCTGCAATGTCGTTCACTGGCATGTCGGCACAGACAATCTTGCAAGAGCGCGGCAACGTCATGCACAAGACAATGCCGAACGCCTCGCGCATGAACCGTATGCAGGTGCTTGCCGCCGACAACACGCCAAAACGTGCCGCCGCACGGACATCATGGTCGCTTCCTGCTCCCGAAACATTCATCACCGAGCGTCCCGAGGGCACTTACTATGTGGTTTACCGCAACACAACGGGCACCGTGCGCACCCAGCAGGGTTATGCTTCGCAGGTGAGCGCCGATGCCGATGCAAGCGCGATAGTCGTAGCTGATGACGGAAGTCTGTATATAGAGAACCCCATAAACTCGTTCCTTACCGCAACTTGGATAAAAGGTCACAAGGCAACAGGCGACACCATTGAGGTTGACCTGCCGCAGATAATGTATTCGGAACAGGGATCTAATGATGCCACTGTCTATGGTTATGCATTCCGCCTTGCTGCCATTGACGAGGAAGACGGACGCTCCTACGTTCCCGATGAGGCTTCGCAGACAATGAAATATGTGTGGCGCAACGACTCTCTTATAAAGGTTGACGACGATATGCTTGGTCTTTGTCTCGCAAGCGGCAACTGGATAGGCTACGGCGAGAAGGAATCGGTGTCACGTGTGGTGCGTGAGACTGTCGCACAACCGCAGAATCCCGATGCAGCCAAGAAATATGTGATACGTTCCTACAACGGTTCTGGCGAGATGTTGCACACAATGAAGGTAGCCGTAGAGGGCGATGACGTGTATTTCGGCGGTATCACCGAGGCTCTGCCCGATGTATGGGTGAAAGGAAAGAAAGACGGCGACAATGTGGTTCTCGATGCAGGCCAGTATATGGGAGTTGATTCCACAATGCTCATGCACGCTTATCTGTATGCCTATGAGCAGACAACGGAAGTGGACGGAATTACCGACAGCCTGTATATTGTTGACACGCCAATAACATTCTCATACAACGCAACGACCGACACTTACTCCACAAGCCAGAACCTTGTGGTGAACACCGGCAACAGACTGCTGTCTAGCTATCCTGTTGACTCGTATATCGCTCCTGTGATTTATGCGTGGACAGAGAACGTTGGCGCTCCGAGCGACCCGAAATTCACAAGCTATATGCCTTTCCTCGATTTCCTGGGATATGGCGGAATAGAATTTCAACTGTCGAGAACCGACTACGATGGCAATTACCTCGACCCCGATAATTTGTACTACAACCTGTATTTTGACGGAAAGGTGATGACTTTCAACGAAAGCGAGTATGTAGATGTAAAGGGCTCGATGACTGATGTGCCTTACAGTTTCGCTTCCTATGATTTTGAAGTTGACGGAGAAGTGCGCCGTGTGTATTACTATACCGATGTCACGAATTTCGGTCTGCAGGAGTTCTATCTTGATGGCGACCGCCGCCTTGTGTCAAACCTTGTGACTTATAATGCTACCACTGGCGTGAGCGAGAGTATGGCTGCTAAGGAACTGAAGTCGGTTGTGTACACCGATTTGTCGGGACGGCGCGTGTCAAAACCCATAAAAGGCATTTATGTGCGCACTGTTGAGTATGCCGACGGCACACGCAGTGTGAACAAGGTGCTGATGAAATGACAAAATGAAATGCCTGCTTTAAGGTAGTAAAGACCTATACAAACGGCCCGCAACCAAGTCTTCGGACAACGGTTGCGGGCCGTTTTCATGTTTTGCAGTGCGCAATGTAATTGGCAAGGACTGGGTTTGACACGTTTGGGGCGTTAAAAACGATGCCAATAAAATGATTGTCAAGACAGACGGAACGTGCAAAACCGCAGGAATCGGTAATTCCGGGAAACTGAGCGTTGGTTTGCGTGAAAGGTTATAATACAAAAATGACGATGAGGAGAAAGCCCCATCGTCATAATGTTTTGTCGCTATATTTTTGTTAGCGCATTTTTGTTGTGTACGATTATTTCACGACTATCACAAGATATTTGCTTGTTGACCAGAACAACTGGGGGTTGGTTATGCGCAGCACATACATCTTGTTGGCATCGCGCTCAAGCGTGTAACTGCTCGACGGGTGCATGGTGAGGATTTTGGCTGACTTTGAAAACAGCTTGACTTCTTTTTCGATGCGTATGTCAATCTTGGTGAAATAGCTTTTGTTGAAATTGGATTCAAGCACTTTGTTGCCGTCGATGATGCGCTGCTCTTTCAGCTCTTTCTTCGTGCCGAATACAAACCAGGCCGTGTTGAGCTGTTTGTCCTGGGCATTTATCGTTTCGGTCTTCTGCGACGACTCTGTTTTCAGGTTGCTTACGTTGCTGTTGAGATTGTTTATCGTCTCGTCGAGGGCGGCAATGTGTATGTCTTTGGCATCAAGCTCGGCACGCAGCTGGCGCAGTTGAAGGTCTTTCTCGTCAAGCTGTTTCACGAGATTGTCGATTGTCTTTTTAAGCTGTTCGCCTTTTACCGACCCTTCGCGCAATTGCTGGCGCAACTTTGCAATGAGCGCACGGTTCTGCTTCATCGTGCTCGATATGAACTGGATGTTCTCGATAATTTGGTGACGCTTGTCGGCTCCTTCGCCCGATTTCACGATGTTAACGCGGTTTTCGGCCTCGTTTATCTCACGCAAACCCTCCTGTATCTGGTTGAACGTTTCCATTATGTCGTTAATCTCGTTGTCTTTTTGCGAGATTATGCGCTGCAAAGAGTCACTCTGCTCAATGTTTGCCAAATCGGAGTTCTTCTCTCTACTGCCGCAAGCGGCAAGACCGGCGGCGGCCAATGCGACAACCAATAGCTGTAGATGTTTCATGTCATTTCAGTTTTAAGTTTTTTCCCTTGGCATTATTTCCTGCCACTACTATCACTATTTCGCCGCGCGGTTCATTGTCGGTGAAATGCTGCACAACCTCGGCAAGGCTCCCGCGCACACTTTCTTCATGCACTTTTGATATTTCGCGACAAACGCTGCACCGCCTGTCTGCGCCGAAGGTATCGGCAAATTGGGTCAGCGTTTTTACCAGACGGTAGGGGGACTCGTAGAACACCATTGTGCGGGGCTCTTCGCGCAATGCGTTGAGCATGGTCTGACGCCCTTTCTTCTGCGGAAGAAATCCTTCGAAACAGAAACGGTCGCATGGAAGTCCCGACGACACTATGGCCGGAATGCATGCCGTGGCTCCGGGCAGACACTGCACCGTAATGCCTGCACGCGCAGCCTCACGGGCCAGATAGAAACCGGGGTCGCTTATTCCCGGTGTGCCAGCATCACTTATCAAGGCGATGTTCTGCCCTGCTTTAAGACGCTCGACGATGCTCGCACTAGTGCCGTGCTCGTTGAACTTGTGGTGCGACATGAGTCTGTTCTGTATCTCAAAATGCTTGAGAAGAATGCCCGACGTGCGCGTGTCTTCGGCAAGCACGAGGTCGGCCTCCTTCAGCACACGCACGGCACGAAGTGTCATGTCTTCCATATTCCCCACCGGAGTGGGCACAATATACAATATCCCCATATGAAAGACAAAAATATACATTTCTTTGCCATTGACAAAAAAAGCAATGCTTTCTTTGCATTTTTTAAAACGTCTTTGTAATTTTGCACTTGTTATGACAGTGAATTTAGCAGGCGAACCACATCGCCACGGAAGAATAGAGGTGATATGCGGGTCGATGTTTTCAGGCAAAACAGAGGAGTTGATACGGCGTATGCGACGTGCAAAGTTTGCACGGCAGAAAGTAGGCATCTTCAAGCCTGTCATAGACACGCGCTATTCAGACGTGAATGTGGTGAGCCACGACAAGAACCTTATAGAATCGATACCTGTTTCGTCGGCCAGTGACATTCTTTCCAACGCTTCGGGATATGACGTGGTGGGCATAGACGAGGCTCAATTCTTTGATGAAGGACTTATTGATATATGCAATGAATTGGCTTACAACGGGACAAGGGTGATTGTAGCCGGCCTTGACATGGATTTCAAGGGCGTGCCTTTCGGCCCGATTCCGGCTCTGTGCTCGGTGGCAGATGAAGTGACCAAGGTGCATGCAATATGCGTAAAGTGTGGCGCACTGGCCTATGTTAGCCACAGACTGGTAAGCGATGACGAAAGGGTGTTGCTCGGAGAACAGGCCGAATACGAACCCCTCTGCCGGGAGTGCTACCGCAAAGCACTGCACATGGCTGAAAAATAAGGCGCACCGTTGCCTGCATCGGCCATGCATACATGATTTTACAATTTAAACAAACGACAAGATATGCTTGACCAGAAAATAACTTTCGACAAGTTCATACGCGGCACACTTGTCGCACTCATCGTATTGGCCGTGCTGTTTGTGATGAACTATCTTAGCGGAGTACTTCTGCCTTTTTTCATAGCATGGCTTTTCGCCTATTTGCTCTACCCGATAGTAAAGTTCATACAATATAGTATGCACATAAAGGTAAGGGCTGTCGCAATAATACTTACATTGCTCCTTGTGGTAGGCGTGGTGGGGCTCATGGTGTATTTCATCATTCCGCCGATGATTGAACAGTTCCAAAAACTGTATGATGTGCTTATGCACTGGCTGCACCAAACAACGCATACCAATGATCTGACCGCACTCGTAAAGAAATGGATTGGAGACAACCAAACCGAAATAGAGCGTTTCTTCAAGAGTAGGGATTTTACCGACACTCTGAAATCGACAATGCCCAAGGTGTTTGCCATGGTGGGGCAAACTGCAAATGTTGTCATAAGCATTGTGGCTTCGTGCATCACATTGCTCTACACATTCTTTATTTTGCTCGACTACGAATATCTCACCACCAATTGGGTGCGCATCTTCCCCAAAAAACACCGCCCGTTTTGGCATGAACTTATGCAGGACGTTGAACGCGAACTCAACAACTACATACGCGGGCAAAGTCTTGTGGCATTGTGCATGGGCATAATGTTCTGCATCGGATTCAGCATAATGGATTTCCCTATGGCAATAGGTCTTGGCATATTGATAGGTATTATGGATCTTGTGCCATATCTTCACACTTTCGCCCTAATACCCACCGCCTTCCTCGCAATGTTGAAAGCTGCCGATACTGGGCAGAATTTCTGGATGGTATTCGGATTGGCCGTCGGGTTGTTTATCGTCGTGCAGATTATAACCGACATGATTGTAACGCCCAAAATCATGGGCAAGGCAATGGGACTCAATCCCGCAATATTGCTTTTGTCACTATCGGTATGGGGCGCACTGCTTGGCTTTATCGGACTTATCGTGGCTCTCCCATTGACAACATTACTCATGGCTTATTGGCAACGGTATGTAACCAAGGAATATGAAGATGTCAACCAAGATAAAGCCACAAAACAAAGAATTGAAGAAAAAAGTGCAGAATAATTTTGTGGTTTGACAAAAAAACAGTACCTTTGCACTCGCTTTTAGGATAAAACCTAATTGCACACGGAGATCCGCTAGCTCAGCTGGTAGAGCACAACACTTTTAATGTTGGGGTCTTGGGTTCGAGCCCCAAGCGGATCACAAGGATTCCTGCGGAATCACAAATATGAGAGTTACACAAAAAGTGTAACTCTTTTTTATTTTGCCATCACCCACTTGGTAGCGCAAAGGACTGTCATCGCCTATAAATTGGCCTTGTATGTTTCAGTATTCGGGCCGAATACTGGAGTGTGCAAGGCCGAATACTGCTCCGATACGGGTGGGTTGCATAGTATTATGGGTATAAGTGACGGGAAAAAGAAGGTCGACTTTATTGCTACTGAGCCTCAATACGAAAACAAATCTCCCGTAGTCTTGTCCCATCTTTGTTTTAGGATGTCATCGGGGTGAATAAAGATGTAGTACA
>CAVKCP010000089.1:0-11321 GCA_963654815.1 Lachnospiraceae bacterium | reverse complement strand
GCCAGCTATGAGTATCTGACCAAGTGGCTCAAGCAAGACCTCAACTGGGACGGCATGATCGTGACCGACTGGGCCGACATCAACAACCTCTACACCCGCGAGAAGGTGGCGAAGGACAAGAAGGACGCCATTCGTCTGGCCATAAATGCAGGCGTGGACATGTCAATGGACCCCTACAGTGTGGAGTTCTGTCCGCTGCTGAAGGAACTGGTGCAAGAAGGAATGGTGTCGATGGATCGCATCGACGATGCCGTGCGACGCATTCTCCGCGTGAAATATCGCCTCGGACTCTTCGATCAACCCAACACCGGCGGCAAGGGATATGAGAAGTTTGGCAGCGACGAGTTCGCCCAGAAGGCGCTCCGCGCAGCCGAAGAATCGGAGGTACTCTTAAAGAACGACGGCATTCTGCCGCTTGCCAAGGGCAAGAAAATACTGCTCACAGGCCCCAACGCCAACCAGATGCGTTGTCTCGACGGCGGTTGGAGCTACACTTGGCAGGGTTCGAAAGCCGAGGAGTTGGCCACCAAATACAACACCATCTACAAGGCATTCTGCAACAAGTATGGCAAGGATAACATCATCCTTGAACAGGGCGTTACCTACAATGAAGACGGCGCTTACTACGAAGAGAACGAGCCGCAGATTGCAAAGGCAGTCAATGCTGCGGCAGGTGCCGACGTAATCGTGGCCTGCATAGGCGAGAACTCCTACTGCGAGACTCCCGGCAACCTTACCGACCTCTGGCTCTCGGAGAACCAGCGCAACCTTGTGAAGGAACTCGCAAAGACCGGCAAACCCATTATCCTCATCTTGAACGAGGGCCGTCCGCGCCTCATCGCCGACATCGAACCGCTTGCCAATGCCGTGGTTGACGTGTTCTTGCCGGGCAGCTACGGCGCCGACGCACTCACCAACCTTCTCACGGGCGAGGTGAACTTCTCGGCCAAGATGCCCTACACCTATCCCAAGGAAATCAACTCGCTACACACCTACGACTACAAGGTGTCTGAAGAGGTGGGCACAATGGCCGGAGCCTACAACTACGATGCAAAAGTCAGTCTGCAATGGCCGTTCGGTTATGGTTTGAGCTACACCAACTACGAGTACAGCAACATGAAGGTGAGCCAGAACAAGTTCACCGCCGACGACCAGCTCACCGTCACCGTGGATGTGAAAAACACCGGCAAGAAAGCGGGCAAGGAAGTGGTGCTGCTCTACTCCAGCGACCTCGTAGCCTCGATGGTGCCCGACAACAAGCGTCTGCGCGACTTTACCAAGATCGACCTGCAACCCGGCGAAACCAAGACAGTTACCTTCACCCTACCTGCCAAGAGCCTCGCTTATGTGGGTGCCGACGGCAAGTGGATTCTTGAAGAGGGCGACTTCACCCTGAAAGTGGGTGGTTTGACGCAGCCAATAGAATGCACCAAGACCAAGGTTTGGGACACAGCCAACATATAATTCACACAAATCCATAGAGTCTGCTTTCTTCGGAAGCAGACTCTATATAAATCCAAAACTAAAACCATGAGAGTAAATCATATAGGTATCAACTGCTTGAACCTTGAGCTGACCGAGGATTTTTTCATAAACTATTTCGATGCCCAAGAGGTTGCCAAATATCACAACCCGAAAACGGGACTGCACAGCAGAATGTTGCTCTTTCCAATGGGAAGCGCGAGACTAGAATTGATGTCGTGGCCCGATGCTATATCTGTGGAGCGTATGAAATACGCACAAGGTTTGACTCATCTGAGCATGAGTGTCGGAAGCAAAGAAATGGTGAACACACTAACCCAACGTCTTGAAGCAGATGGCTATCAACGCCTGAGCGGACCACGAACCACCGGCGACGGTTATTATGAGAGTTGCATACTCGGACCGGAAAACATGGAAATAGAAATCACCATATAAAATCACACGACAAACAACATGTAGTCAACTTGAATGGAAATGAAGAAATGGATTTTTACCGCCGCCATAGCACTTACTATGGCCTATACTGCAAATGCGCAACTGCTAAGCACCACCGTGGCACAAGGCAAGATTGAAGGCGTTGCGCATAAAGGTCACGCCCTGTATAAGAACATACCCTATGCGGAGGCACCCGTGGGCAACCTGCGTTGGAAAGCTCCCGTGCCGAAGAAGCCATGGACAGGTGTATATAAGGCAGACAAGTGGGGCAACCGTCCTCCACAACCTACTGACCCCAACCAAAACGGCAACGACATTCCAATGAGCGAAGACTGTCTCTACCTTAGCGTGGAGACGCCTGCCAAGAATGCAGCGGAACGTCTGCCTGTGTTCGTGATGATTCACGGCGGTGCGTTTCTCACGGGTTCGTATAGCGGCACACAGGAGAGTTTCGTAAGCGAGGACATCATCTATGTAAGCATAGAATATCGTTTGGGGGCACTTGGCTTTATGAGTCATCCCGAACTCAGCAAGGAGACAAACGGCATTTCGGGCAATTACGGCATACTCGACCAAATTGAGGCTCTGCGATGGATTCACAACAACATCGCAGCCTTCGGCGGCGACCCCGACAAGGTGACGATAGCCGGAGAGTCGGCTGGCGGCATCTCAGTGAGCATCCTTTGTGCCTCGCCATTGGCGAAAGGACTGTTTCGTGCAGCTATCTGCGAGAGCGGCAGTTCGTTTTGGCCAGTCAGCGACCTTCGAGGCGGCAACACGGCCATGTGTACGTTGCGCTCGGCGGAGAATACTGGCGTAGACTTTCAGAAGAGCCTCGGCAAGAAGAATTTGAAGCAGCTGCGCAAAGTACCGTTCAAGACATTGGTTGATAGCACCCGCATGGAGTCATTCTGGCCAATCGTCGATGGCTATGCCATAACCGACGATCAGTACAAACTCTACGAAGAAGGGAAATACAACGATGTGGATGTGCTCATCGGAACAAACTCCGACGAGGGTTCGATGTTCTCATTCCCCATGCCCGTAGACATCTACCGGCAGCGCATTCGCACAACCTATGGCGATTGGGCCGACCGTCTGTTGAAGATATATCCCGCTACCAACGAGCAGGAAGTGTATTTCGCACAGTCAGACATCTTCCGCGACGGTTCATTCGCTTGGGGCACATACGTCTGGGCAAATTTACAAACAAAGACAGGCAAAGGCCGTGTGTATATGTACTATTTCGACCAGGACTCAGAGAACACGCTTGTAAAAAGCCGAAAGGGCGGTGCCAGTCATGTGGCAGAAATGCCGTTTGTCTATGGTTATGCCTACAATGGTGGCCGCATGACCGACACGGAGCGACACATGCAGCAAATCATGTCGCGATATTGGATAAACTTCACCAAGACCGGCAACCCCAACGGAAACTCACTGCCCTACTGGACTACTTACGAGCAGGGAAAGCCTACAGTTATGATTATGCACGAGGGATTTCATCTCGACAATGTACCCAACCAACGTCAGATGGATTTCTTTGAGGCTTTCTTCAAGAGCAGGCGGAAATAGGATTTTATTGAGAGAAACTCATTATTGCAATCCGAGCCACCACCATTGACGGTCTGTTACTTGAAAATTGTTGTTTATCGGGCATAACGTTTTGTTGTCCGATAAACAACAATAATTGCAAGACTACATTTTACTTTTATCTTGCCATTATCGTATAGTACACCTTATCCATAAATTTCTCATAATCGTTGAGAATTACAGTGCCACCAGGTTTGATGTTAGAATATTGATGTCGGGTCATCTGCAATTGGGGAGCATTGGCTTTATAATATTCCAGGTAGTCAGCTCTTGTATCCACTGCATCATCCTCTGTTATTTCGGGAATAGCATGAACGACAAAGATTAAAGTCTTGTTGGGAGTGTGAAAGAATAGTTCTGAATCATCGTCAGACAATTTACAATACTTGGATATGTTATAGTCGTTAAATTTTTCCCACTTTGACAATACGCCCTTATTATTATAGTACGGCAGTTTATCAAATACAATAAAGATCTGGAAATAAGGACAATTTGCAGTTCTTATGTTCGCAGTTTCTCCAAGCATATTCTCAAAATAATTGTTTGAATTTTGGGAATAGTTTTGCATTACAAACTTAACTGCAATCCCTGCAACCGTTCTGTCCGTACCGTTTTCTTTTATTGTAATATCAACTTTTTTATCGACATAACGACCTTCTATTTTCGCTTCTTTATCATCGTCATACCCTTGTGATTTAACATAATATCCATTCCCGAGGCGTTCAGCAATATCAGCAGCAATTGCCCCATGCAAAGGTTTCAATTTAGCCGTACTTCGCGACGTACCAACTGTTATGAACACCTTAAACGAATCTAAAATCTTGTCCAAAAAATCTTGATTTGTCAGCATATTTCTTTTCTGATTTATATGTTAAGTAATAATTCAAGTATTGCTGTACATCTTTGGAATTAAAGGTATAGTATCCTCCACTCTTGTATTTTTTCAAAAGATGCACATATTCTGCAAAATCTTGACTAACCAAAATATTCTTTATATCCTCGAAAGGGATATCCATCTCACTTACAATGTAAAGGCCGCTATATATTCCTTCGCCAGCTTTAACTTCCTCTACTTTCAAGTCGTTTTCTGTGCGAAGCAACGCATTAACAGCGATTTTATATTTCCACACATCAAGTAACGCCTGTGTGCGCCCATACTCATAGTAGGTTGGATATTCGTCACGGCCTTTAAGAAGGTCTTCTTTGTGTGCTTCAAAATGCCGGGCTAATATAGTATCTGCGAACACGGTTTCTCGTGAAAGCAATTTCCCGCGTTTGTTGTAAGGGAACAGACAGTTATACCATTTTCCCGTTGATGCTTTTAAAGTCTTTATTGTTATAAAGGTATCAGGTATATCTTTACCTATAAAAACCTTATCTGCAAGCGTAGCGAAACCATTCTTAACAGAAACATATTTAACGGAAATTTTTGTTTTAATCTCCTTTAATGAATGGAGATGTGTTTTATCAGACAGGTAAAAATACGAATCTATACAACAATCGTCTACAGATATGTTATCAATGAATTCCCGTTTATGCGTATTCCCGTTAAATATATAGTAATCAAAACACTTGCTATGTTTATCTTTTGCAAACAACGAAATTAATGTATAGGTGGTAGCATTTTCGAATGCTTGAAAATGTCCCAAGTCTGTCAATGAAACAAGATTTTGTTGTTTAATCAAATAACGACGCATATTTTCCGCTGCAACGCTATTCAACCACGAACTGGGTGTGATGTAACACAATTTACCAGTCGGGTTAAGCATATTAAAGCCCAATTCAAAAAATGCCAAATAAAGATCTGTCATACCGCCGTTGGCAAACTTGAATTTCTTGACATTATCATATTTCGAATCTAAATTGTGAACTCTAACATACGGTGGATTACCAACAACAAAATCCATATTCTTGTCAAATTTTCTAACTGACAAAGAGTCTTTGTTGTATAAGTCCCATTTCACGTTCTCTACCCCAAAGTGACGAGCCACTTCATTCAGATTGCCAATACATTGATTGTAGGCAACTTCGTCTATATCTATGCCATGTACATATTGCTCCAAATCACTCTTTATCGTATCTAAAGAACGGCCTTGCTTAATGGATTCTTCACAATATCTAAATACAGCTACTTTAAGAAACGCACCATCTCCACAACTATTATCAATTATATGTTTTCCAATTATATGCATACCAACATATCCTGCATAATCAAGCATCTCCTCAACAAGATATTGAGGAGTAAAGATTTGTCCGTTCTTTTTAATTTTCTTATCCTTATCTGTATTCATTATACTCTTGTGAATTCAACAAGCAAGTGCAGATTTGCTGTGTTTGCTACCCACTTGTAGTTTGTTACAGGGAAACCGTCAATCTTTTCAGGAAAGATATTTTGTTTAACCAATAGTTTACTGCAAAAATACAAAATAATAACAGAAAACATTTCCAATCGGAGATTAAATGACCATTTGCCCCGAAAGAAAACAGCAAAAAAAATCCCAATGCTCAGTTCGAGCATTGGGAAATGTATTTCGTTTTTATAACGTTTCTGACGGGAATTTATTTTGCATTGTCATTGAATGTGGCAACGCGGTTGAACTCAACCTGCTCGAAGAGCTTGTCGGTTGCACCCATACCCTTTGTGGTGAGACGGTCGGCAGAAATCTTGTATTTCTTAACGAGGGCGTTCTTCACAGCCTCGGCACGAGCCTCAGAGAGTTTCTGGTTGAGTTCCTTAGAGCCTTCGGGTGAAGCATAGCCCTTGATTTCTACCTTGGCATCCTTGTGGTTCTTCATGTAGTTGGCGATAAGTTCAATCGGAGCATACTGAGCAGGCTCGATTGTTGACTTGCCCTGACCGAAGAGCACTGTGGGCTGCAGGTTGGTTGCAGTTTCAGGCTTAACATACTTGGGCTTCTTGTTGCACTCATCAAGAGCGTTCTGCAGGTCAGCAATCTGCTTGTCCTTTGCAGAGAGTTCAGAATCCTTGCCGTTAAGGTCGTTGCGCAGGCTGTTGATCTGGGCATTGAGAGCGTCGATTTCAGACTGGTCGCGCAGCTGGGCAATCTTGAAGTTGTGAGTGCCGTTGGATGTCTTGAACTTGTAAATCAAGCCAGCGTTGAGCTGAACAGC
Source organism: Lachnospiraceae bacterium (assembly GCA_963654815.1). Lineage (GTDB taxonomy): Bacteria > Bacteroidota > Bacteroidia > Bacteroidales > Bacteroidaceae > Prevotella. The sequence goes on along the minus strand of CAVKCP010000089.1, from coordinate 4,682 downwards.
CGAACGGTTGATGTTGTATTCCATGCCTTCGTAGCCATTGCCGTTGAGAGCATAGTTGATAGAAGGCTCGATATAGAACTGCCATGCCTTCTTCTTGCCAAGGTTGAATGCGAAGTCAACTCCAACCTTCGAAGTGAAGTTGTCCTGCTTCCACTCGCTTGTAGGATTGCCGAAAACGTGTCCCCATCCGAGGCCGTAGAGTGCAATCACCTCAAAAGTGCGGGGCTCGCCCTTATAGCCGCCAAACCAGTTGCTCAGGTTTACGGTTCCGAGCAGCGATGTGTTCAGGGCATTCACCAAAGTACCGGTTGTGAAACCGTTGGTAGTCTTGAAATAGGCGTTGCTCTCAACTGCGAGACCGAACACCGGAGTGAAGTTGCGACCGATGCGGATGCCGAAGTTAGGAGTGAGGTCTTGTGCCCAAGAAGCATGGCCTGTTGTCTTTGTTGCAACACCAGCGTTGATGCCGATGTAGAAATTGTCGAATGTTTTGCTTTCCTGCACGGTCTGTGCAGAAGCCGATGCTGCCATCACGGCAGCAGCGAATAAAGCTGTAATCTTTTTCATAATTCTGCTATTTTTGTTTATTTAGTCTTTAAATCCTATTACAATCTGAATGCAAAGTAAAACATTTTTTATTTATGCACCAAATAATTGGAGCGGAAAAAGGGATTTTGGAATAGTATAGCGGACAAAAAGCGCAATATTTCCTACATTTTAAGTATATCTAATGGTGTAAATTGCCTTTTGCATTGTTATTCTTTCCCAATGTGTGACCCATAAAGCCCGTTCAATTGTTGCCATCTTCGGCCTTTGCCGGCAAAACCAACGAAGCCCCCACTCCAACTGCCAGCACGGCCACGATGAACAACAATGAGGTCACAGCGTCGATTTCAAAATATTCATGCACGAGCATCTTCACGCCTATGAACACCAACAGAACACATACGCCTACCTTAAGATAACGGAATTTGTCGGCTACGGCTGCCAACAGGAAGAACATGGCACGCAGACCGAGTATGGCAAAGATGTTGGAAAAGAACACCACATATGGGTCTAACGACACCGAGAATACGGCAGGAATACTGTCGAATGCAAAGATAAGGTCGCTGAACTCTATGACCAGCACCGTGACAAACAACGGCGTGAGCAACCATCGTGAATTGCGTTTCACAAAGAACCGGTCGCCCTCAAACTGCGGGTGCATGCGCCCCGTGCGCGAGAGAAACCTCACAAGGGGGTGATGTTCTACATCAATCTCCTCTTTTTTATTGCGTTCAAGAAACATCTTGATACCACTATACACCAGCAACACACCGAACACGAGCAGTATCCAGTCGAACCTGCTGATGATGGCTGCACCGAGAAAGATAAACACAAAACGCATAACGATAGCCCCGAGAATGCCCCAGTTGAGCACATGTTGATACTCATTCTTGCCCACACCGAACGATGTAAAAATCATCATCATCACAAAAAGGTTGTCAACCGAAAGTGTTTTCTCAATGAGGTAGCCCGAAATGTAGGAAACTGTCATGTAATGACGATACTGGCCAAGGCTCGCCTCGAAATCGTCGGGATTGAGCTTTAGGTGCGGTGCATAGCGCGAGGCCACGGTCTGAAGGTCGGCCATGTTGCCAATGCCATGCACCATGTCGCCGTGAAACCACAGAAACACAGAGAAAAGCAGGGCAAGACCTATCCACACGACAGTCCATGCACCGGCCTCTTTGATTGACACGACATGGGCTTTGCGGTCGATTACAAGCATGTCAAACACAAGAATGGCAGCGATGAATGCAACAAAACCGCCAAGAAACAGCATTTCGTTCATAACAATAAGGTTGTTTTTTAGAAAATATACCCTTTTAATATGGATAATAGTCGCGTCAGAAGTCAACCACAGTTATGCCGGCTCCACCAAACTGCACATGTTCGTCCTTGTAGCCTATGACATTGGGCACTGTTGACAGATACTGCCGAATAAGGTTACGGAGAATGCCGTTGCCCTTGCCGTGAAGTATTCTCACGCGCTGCATGCCCACAAGAATGGCGTCGTCGATGAAATGTGTCACGGCATCGAGAGCTTCGTCACCGCGCATTCCGCGCACGTCGAGGTCTTGATGGAAATTGAGCTTGCGGTTATCTATGACCGAACGTGTTTCACGGCTCACGACCGAAGCCTGCTGGGCAGCTGTGGCAATGGGCTTTTCGGTGTGTTCAAGCCTATTCGTTGCCACCTTTGTGCGTATGCCTCCAAAAACCACCATGGCCGTTTTTCCGTCGATTTTCTCTATGGTGCCTACGGATGTAAGACCTTTCATGCGTACAGTGTCGCCCGTATTAAACGGCATTTTATCGGCCGCAGACTGCGGTTGCGCCGACGTTTGTACAGAAGGTTTTGTAGCAACGGACGTTTTCTTTTCGTGCTTGCGCTTCTCGCGCCGTTCCTTGCGTTCCATTATTTGGCGCATTTTCTTCTCTATAAGTTCGTCGGTAGACTTCGTGTCTATCTCGCCTACATCGGCCTTGAAGGCATTCAGCTCATCGCGCAAACGTTTCGTTTCCTCTTTCTGAGCCTGACATTCACGTATCTCGCGAATCGTATTCTCGATGTTTCGGTTGCTCTCGCGCAGCAGTTCTTCGGCCTGTTCCTTGGCCTGACGTATTATTTCCTTGCGTTTTTGCGCAAGTTCTTTAATGTCAGCCTCATATTTTGCAACAACATTCTCAAGGTCTTTCTCACGCTGGTGTATGCTCTGTCTTTTGCGTTCCCAATAGCGTTTGTCGCGCACAATATCCTGCAGATACTTGTCGCTCTGTATGTAGTCAGACCCCACGATATCGCTCGCCTCGCGTATCACCTCTTCGGGCAGCCCCGTTTTCCGGGCAATTTCCACCGCGAACGAACTACCGGGCTGGCCTATGGCAAGTTGAAACAAAGGCTTCATCTCATGCCGGTCATACAACATCGCGCCATTGGCAATGCCAGGATGACTGTCGGCGTAATGTTTCAGATTCTGATAGTGGGTGGTTATGATGCCATAGGAAGATTTCTTTACAAACTGGTTGAGCACGGCCTCGGCTATAGCGCCGCCTATCTGCGGCTCGGTTCCGGTGCCAAACTCATCAATCAGCAGCAAGGTGTTGCCGTTGGCCTTCTGCATCATGTTCTTCATATTGAGCAGATGCGACGAGTAAGTGCTCAAATCATTCTCTATGCTCTGCTCGTCGCCGATGTCGATCATAATGTTTTTGAACACTCCCATGTGCGACCGCTCGCCAACAGACACCGACAAACCGCATTGCAGCATGTATTGCAACAGTCCGACAGTTTTCAGACAAACCGATTTTCCACCGGCATTCGGGCCTGATATGATGAGGATGCGTCTGTCGGGCGTGAGTGTTATGTCGAGAGGCACAACCTTTTTGCCCTGCTTTCCAAGCGAAAGCCACAACAAAGGATGCCGTGCGCATATCCAATCGACAACAGGACTGTCGGCCACCTCCGGCTCAATACCGTTGACAAGTTTTGCAAATTCGGCCTTGGCGCGTATGAAATCGACATCGGCCAGAAGCCGGTATGAAGCAACAATGTCTTTTGCAAAAGGGCGAATTGTCTTGGTGAATTCGGTGAGAATGCGTATTATCTCGCGCCGTTCTTCGGCCTCAAGCTCCCTTATGCGGTTGTTTGCCTCAACAACTTCAGTGGGCTCCACAAACACAGTCTTGCCCGACGACGACTCGTCGTGCACGATGCCTTTGATGCGACGCTTCATGCCAGGGGCTACAGGCACGACAAGACGCCCGTCGCGCATGGTCGGGGTTACGTCCTTGTCGATAAGGCCTTCGCTTTGTGCGGCATGCAATATATTATATAATGTACGCGAGACACTACCTTCGGCCCTTGACAACTCTCGGCGGATGTCGGCCAAAGCAGGCGAAGCGGTATCTTTTATCTTGCCAAACTTGTCAACAATCTGGTCGATGCGCACTACGAGTTCAGGAAAAACGCGTATGTCTTCGGTTATTCTGTGTAGTGCAGGATAATCGTAATTGCCCTCGCCGTCGCTGCTGTTGAGATAACGCACAATACTTGCTATGGTGTTGAGCGAACGGCGCAGGTCGAACAACTCCGGCTCTTCAAGATGCGTTCCTTCAATTCGCACACGCGACACAGCCTCGCGCATGTCGAAGAAATATTGTAAAGGAAAATCATCGGTACACTCTTGCAACTTGCGAAACTCTCGCGTTTGGCACAACCACTCAGTCACTACAGAAGCATTGTCGGAATATGCCATGTTGTCAACATTCTCCTTACCAAGAATGCCAAGACAAAAACTTTTCAGGCGGGTTCTTATCTCGTTGAAACCTATCTTGATTTCGAAATTGTCAGGATAAATCATACTGCGAAATTACAGAAATTATTCAATACGACAAAAATATCGCCACAAAAACTTGCACAAACAAAATAATTATCATACCTTTGCACTCGCTTTCGACCACGAAAGTCATGGAGAGATGGTAGAGTGGTCGATTACAACGGTCTTGAAAACCGTCGTACCGAGAGGTACCGGGGGTTCGAATCCCTCTCTCTCCGCATAAGTCAGCGTAACGAGTTGTAAACCAACAAGTTACGCTGATTTTTCGTTTAATAGTGCGCCAAATCTGCGCCAGAATTT
>CAVKCP010000088.1:0-11330 GCA_963654815.1 Lachnospiraceae bacterium | reverse complement strand
TTCTCGAAGAGGGAGCATAGCGGGCTATGTGACCGATGAGAGAGACGAAAACAGCCAAAAAGATGAGCCGGACAACCTTCCCTTACATGTATTTTATATGGCCTCAAATCGTACCAAGTTGTTTTTTTACCGTCACTAAATATTATCGTGCGCAACAATCAGGGGGTTAGGCAGCAAAGAGGAACGTGCGCATTAGCCAGTAGCACAATATGCCTGCGATGTAGCCCACGAATGCTATCCATGTGATGTGCTTCATATACCACCCGAAGGTGATTTTCTCCAGTCCCATCACCACCACGCCTGCCGCGCTGCCTATGATGAGCATCGATCCGCCCACGCCTGCGCAGTAGGCAAGAAGCTGCCAGAACACGCCGTCAACTGCCATGTCGCCCACGGCCTCAACGGGATACATACCCATGCATCCGGCCACGAGCGGAACGTTGTCAACAATGCTCGACAACACACCTATGATGCCCGTCACGATGTAGTGGTTGCCGTTGAAGGCCACGTTGAGCCCTTTGCCCATTGCGGTGAGCACGCCCACCTCGGCCAGACACGACACGGCCATGAGGATGCCAAGGAAGAAAAGTATTGTGCTCATGTCTACTCGCGAGAGCAATTTGGTTACGCGTTTCTGCGTACCTTCGTCGTCATGTCCACGGTGCAGGTTGCGGTAGAACACCTCGGTGGCCGTCCACAGCACGCCGAGAACGAGCAATATGCCCACAAACGGCGGCAGACCGGTGAGGCTCTTGAACACGGGAACGAACATCAAACCGCCCACGCCGAGCCAGAACACGGCCTTGCGCTGCCCCGAAGTGAAGTCGCCCACGCCGGCATTCTGTGCCGAGCGGCTCTCGGGATAGGCCAGTTCGCCTTTGAGCGAGTATTGCAGAATGAACGCCGGAATTGCCATAGACACAATGGAGGGGATGAAAATCTCTGACATCACGCCCAAAGCCGTAATCAAGCCCTTGTTCCATAGCATTATCGTGGTAACGTCGCCTATCGGCGAGAATGCGCCGCCTGAGTTGGCGGAAATAATCACGAGCGAGGCAAAGACGATGCGGTCGTGGCGGTCGGCCACCAGTTTGCGCAGAATCATAACCATTACGATGCTTGTGGTGAGGTTGTCGAGTATGGCCGAAAGGATGAAAGTCATAAAGGCGATGCGCCACAACAAAGCACGTTTCGACTTGGTTTTCATCACCTTGCGCACCCAGTTGAAACCGCCGTTCTGGTCAACAATCTCAACGATTGTCATGGCTCCCATAAGGAAGAACAGTGTGGTTGAGGTGTCGCCAAGGTGTTCCTGTATTATTTCAGTGACTTTTTCAAGCACTCCCGAGCCGTCGCCCACGTTGAAGTCGGGGTGCATGAGAGTGAGAAACTGTGTTGGGTCGAGCATGTAGAGTGTCCAGCAACCCACGAGCATGAGGAGGGCAATGGCCGCCTTGTTCACTTTCGTCAGACTTTCGGTGGCTATCAAGGCATAGCCCAACACGAAAACGACGACGATTGAAATGGTTAATGTTGTCATTCTGGTTTTATGATTTAATTTGTTTCAAAAGCAGTCATGCAGCACGCGTTGTGCGGTTGGGCTGCACCATGGGCGTGCTGGCGGTGTTGCGCAGGTGCAAAAGTAGCGAAAAAAAACTTACAAACGGAATTTGCAACCAAAAAGTAACAACCAAATCAAGCACTGCCCGTCGTCCGGGATAATGCTGTTGCAGAATGACACACCGCTTATTTGCCCACGCGGCGGTGCTTCGCGGTGGCGTGCGGCGTATGCAGCACGCTCGTACACCATGTGCAGCACGCATGTGCTGCGGCTGCAATACGCCCTCACTAAGCACCGTCTGTGCCGCGAAATCAGTCTGCCGACAGAAAAACGAAGACCCGCATCGGGCACAACAAACGGTGTGTCGGATGCGGGTCGTGTGCTGCCTTGCGGCGCATATAGCATAAAAGGTCAGTCGATGAAGCGGCGCGTGATGCCGTCGTAAGCCTCGATGCGGCGGTCGCGCAGGAACGGCCACCACCGTCGCACATCCTCGCTGTGCGACAAATCCACCTCAACCACTGCGCTTTCCTCGTCGCTTTCAGATGCGCGGTAAATCATTTCGCCTTGCGGCCCTACCACCATCGAACTGCCCCAGAACTGTATTCCGGGCGTGAGCTTGCTGGGGTCGGGTTCGAAACCTGTGCGGTTTACCGTGACTACGGGCAGACCGTTGGCCACGGCGTGGCCGCGCTGCACTGTGGTCCATGCCTCGCGCTGACGCTGTTGCTCGTCGTGTGGGTCGGTTGCAGCATAGCCTATGGCCGTGGGATAGATGAGTATTTCGGCTCCTTGCAGTGCCATAAGGCGCGCTGCCTCGGGATACCACTGGTCCCAGCACACCATTACGCCGAGGCGGCCGAGACTTGTGTCGATGGGTTGGAAACCGAGGTCGCCGGGCGTGAAATAGAACTTTTCATAATAGGCAGGATCGTCGGGAATGTGCATCTTGCGGTATTTGCCGGCTATCGTGCCGTCGCTATCTATCACAACTGCCGTGTTGTGGTAAAGTCCGGGGGCGCGCCGCTCAAACAGCGAGGTAACTATCACCACGCCGCATTGCCGTGCCACCTCGCCGAAGAACCGTGTTGACTCGCCCGGTATGGGCTCGGCCAAATCGAAATTGTCTACATTCTCTTCCTGGCAGAAATACAGTGAGTTGTGCAGTTCCTGCAACACCACGAGCTGGGCTCCGCTTTGTGCAAGTTGGGCAATACCCTCGGCCAGACGCTTCATGTTGCCGGCGGTGTCGGCGGTGTTGTGTTGTTGCAGAAATCCTATCTTTATTTTCTTCATAGTTGTCGTGTGTTTTGGTTTGCGGTTATTGTCGTTCCGGTGCAAAAGCCTCCTTTGGATATTGCATCGTGAGGCAGTGTATCGAACCGTGCTGCCGTATTATCGTGCGTGCATCGATGCCTATTATCTCGCGGCCCGGGAATGCTTCGGCCACCGTGCGCATTGCCTCGGCATCGTTTTCGGGCTGTGCATAGGTGGGCACAATCACCGCACCGTTGATTACAAGGAAGTTGGCATAGGTGGCAGGAAGCCGTTCGTCGCCGTCGTATATGGGCTGCGGCATGGGCAAAGCCATGAGTTTATAAGGGTTTCCATCGGCATCTGTAACACAGCGTAACTGATTTTCGAGTGCCACAAAATCGTCGTGTTGCGGGTCGTCGGGGCTTCCGCTGCCCACATACAGCAATGTTCTGCCGGGCGCGGTGCGCACTATCGTGTCGATATGGCCGTCGGTGTCGTCGCCAATGAGTGTGCCGTGGTCGAGCCACACAATCTTGCGTGCCCCGAGGCAGAGAAGTAGTCGGCGCTGGATGTCGTCCTTGGTGAGCGGCTGGTTGCGGTTGGGCGCGAGCAGACACTGGCTTGTGGTGAGAACGGTGCCGTTGCCGTCGCTCTCTATCGAACCGCCTTCGAGCACGAAATCGCCGCAGTCTATGCGTTCGCCGGCAAACAGTCCGGCGGCGTGCAGAGTGTTGTTTATGCGGTTGTCGCGGTCGGCCGCGAATTTCTTTCCCCACCCGTTGAAGCAGAAGTCGAGCATGCGCACGGGGGCTTCGGGGTTGTTCTGGCTCACAGTGGTGATGAAAGCATGGTCGCGTGCCCATGTGTCGTCGTTGTCGCAGGCGCATACTGTCACCCTCGCGAGGCTCTCTGCGCTGAGGCGCGCGGCAAGAATCTGCATCACATCGTGCGGATTGCGGGCGGCAACTATCAGCCTTTCGTGGCGCGTTATGGCCTCGGCAATGTCGGCGAAGGTGCGGGTTATGTCGTCAAGATAGGGTTGCCAGTCGGTGTCGGCGTGCGGCCATGTGAGCTGAACGCAACCCTGCTCATGCCATTCGGGCGGCAAAGCGTAGTCGTAATGTGGTGTTGTCGTTGGCATTTTATAGTGGTGTGGTGTGTAGTTACCTTAAAGTTGTGCATTGCAAATGTAGCCAAAAAAAACGAATGCATAACCCACAGCGGCACGTTTTTTGCCGCGCCCGTGCAAAAAACAAGCCTTGGCGGAAGCCGCAAACCAATTTTTTGCAGTAACTTTGTGGTTGTTATTCTTTCAATGACCATTATGAAAAAGTTTATACTTGACCTTACCGTGGTTTCGGCAGAGGCTTTGAGCGACAAGCATGTGCTCATAAAGCTCACCCACCGCGACCCTCTCCCCGAGATGACGGCAGGGCAGTTTGTCGAGGTGCGCGTTGACAATTCGCCCGCGACATTCCTGCGCCGCCCCATATCTATAAACAATGTAGACCGCCAGCGCAACGAGCTTTGGCTCTTGGTGGCAGCCGTAGGCGACGGCACACGCCGCCTTCAGCAACTCAAAGCGGGCGACACGCTCAACTGCGTGCTGCCGCTCGGCAACGGTTTCACCATGCCGTCGGCACCGGGAACGAGGCATCTTCTCGTGGGCGGAGGCGTTGGCGTGGCTCCATTGCTCTACTTAGGAAGGGCTATTAAGGCCGCCGGTGGCGAACCGACATTCCTGCTCGGTGCACGCACTGCAACAGATGTGCTTGAACGCGACCTCTTTGAACAGACGGGACGGGTGCTTATAACCACCGAAGACGGGTCGTTGGGCGAACGCGGTTTTGTGACCAACCACACGGTGCTCACCGCCGAAAGCTTCGACATGATACACACTTGCGGACCGAAGCCCATGATGATGGCCGTGGCACGCTATGCCTACAAGAACGGCATCGAGTGCGAGGTTTCGCTCGAAAACAAAATGGCATGCGGCGTGGGGGCGTGCCTCTGCTGCGTTGAAAAAACCACGAAAGGCAACCAGTGCGTGTGCAAAGACGGGCCGGTAATGAACATAAAACAACTGTTATGGCAGATTTAAGCGTAAGGATAAACCGTTTGAAACTGAAGAACCCGGTAATGACTGCATCGGGAACATTCGGATATGGCGTTGAGTTTTCCGACTTCGTGCCCCTCGACGGCATAGGCGGAATAATAGTGAAAGGCACTACCCTGCACCCGCGCGAGGGCAACGACTACCCGCGCATGGCCGAAACGGCTCAGGGAATGCTCAACTGTGTGGGGCTACAGAACAAGGGAGTGGATTATTTCTGCAACCACATCTATCCCGAAATAAAGGACATCGACACCAACATGATAGTCAACGTGAGCGGTTCTTCGCCTGCCGACTATGCCGAATGTGCCGCACGCATCGACGCACTCGACCGCATCCCGGCCATCGAGCTCAACATCTCCTGCCCCAACGTGAAGCAGGGCGGTATGGCGTTTGGCGTGACTTGCCAGGGCGCAGCGAGCGTGGTGAAGGCCGTGAGAGAACGTTACCACAAGACACTTATTGTGAAATTGTCGCCCAATGTGACCGACATTGCCGAAATAGCAAAGGCATGTGAGGCCGAAGGAGCCGACTCGGTGTCGCTCATCAACACGCTCATGGGCATGGCTATCGACATTGAACGGCGGCGACCGCTGCTGAGTATATCCACCGGAGGCCTCAGCGGTCCGGCGGTGAAACCCGTTGCTTTGCGCATGGTGTGGCAGGTGGCAAAGGCCGTCAAGATACCCGTTGTGGGCTTGGGAGGCATCTGCACGGCCGAAGATGCCATTGAATTTCTCATGGCCGGAGCATCGGCAATAGAGATAGGAACGGCTAATTTCCTCGACCCGGCAGTGACTATAAAGGTACGCGACGGCATAAACGACTGGCTCGACCGCCACGGTTGCTCGTCGGTAAGCGAGATTATCGGCGCGATTGAAGACTGAAAACGCTGAAAACCCACATACTGAAAAAGGCAAGCCACGCAGCTTTGATAGCGTGACTTGCCTTTTTCTTTGTGCATTCCGGCGTATGATTGCCGATGCATTATGGTGTAACGGGCCTACGGCTCAACCTTAAGTCCGAGCCTATGGTTGATTGCATTCAGCATGATGTGGAACGCAGGCTCAACCATCGACACATGGCCGTAGCCGCCAAGTTCATAAAGTTTGGTAGTGGTGTTGCCCGCAAGCTTCATGTAACGCAGCAGCAATGCATTCTCTTCATAACGTCCGAAGAGTTCAAACTCGCGGTCGCCAGTGATGAGAGTCATCGGCGGACAGTCCTTGCGCACCCAATAAAGCGGCGCGAAACGGTCGATTGTGGGCTGCAAGTTGCCTATCCCGTTCATCGTGCGGTAGGCGAAATGACTTATTGCCTGGCCGCTGAACGGGATGAGCGCGGCTATTTCGTTTGCGTCAACGCCATACTTCGCGAGCCATTGCTTGTCCATTCCAAGCATCATCGTGATGTATCCGCCGGCAGAATGGCCCGAAACGAATATCTTTTTTGTTGAACCTCCATACCGACTGATGTTCTTGAACACCCAAGCCACGGCTTCGGCGCAGTCGTCGAGGCATTTGTCTATTGTTACATTAGGCAGCAACCGGTAGTTTACGCCCACTATCACCATGCCTTTTCCCTTGATTTTCTCGGGTATCTGCTTCGATCCTGCCGTTAATCCACCGCCATGAAACCACACCACAACGGGGCAGTCGGTCTTGTCCTCGGGGTAGTAGACATCGAGTTTGAGCCTTTCCTTGGCATATTTGTCGGTTTTCACTGTGTAGGAAATGTCGCCTACGGTCTTGTAGTTCTCTTGTGCCGCCATCGAGACAATGCCCATAATGAGAGCGGCAAATATCAGCATTATATGTTTTTTCATATTGCAAATTTACTCGTTTTTATCCATATTGAGCAACGTCGGCACAACTGTTTTTTGACAATGCTTCATCTGTATTTCTCAATTTGGGGCACAGTTGCAGACAAGCGCGCGCGTGAAACCAAATTTTAGGGAAATATTATTAAAGTGCGTGAAAACCACATACGTTTACACCCATAATGGCTATATTTGCAAATGCAAGCGGCGGCACGATGCTGTCTCGGCATCGAAGCCGCCGGAGAACAAGGTGAAAAGAACGAAATGGACACTAAAACAGGCACGAGAATAATGTTGGCCGCACTGCTGTTGGCCACTGCGGCAGGAACTCAGGCACAGAGTGTGCGTCAAAGCGACGACCGCCCCACGCAAATGACCATGCCTTCGGGGAATGCAACCGACACCGAAGACGATAGCTACGGGCAATATTCAGCCGACGACAGATTTGCCGCACGCTTCGACGACTCGGCTTTGCAGCGCATACAACCCACACGGGGAATACGCCGCAGAATGCTTGAACGCCAAGCAACCGACACCCTTCACTTGCCCGAAGTCAACGGCAACGGGCAGGTGTGTCCGCCTTGTGCCTATCCAATGGCATGGGGCGGATGCGGAAACTGGGACTTGCATCCAGGCCTGAACATGAATGTCGGCGCGTCGGTATTCGCACAGTTCGGGCGCGGAGCACGCGGCGGCGTTGGGTTCGGACAGAACATCTCGCTGATGTATGCACTCCCGGTGAACAACCATCTGTCGGTGGCCGTGGGCGGATATCTTAACAATGTGTATTGGGCGCACGACAGTTACCGCGATGCCGGACTTACGGCTGTCGTGGGATATAAGTTCAACGACCGTTGGGAAGCATACATCTACGGGCAGAAATCGCTCACCAACAACTACGGAGGCGGTCTTTACGGCGGTGCCCCCTACTCTCTCTACGACATGAGAGCCATTGGCGACCGCATCGGTGCAGCAGTGAAATACAACGTGAACAGCACCATGAGCATCCAGGTTTCGTTTGAGAACGTGTGGATGCCAAGCCGCAAACAAATGCCCACCGGCCCCGGTTTGGGCGACATTCCTAGCAACAACGCTCACCAGCCGAGGTTCTGACGCGGCTCCGGCAACTACCCGTAACTTTACAAAACGACAACGCCCTTCCGCCACAGTGACTGTCACTGCACGACGGAAGGGCGTTGTTGCATGTGCAAGGTTGTGCACATTATTCAAAAAACATGTCACCGCACATACTTCAACCGCAGACTGTTTACCACCACACTCACGCTCGAACAAGCCATAAGGGCACTTGCCCACATCGGGGTGATTTGGAAATCGATGCCAAACAGGCGCAGTAAGCCGGCTGCAAGAGGTATGCTCACGATGTTGTAGACGAATGCCCAGAACAGATTCTGCCTTATCATCGACACCGTGCGGCGCGAGATTTCCATGGCTTCGGGTATGTGCCGCAAGTCATCGCCCATGAGTGTCACCTGCGCCACGTCCATTGCTATGTCGGTGCCACGCCCCATTGCGATGCTCACGTCGGCCGATGCAAGAGCCTGACTGTCGTTTATTCCGTCGCCAACCATTGCCACCGTGTGGCCATCGGCCTGCAGTTTGCGCACAAGGCGTTCTTTGTCGTCGGGCAAGGCTTTGCTTGTATAGTGCGCGATGCCGGCCTTTCCGGCCCAAAACGCCACGGCTTCCTCGTTGTCGCCGCTCATCATCCACACGTCAACACCCTTTGCCTGCAATGCGGCAATGGCCTCGGCGGCATGCGGTTTCAGCGTCTCGCGCTGTTCGGGACGCAGATTTTCTGAATTAAGGAAGTCTATATCGGGAGCAGGAATGGTAAGCGTTCCGGTCTTGTCAATAACTATTGCATCTACATTGCGCATTTGTTCCACTGCAGTAGCGTCCTTCACAAGGATGCCGCAACGTGCTGCCTTGCCTATGCCCACCATAAGAGCCGTGGGCGTGGCAAGCCCCATTGCACACGGGCAAGCAATTACCAACACCGATGTGGCCGACAGTATGGCTTCGGGCAAAAGTTTGCTTCCGCCTATTGTAAGCCATAGTAGGAGCGTGAGCAACGACAGTGCAATAACACACGGCACGAAAACCATTGCGGCACGGTCAACTATATGCTGCACGGGGGCCTTTGAATTTTGCGCCTCGCGCACCGTGCGTATCATTCCGGCAAGCACCGTTGCGTGGCCAACCTGATCTGCGCGGAAGCGCAAAGTGCCCTTGCTTACGGTTGTTCCGGCAAGCAGTTTGCTTCCGGCCAGCTTACGCACGGCCACCGGTTCGCCGGTAATCATTGCCTCGTTCAGATACGCTTCACCTTCGGTTACGGTTCCGTCGACGGGTACTTTGTCGCCCTGTCGTATCTCGACAACATCGCCTTGCACAAGCGCGGCGAGCGGAATCTCTTCCACTCCACTGCCAGTCACCACGCGGGCAGTCTTTGGCACAAGTCCCATCAAGGCTTTTATGGCCGATGCTGTGCTGCCTTTCGCGCGTTCTTCGATCACTCGTCCGGTGAGCACGAAGGCTATAATCATAACCGAAGCGTCGTAGTAAGTGTTCCAAACAATGCCTCGCGGTGTCCAAACCACATCTCCCCAAAACGTGTTGAACACGCTCAATGCAAACGAAATGCAGGTGCTCAGAGCAACGAGCGTGTCCATATTTGCAGTGCGGTGGAGCAGTTGCCGCCACGCATTCACATAGAATTGCCGTCCGCAATATATCATGTTGGCCATCGCAACAATGAGCATTGTCTGGTTGGCAAAGCCTTCGTTGCCGCCCAAATCAATCCATTTCATTGATATAGACATTACCAATATCGCAAAAAACCACGACAGCCACATCTTGCGGCAAAGCCTCTTGCGGTTGATACGATCTATTGTCTCTACACGAATGTCGTCGTCGATGATGAGTTCGTAGCCCATTCTGTCAACGGATTCCTTCATAATTGCCGGAGTCACCACGGTCTCGTCGTATTCCACAAGAGCCGTGCGTCCGGGCAAGGAAACCGATACCGAAGCCACACCCTTGACCTTACCAAGGCAGCGTTCGACATTGGCCGAACATCCGGCACACATCATTCCAACAACAGGTAGTATTTTCTTTTCCATGACGCAAAGGTAATGCTTTGCATAAAATGGACTGTTATGCAATTATGGGAACGTTTTATGATTTTACGAAACTATGTTAATTCTAATGTAATCGTTTAGATTGATTACAAGAAACTTGACCTCACACGTATGGAAGAAATGCATATTGAAGGCATTGAAGCAGAAAGTGCATCTTGTCATTTGGGTTATGCCGAACGGAAAGCTCAAACTTTTCTTCTCGACAAAGACATCAATGTCTGGTGAGGAAATGCTGCGCACCTACCGCTCAAGAGGCCATTTTCCAAAGCAGAGTCTGCGCCACACCCCTTGTCAGCATATAGGAAAGGAAAGCAAGCCATAAAGCATGGTTTCCGATATACTGGCGGAATGCAAAATATATAATGAAGAAGATTGCAGAAGACAGGAACATCGACTGAAGCATACCTCTCGTCTTGGTGCAACCTATAAAGATGCCATCCCATATAAATGCCGCCACACCTGCCAACGGCATTAGCAATACCCACAACGAATATTCGCCTGCTGCCGCAACGACAGTTTTCTCGTCGGTCAGCAAAGACAAGAACCACTCACCTCCTAATAGATATAACAAGGTGAAAAACACTGTCATTACCGCTCCCCAAACAAAAAGGTTCTTCACAACAGTATGCAGTCCTTTCTGATTATTTGCGCCATAGCATCTGCCGCTGATAGCCTCGCCGGCATAAGCAAAACCGTCCATGAAATAAGAGAATATCATGTAAAACTGCATCAGCAGCGTGTTTACCGCAAGTATAGTTTCTCCCTGCCACGAACCGGCCGATGTAAAGAACAACATTACGCATATCAAACAAAGGGTGCGGAAGAATATGTCGCGGTTTACCTTCAAGAAGTATTTCATCTGCCGCAATGCAAACACGCCTTCTCCCTTATAGTGTTTTCTTATCTTACCATAACATACAAGCCACATTACAATAGCCATAAAGAACCCCGAATACTGGGCAACGAGCGTGCCGAGCGCAACGCCTTCCACCTTCAGTCCACATACATATACAAAGAACAGGCTTGCCGCTATATTCACTACGTTCTGAGCAATTGCCACAATCATAGGCAAACGGGAATTCTGCATACCGATAAACCATCCCGTAAAACTATACAGCCCCAGCATTGCCGGTGCTCCCCATATCAGCAGATTAAAGTACTGTTCTGCATATTGGCGGACATTGTCGGTAGGCTGCATGATATTAAAAGCCAATAAACGTATGGGATATTGTAAAAGGACAAGACACAACGCTATCGCCATACTCACCCCAAGGGAACGCACAAGCAGTCTGACAACATCCGTAAGGTTTCTCTGTCCCAAGGCCTGCGATGTCATTCCACTTGTCCCCATACGCAGAAAGCCGAACAGCCAATACATTACATTGAATATCATTCCTCCAACG
Source organism: Lachnospiraceae bacterium (assembly GCA_963654815.1). Lineage (GTDB taxonomy): Bacteria > Bacteroidota > Bacteroidia > Bacteroidales > Bacteroidaceae > Prevotella. The sequence goes on along the minus strand of CAVKCP010000088.1, from coordinate 16 downwards.
GCTATGGCTCCTATAT
>CAVKCP010000087.1:0-11454 GCA_963654815.1 Lachnospiraceae bacterium | reverse complement strand
ACATAGAAAGAAGGTGTCCGCTCGTTATGGAACGGACAACAACCTACATAGCGAACGCCGGACTTCCGCAGTTGCACATGGCTTCCGATAATCTGCACTATATCCGTGCGTTCATTTATGGCATCGATGATTTCTTGTCTTATCATATTTCGTATTGGCTAAAAAAATGCCCCACCATCCAATGTCCTCACGACGTGGGATGGCAGGGACTTAGTTATATGAGGTTATTTACTTCTCAGATTACTGATGTACTCGCTTTTGAGAATGTACCACGAGTGACCTTCTTTGTGAGCCGGAATAGCTCCGCGAAGGATGCGCTTTCTGATAGCTTGTGGCGTGGTGCCGATAAGTTCGGCGAGCTGCGCCACGTTCCAAACGGTCTCTTCCGAGTCGATGACCATCTGTTTGAGGTCCTGAATAGTGACCTTTACGTCTGTTCTTTTGTTGCGTTGTTGCATAATACCTTATTTTATAGTCGTTCCCAGGGGCAGGTTGCAATCCGTTCTCATGCGTGCGGCGATGGTGATGGTGCGGTCTACCCATTCAAAATGTACGCTCACGAAGATGCCGCGATGAAACCCGTAGGTCTTGTTGAATCGATGTGCGGCGTTGCGGATAGATTGTTCCTCTTCCGGTTCGATTACTCTTGTCAGCGATGCGTTGTTTTCAAGGTTGATGGTGCGAATCCATCTCATATAATGTTTTTTGCTCATTATGCGATGTTGTTGAAAGATTAAATAATTTGCCTAAGGAAGGGAATTCGTCGGGTAAAGCAATCTGCCATAACATATTAAGGTAAAGAAAATGGTCGAGAAATGATGATAATCCACTTATTCTTAGTACCTTTGTATCGGTTATATGAGGTAGCTATTCGTCAGAACACAATCCTCCCAAAGCATTTATTTCGCTCACATCACCGGTGAGTAAGCGGTTGCAAAGGTATTGCAACGTAATGTCAAAGAAGAAGAAAAGTCTGTTGGATGCTATAACTAACTAACCAAAAAGTGCTTTTTCGTAGGTACATGGCAGTACGCCAGCGTACGGAAGGTGCTAAAGAGTTCTTTTAATTAATTGTACTAATCTTATTATAGCTATTCAAGGCTAAATACGAGAAAAAAGGGAAAACACCCATGGTGTTACACGGGTGTTACACGCTTGTAAAATCAAAGATTATACCTACCGAAATAGGGTAGACCAATAGAGGATTGAAAGTGTTGACTGATAGGTTATTGCGCTTAGAATCAATGCCGTAGAAATTTGAATCCTATATGGGTCACCACGGAATTCCGCCGGAGTCACAAGGAATCCCAGCGGAGTCACAAGTTTATGAGGATTTCACTTTTAGTGAAATCCTCTTTTTGTATATATGCAATCTGTCTTTTGTATATGAGTCCTTAGGTTCGAAGAATTAAGCAATTAGGCTTTTGTATATATGCAACTTGGGTTTTACCTTTGTCCGGTTGGATTTCAGTAAGCCGCATAAAGAGGTGAGGTAGGGAAACGGTTTTCTCGATATTTGTTTCCTTATAGATTGTGGTGTGCGGAAAAAGTAGAATATACAGAAACGGTTTAAAGAATTCTTGGGCGGGCCATGTAGAATTCTTTAAACCGTGTATTGTGCGTTGCTGCCGTATACGGCAACGTTGGTTTTATCTTTATGTGGGTATTTCGCTGCTTGATGCGTTATTGCAGCCCCCAATACTTCGGGTAGAAGTTCTTCTCAACCTCGCTCTCTATCTTGTCGGGAAGATTGCAGAAGAAATCGATGCCGGTGAGTTTTTCAAGTTCGTCTATTGATATTGCATGCTGGGCGAGTGTCTCGTCCATGCGCCACGATGCTGTTTGGTCCACCCAGAAGGCCATTGCCGAATAGCCTTGCGATGTCTTCATGAGCAGAGCCATGAAGAAATATTTGGGCACAATGAGCTTGTTGTCGATGCGCTTTATTATGTATTCCTCGTTGTCTATGCATCCGCCTTTGCACACATACATCGTGTCTGATGCGCCGAGGTTGCTTGCCAACTGCTGCACCTTGCCTTCCATGCGAAGCCAAAGACCACGGTTGCTGCCCGAATAGCCGTTGAATGCAGCATATTGTGGCTGCATGTTCGACATGTAGAAGGTTTGATAGTTGGCCTGATAGGAAAAGGTTCGGTCGGCACTGGGGCAGATGTGTCCGTGTTGGAAGCCTGATCCGCGTATGTAGTCGTTGTCCCATCGGTATTCCTTCGGGATGTCAGGGTCGTTGGGATATTCGTTTACAACGCGAGAGAAGTTGCCGTTGTATCCCTTGTGCATCTGATAGCACGACCAACGCTGCGACTTCTTGGTGCAATCCCATTCTATTGCATAGTTCACGCGGTCTTTGTCGAATGTGTTTTCGGGTGTGCGGTGCACGATGACAATATTTGTTTTGTAGTCGGCAAGGTGCGGAAATTCGAGTCTTGTCACTGCGTTGTCGGTAGTGACAGTGTTTCTGTTTACGTTGGGGCTGTTGCTATTGCCCCCTTCATTGCCGTTGCCCGAGTCGTCGCCGCATGCGGTCATGGCCACAACCATTGCCAATGTGGCGAGGAAGTGTAGCGTCTTGACGGTGAATTTGTGTGGGTGTATTGTTTTGAGCATAATGCTATTTTGGCGTGGTTTTTAGTGGAGATGCTTTTTGTTATGGTGTGATAGGGCTTTCAAAAGAAATCATACCGACTGTTTTGTGGCGGTTGTTCCAGTTTTGTAAGCAAAAAGAAAGTGTGTTCTGGCGTATATGCAACTACGCAAGAACACACTTTCAATGTCCTTATATAAAGTAGGAAGTGTATCTATGTCTTATTTGCGAACCTTTCCGTAGCGGCTCATGAACTTGTCTACGCGACCTGCTGTATCGACGAGCTTGCTCTTTCCTGTGTAGAACGGGTGAGAAGTGCTCGAGATTTCGACTTTCACTACTGGGTAAGTTTCGCCTTCAAACTCTACTGTCTCTGTAGCCTTGCATGTAGACTTTGTAAGGAACATATCGCCGTTGGACATATCCTTGAATACGACGGGGCGATAGTTTTCTGGATGGATTCCCTTTTTCATTTCTTTAATTATGTTTGAATGTTTGTTTGAGTAATTTCGCGTTGTTATGCGCTTAATCGGCTGCAAAGATACGATTTTTTTCTTGTTCGGGCAAATTTTGGAGTTGTTTTGTTGGCAGAGTATGTGTGTTTATAGCTGAAAATGATTGTTGTTGATAGTAAAAGACATCCCCGTCGGCATTTCAGAAAAGATACCGACGGGGATGTGAAGCGTTTATTGCCAGTCTTTGGCTTGGTGACGATATAAAACTTACTTAACGATTGTCTCCGAACCGAAGGTAAGCGTGAAGTCGTCGATGAGCAAATCGCCGCCCGGTTTCTTCGCGTTCATTATTACTATACAGTAAGTGCCGTCGGCCGAGATCGTGAATGTGTGGCTCACCTTCACCCATTCGGTGCTGGTGATGTCGTTTGTGTAGTCACCATAGATATAATCGCTGCCGCTGCTTATCTTTCCGTTGACAACGGTTGCATAACCCGGACGAAGCGAAGCTCCGGTAGATGTCGCTGCCTTAGCATAGAAAGTCATGGTGTATTCGCCTGCTTTCAGCGTGAGTTCCTTGTAGGCCAGACGCTTGTTGGCATCAGAGCTTCCGCCCACCTTTACCGAGTATTTGCCGCCGTGAGCATCGGTGCTCTGGGTCAGTGTGGCGTTGCTTGCCGTTGAAGACGATTTCCAGTTGTTTGGAGCACCGTTCACCCAGCATTCAAAGTCGCCGTTGGCTGCACTTGTGTCGCCCGTAGTATCGTCGCTGTCGTCACCGCCTTCGCTGTTGCTTTTGAGCGAAACGAGATAGGCTTTGCCCTGCACTGTTTCGGGAGTATTGCCCTTGTAGTTGACAACCTTACCGCACACCACCACTTCGTCGCCGGGGTTGAGTGTTGTGCCTTCGGTGTATTTCTGGTTGTCAAGGTAAAGTGCGCGGAACACATAGAACTGGTTGTCGGCCTTGCCGTCGTCGGATATGTAAAATGTAGCGTTGCCGTATTGTGTGCTGTACTGTTCCTTTACCGAAACCACCTTGCCTTTGATATAAATGTCCTTTTCGGAATTTACGTCGGCGGCCAGACTTGATGTATATTCGTTGGCTGCGATGCTGTTATACGGGTTCTCTTTTGTGCCGTCGCCGGTTGCTTTACCATCGTCAGGGGTAGTGCCGCCGTCGGTCTTTCCGTTGAGCGAATAGATGTAGCCTGTGTTCTGTGCCGTTTCATAGGTGCCGTTGTAGTTGGTGAGCTGAGCGCACACAACCACTTTGTCGCCTACCTTCACATAGTCGTCGGCATCGATTTTGTTGTTGCCCAGACCCTTCACACGATATACATAGAAACTTGTCTTGTCGGTGGATCCGTCTTCGGTGATGTAGAACGAGGCATTGCCGTATTGTGCCGAGCACTCTTTCACGCTGCTAATGATGCCGGTGAGATATACGGTTTTGTCGAGTCCTTCGCCTGCCTCTACATATTTGTTGGCAGCCACTGCGTTGAACGGGCTTTCCACGGTGCCTTCGCCGGTTGCCACTTCTTCAATGGCGGGTGTGTCGTCGCCACTGTCGGGAGTCTCATAGGGTTGGGGAACATCCTCGCAGCTTGCAAATGTGAATGCCGCCATGATGAGGGCGAACATCAGATACTGTATTTTTTTCATATCGAGTTTTGTTTTTTTTCTTTTTACGTTGTTTGTTGTCGTTGCTTTTAGTTAATCGTTTCCACGTCGCTATATTCGCGTATCAGGACTTGCACGGTGCTGCCGTAGCGTGTCACGATGCCGGTAATGTTTACCGGAGTGGTGGGTAGCGGCATCGATGCAAACTTGGCATAGATGCTTGTGCGCACGCAGAGCACGCTCGAGCTATAGCCGTTGAGTGAGCGGCTCACGCCATTACCGTTGCCCACACCTTCTGATTCGGTGGCAAACGGAGTCTGCTTTGTTGCGCTTGCCTCGGCAAAGGTTACGTTTTTGAAGGTCATAAGCTTACCGCATTTCTCGGCAATATAGTTGGCATCCTTCACTCTGCTGAGGTCAAACTCTTCGGCTGTCACCGTAGATTTGTCTGCTGTGCCGATGTTGCGGAAGTGCGACTGCCACGTATTGAAGTTTATGCGGCTCGGGTATGTGCGCTTCACGCCCGACTTGCTGGTGCTTGTATAGGGAGTGCCTATCTGCGGCTGGTAGCCGTAAGTGCCTATGTATAGGTCTTTGAGGCTAATGAGCACCTCCTGTCCAACGGGGTAGATTTTGTAAAGGCCGCGTGCGGTTATGCATATAAGTATAGCTCCCGTGCCGTCATCAACGGCTATTTCGTTGGAGATGTTGTTGCCGGCATCGGTGCTCACCACGCGTCCCTTAATCTGAATGTCGTCGGTGATGCGTGTCGTGTCGTTCTGCTGGCTCAGCGCCTTGGCATATTTTGCCTTCAGGTCGGCTATCGATATAACGTTGTGCTCCTGCAAGCTGTTGTTGCCATAGGGCGACACATCGCCGGTGGGGTCTTTCCAGTCGTCGTCCATGCACGATGTGACTGTCGTTGTGGCGATTAGGGCAAGCATTGCGAGGGCGAGATATTTCATCGTTTTCTTCATTGCTTTCTTGTTTAGAATTTATAAGTGATGTTCAGCATTCCGTTGGTGCCGTAGGCATAGAACTTCATGGGGTTCTTCGAGAACGAGTAGGCGCGCTTGCTTGTGTTGTCGCCGCTTCCCGAGTAGTCGCTTCGGCTTTGTTCGTAGCCGCCGGTCACAATGTCGCGGTTGTTGAGCACGTTGGTCACCGAGAGGTTTATCGAAAGCGATCCGTGCTTGAGATAGATGCTGCGTCCTATCGAGCAGTCCACCATGAAACCGCCATGTCCCTTGGCCTGGCTTATGGCTGACTCGAGCACGTTACCCTGCAAGTCGTAGACGGTTTGTCCTGCCGATTTGCGGTTCTCCAGTGTAGATTCGTAGCGATAGTTGGGCGAGTAGGAGAGGTAGATGCGGTCGTAGTAGTTGCAGTTGGCATCGATATACCATCCGTTCTGGTGGTAGCTCAGACCGAGGCTTGCTGCGGTGAGCGGCGTGCCCGACTCGCGCATGCCCTTGTTGTAAATCTTGTCGTCGGTGATTTCGGTGCCATTCGACGATTTCATGTAGCTCAGCTTGGCGTTGTTTATAATCTTTGCTTCGCTAATAGTGCCGAGGAGCTTGATGTCGAATGCGCTTGTCACCTTGAATTTCAAGCCTGCCTCAACGCCGTAGTATTCTTTCTTCATGTCGGTGAGCGACACGTATGTGAACGAGTTCTCGTCGTCGAAGAAGAAGTTCTGCCAGTCGGTCACGTTTGTGAGGCGGCTGTAATAGGCGTTGACGTTGGCGTGCAGCCACGCGTTTTCATACTGGTAGCCAAGTTCCGAGCTGAATATGCGCTCGTTCTTCAGGTTGGCCACGAAGTTGTTGTTTATTTCGGGAGCCTCGAAAGCGTTGCGTGCCTGCGGTGCACGGTGCTCATAACCCAGTCCGAGCGAGATCGTTCCACCAGTGCCCATGTTCAGGTTGGCACCGAATTTCACGCCTCCGTCGATGAATTCGGCCACTCCGCTCTTGCCGTAAGAGTAGTTGGCGGCAAGGCCGTTGCGCATTTTTCCGTTGCGCTCCATGCTCGTGTAGCCTATCTTTGCGGCTATCGTGTAGTTGAGGTTGCCGAAGTTTTCTGAGTAGCTCGACCACAGTTTGGCGTTGTTCACCATCAGGTTGTAGTTGTAGCCGAACTTGTCGCCCACCTTCACAATGGCGTTGGGATTGTTCAGGTCATACTGTATTTCGGGCGAGTTCTCGTTGTAGTACATTCCCAAGGCATAGTTGTTGATGTTGGTGAAATGGTCGGCTCCGAGCAGGTCGTCCATTGTCTGGTAGTGCATGCCCTTGTTGGTGGCGGCCACTACACCTATGTTTATGCTTTTGTTCTTGTCTATCTGGTGGTTGAACGTCGATGCCAACGACACCGTGAGGGCATCGTTGTGCTTGGCCTGGATGTAGTACATGGCATCATAGCCCTGCTCCGACACCGTTTTGTTGGCGGCATACAGGCGATCCCAGTTTATCTGTCGGTTGGCCTTGTCGGCTTTCCAGAAGTCAACGGCGTTGCGCCATCCGGCGAGAGCTTCCGAAGTGCGGTAAGAGTCGTCCTCGGTGTTCCACACGTCGTAGTAGCTGCTCGGAAGGTTCTTCCAGTAGTTCGGCTGCGGGTTTTCGGTGTTGTTGTAGTTGAGCTTTGTGCTCTTGTACATGCTGTATTTGCCGAAGAGCGACGTGGTGAGCTTGGAGTTGTCGTCCATTTTCCAGTCCCATGTGAGTATTGCGCTTGGCGAATAGTCGTTGATGATGCGTGAGTTGCGCTTCTTGCCGTTCTGGTAGCCCCAGTAGGGGTTGTAGTAGCGGTCGTTGGCCAGCCAGTAAGCCTCGTCGGTGCCGGCTCCCTGCGAAGCGCGTTCGGTGGGGTTGCCCCATGTAGAAAGTGCTATGCTGTGGCGTCCGCCTGCAAACACCTTTTGCAGTCCGAGGAAATAGGAAAGCGAATTATAGAAAGTGCCCTCCACATAGCCTTGGTTGGCCCATCTGTAAGACACACCTGCGCTGAAAGCCCACCCCTTGTCGGTGAGTCCGGTGCTGTAACTGTACATTCCGCGCAGAGTGTAGTTGCGGTTTGCACCGCTAAGAGTTATGCGGTGTCCTGCTGCCATTGCTGCCGGGCGGAAGTTGTAGTTGTTCACGCCGCCCATTTCGTTGAAGGCGAACGTGTTGCTTTCAAACGGCAGCGAAAATTCCTTATTGCGTGTTTGGTTGTTGAGTCCTCCCACGAGGGTGTAGCGGAACTGCCCGCTCTCGATGTCGTTCATAGGCACGCCATTGATGAACACGCCGTTGAATTTCTGGTCGAACGCACGGTAGCGGAAGCGTACCGGCGAGAAAAGGTAGCCCACCTCGTTGGCGTAGATGTTGGTGTTCGAACTGATGAGTGTCACGTTCTGCGACATGTCGTCGTCTTCTCCCAGCTGCGCTTCGGTGAATGTGAATGCCGATTCGCTCACAGCGTCACTCACGTGCGCCAGTGAGTCGGTCTGTGCATAGGCTATGGGCGCATAGCACATGGCAATCACTGCTAAATTAAGCTTTTTCTGCATGTGGTAGTAAATTATGTAATTTTAATATCTCTTGCAAAGTAAAGAAATAAATTCTGATAAAAAAAGTTTTTAATGTTATTTTTTGGTTAAAGCCCTTTGCAGCACAGTCTTCGGCGCGAAGAAGAAGGTAAATTGCGCAACGCAACGCATAAATGATACATACTTATAGGTTTTATGTCTGTCGTAAACTATGTGTTGGCGCAGTAGTTCTGCGCATTTTCCGTGTGTAAACTATATTTGCGGCGGCGTGCGGCGGCCGATGCGCGTGTGTGCACCATGCGATGCACGCGCGTGCTGCATATGCTGCAAGCCTGATGCAAGACTTGCTTTGCCCGGCACAGATTTGTTTTTCACCGTAATTAAATTATTGTGAAAATGCGATTTTGGCGTTTCTTATGCCAAATTTTCAGATTAATTGGAGTATATTTGCAGTCGAAACACGCCATGCAGCGTGCCGCACCCCAACAATGCAAGGATTACAGTCTACCGAAACAATACAAATTTAAATATGCATAGTATAAGGAAAATAATGCTCCTGGCGGTGATTTTTCTCATCGCGCTCGGGGCTTCGGCACGGCAGTTTGTCGCTTATGCCGTAGGTTTCTACAATCAGGAAAACTTATTCGACACCAATCACGACGAGGGCAAGAACGACTACGATTTCCTTCCGTCGGGGTCTTACCGTTGGACCGAACTCAAATACACCCACAAGCTGCACAACATGGCGCGCGCCCTTGCCGACATGGGCACCGACAAACTGCCCGGTGTGGGTTGCGCCATAATAGGCATGAGCGAGGTGGAGAACTCAAAGGTGCTCGACGACCTTACCGCTGAACCCGAACTCAAGGCTCGCGGTTACAAATATGTGCATGTGGAGGGCCCCGACAAGCGCGGCATCGACTGCGCAATGCTCTACAACCCGAGCCTTTTCACCGTGAACGACGTGAAACTTCACCCCTACGTCACCGAAGAACCTAAGGACAGCAATTTCATAACGCGCGGTTTCCTCACCGTGAGCGGCACCCTTGCCGGCGAACCGCTCACCGTGATTGTGTGCCACTTGCCGAGCCGTTTCTCGTCGTCATACTACCGCGAACTGGGCACACGGCAGGTGCGTGCCATTAAAGACTCGCTCATGCAGGCCGACAGCAAACGCAAGGTTATAGTCATGGGCGACATGAACGACGACCCAACCGACAAGAGCATGCACGAGGCTTTGTCGGCCAAGGCCGACATCGACAAGGTGGGCAGCGGCGACATGTATAACCCGTGGTATAACATTCTTTCCAAAGAGGGACGCGGCACACTGTGTTACAGCGGTTCGTGGAACCTCTTCGACCAGATTGTTGTAACACCAAACATGCTGAATAAAAACGGCGCGAAGGATTACTCCACACTCAAATACTGGTCGTGCCAGATATTCACACGGCCTTATCTGTTCCAGACCGAAGGAAAATACAAGGGCTATCCCAAGCGCACCACGGCTGGCGGAGTGTGGCAGGACGGCTATTCCGACCACTTGCCGGTGGTGGTTTATCTGTTGAAGGAAAAGAAATGAGCGGGCGGCAGAATGCCGATGCACCATTGGCCAACGTAGCAACGTCAGACAGTGGGGTAGGGGTGCCGGTTGAAAGGCATCCCTTCGATCCGTTTCTTCCGGCGGGTTGCCGCATGCTTATGCTCGGCAGCTTCCCGCCGTCGCAACGCCGTTGGGCCATGAAATTCTATTACCCCAATTTCACCAACGACATGTGGCGCATATTCGGACTGTGCTTCTTCGGCGAAAAGAACCATTTCGTCGATATCGACGCGAAGACCTACCGCCTCGTTGACATCGTGCATTTCCTCACCCAGCACCGCATAGGCATGTATGACACGGCTTGTGCCGTGCGCAGACTGAAGAACACCGCGTCTGACGAAGACCTTGAGATTGTTGAACCCACCGACCTCAATGCCATGATTGGCGCGTTGCCTGAGTGCGAAGCGGTGGTGACAACCGGGCAAAAAGCCACCGACGTGCTGTGCCAGACCTTCGCGATAGCCCATCAGCCAAAGGTTGGCAGTTGGGTGGATTTCGGTTGCTGTGGGCGCACGCTGCGCCTCTACCGCATGCCGAGCAGTTCGCGGGCCTATCCCATGAAGGTGGAAAAAAAGGCCGAGTATTATGCCGCCATGTTCGGCGAGATGCACATCGTGTGATTTCTGTAACACACCTTAAACGACACGACTTTACACATTATTAATATATTATGGACAAACGGTCAGACAAGATAACGATAATCGGAATTGCCGGAGGCACCGGTTCGGGAAAGACAACAGTAGTGAGAAAAATAGTAGAGGCATTGCCGCCACATCATGTGGCAGTGGTGCCGCTCGACTCTTATTACAACGACACGACAGGCATGACCGACGAGGAACGCCATGCCATAAATTTCGACCACCCCGATGCCTTCGACTGGAAACTGCTCATAAAGCAGATAAACGAGTTGCGCAACGGCGTTGCCATTGAGCAGCCCACCTATTCATATCTGAAATGCAACCGCCTGCCCGACACAGTGCATGTTGACCCGAAGCCGGTGATAATAGTAGAGGGCATAATGACGCTGCTCAACAAGAAGCTGCGCGACATGATGGACTTGAAAATTTTTGTTGACTGCGACTCCGACGAGCGTCTCATACGCAACATCCAGCGCGACATTATCGACCGTGGACGCACCGTATCGATGGTGGTAGACCGCTACTTGAAGGTGCTTAAACCCATGCACGACCAGTTTATTGAGCCCACCAAGCGATATGCCGACGTGATAATCCCGCAAGGTGGCGACAACGTGAAGGGCATCGGCATACTCTGTCGCTATATAGAAAGCATTGTGCCCACCGATGGCCAACCACAAATGCGCTGAAAACGCGTGTGCCAAAATGGGCACGCAACTGCCGCCCCACATTATGAGGTGTGACATAATAGCGTGTGTATGAAATCGCTGCCTCACATTATGAGGTGTGGCACAATAGCATGTGTATATAATCTGCAACTCATAGTCCCGTAGGGACGGCATAATATAGGATAGGGGCTTGCCCCTATCTGTCAAAGCGTTATATGTTTTTGCCCCTGTAGGGGGCGCATAATTCATTGTAATATTGAAATATGCGCCCCTTACAGGGGCAAATTTCCTGACTTCATCACTTTCTTACGCCATTACATAGCGCACATTGAAAATCAG